>CALLVV010000001.1 GCA_938012815.1 uncultured Propionibacteriaceae bacterium
GGTACCTCATGCCGTCGAAGGAGAGCTCGCGGGCGTTCTCCGGGTCGCCGTCGTCCCCGATCTGCCCACCCGCGAGGCGGTCGACGACAATCGCGATGGCGCCGTCGCCGGTGACGTTGGTGGCGGTGCCGAAGGAGTCCATGGCGATGTAGGTGGCGATCATCAGGCCGACCTGCGCCTCGTTGAACCCGAGCATCGACTGCAACAGACCTGCTGCGGTGACGATCGCGCCGCCGGGAACACCCGGGGCCGCGACCATCATGACGCCGAGCATGCAGATGAACCCGATCATCAGCACCGGGTCGATGGGGATGCCGGAGAGCATCATCACGGCCAGGGAGAAGCAGGTGATCTTGATGGTCGAACCGGCCAGGTGGATGGTGGCGCACAGCGGGATCGCGAACGACGCCACCGGCTCCGAAGTTCCCGACTTGATCGATTGGCGCAGCGTGACGGGGATCGTCGCCGCCGCCGACGACGTGCCCAGTGCGGTGAGGTAGGCGGGCAGCATGGTGCCCAGCATCCGGAACGGGTTGCGTCCGGTGGTGGCTCCGGCGACGAGGTACTGGAGCAGCAGCATGATCCAGGTGAGGATGAACACGAACACCACCACGCCCAGGAAGGTGGCGATGACGGTGAGCACCTGACCGCCCTGGGTCATGTTGAGGAAGATGCCGAAGATGTAGATCGGCAGCAGCGGGATGATGATCTTGGAGATCACGAGGTTGACGATGTCTCGGAACTCCTCGAATCCGGTGCGCAGCGCCCTGCCTTCGATGGCGGTGAGCGCCACGCCGATGACGAAGGCCAGGACGAGTGCGGTCATGACCCCGAACAACGGCGGTATCTGGATGGAGAAGTAGGGTTTGAGCAGGGCATCCTCCGGGTTGCTGAGGGCGCCCGTCTCGGCGGGCAGCACCTGGGGCAGTACCAGCAGGGACGCGCCGAGCCCCATCAGTCCGGCGATGAGGGTGGAGGCGTAGGCGAGGCCGGCGGTCAGCGCCAACCACTTGCCCGCGCCGCGTCCCAGCTCCCCGATGGCCGGGGTGATCAACCCGACGATGATCAGCGGGATGGAGAAGCTGAGGAACTGGCCGAAGATGTCGTTGAAGGTGACGAAGACCCGGGTGGCCCAAGTGGGCAGGACCGACCCCAGCAGGATCCCCAGTGCGATGGCCACCACAATCCGGGGCAGGACCCCGAACCTGAACCCGGTGCTCTTCTCTGTGCTCATCCCTGAACCGTAGTGGAAGCCGGTCAGACTGGGGAAGTTGTCCGTGTCCGGCATCGGACCGGACCCCGGGAATGCCTACTTCTATTGCCGGACGTGTCATGGTCGCGGAGGGAATCGCGACCCCACGGTGTGGTCACGGGCGCCAGAGGCGGTCCACGGGCATGACGTGGATGCGGTCCGCGTAGGTGTAGCTCCGGGTTCCGGAACTGCCGGGTCGGGAACTCCGTTTCTGCCAGGATCTGAGCTCCGGTTCGGCCGTCGCCTCAGAAGGAGGCCTGTAATATTTGAGTCTCCCTTCAGTAACTTGAAAGGTGGGTGTGATGGCTGGTGAAGGCGGGCTGCCGTGGGTGTGGGGTGTGCCCGTGGAACCGGCGGGGTTGCCAACTCCGGAGGTCGCGCCCGGCTCGCGACTCGCGGTTCGCGCCGTCGCCATGGAAGCGCCGAGGGAGATCGGTTTCCTGTGGCTGTGTCAGATGCGTCGTGCTCCGTACTCGTATGACTGGCTGGACAATTTCGGGCGACGCAGTCCGCGACGGGCCGATCCGTCACTGACCGATCTGGCGGTGGGGCAGTCGTTCATGACGATCTTCGAGCTGACGGACTTCACCGACGGCGAGTCGCTGACGCTGCGGATGAAGGCCGGTCGTCCGACCCGGATCTTCGGCGCGATCACCCTCCACTACCGCGTCGAAACGATCACCGGGTCTCGCAGCCGGCTGGTCGCGGCGTTGTGGATGCCCCCCATCGGTCGGTTGCTGGGAAAACCCCTGAGGTATCTGCTGGCCTGGGGCGACCTGCTGATGATGCGCAAACAGCTGCTCACCCTCGCCGCGCTGGCGGAACGCGACGCGGGTGGCGTGGAATCGAAAGGGGTCGCTGAGGGGCGGGTCGTGAAGTGTGACGACGGAGATTCCCCGCACCTTGGCCATATGGCCGACAAGGCGCAGATCGAGCAGGTCGTTTCAGGCGGTACTGTTGGGAAAGAACTGTAGGCAGTACTCAGCGGTTCAAATCCTGAACAGGTCGGAGCGCTGTCGAAGATCACGATCGACAATGGCGTGGAGAATGAATCGGCTGACGAAAAAGAGGAAGCAATCACCGGTTATCGTGTCTCGTATTCAGTCAAACAGGAGATTTTCGGAATCACCATCACCAAGCTCTCGCAGAGTTTTATCTATCAAGTACAGGGTGGCTCGGTTGTCGCAACCAAGTCTTGCACCGCCTCCAGTGCCAATTTCAATATTGTGGTTGCCCTGAGTGAAGATACCAGCCACTGGAAGCAGGGCTCTCATGGAGTCTGCGAGACGACGTGGCATGACAACATCTTCGTCAAAGGATTTGGTGTTCGTCTCGACAAGATCCAGCATCTGGAAGTCAACGCCAGCAGCGTTTACAGCGCATGGCTTGTCAACGCATGATTCATAGGCAAACAACAGGTAGACCATCACGAGGAGGGAAAATGGTGCAACAATACAAGGTCACGGAGCAGAGCGCTCGAGGATTGTCCTCGCTCACTTGGGTGTGGATTCTTCTCGCCATGAGCGTTGTCGCCCTGATCCCGGCACTGCCCATTTCCCTGGGGCTCTCTCTGGTGGCGCTGGTGCTGGTATTGCAGACGCGACGCGACGTACCGCACCGGCGCCGGGGGCTGCTGGTGGTTCTGATCTGGATTGGAATTCAACTTGTTGTCACGGCTGCTGGGATTATGTCGTGGCTGTCATTCCAGGCCTGATGTTTGGGCTGGGGTCGGTTGCCAAAGGCCGATCCCAGTCTTCAACCTTGGTGTCTTCTGCTGGCCAATGTGCTTCTTTGCTGCCTATCGTTTTTGTGGAGCATAGGGGACTCGAACCCCTAACTTCCACCTTGCAAAGGTGGCACTCTACCAATTGAGTTAATGCCCCGGGACCGGGCAAGCATACCCGAGGACGGGGCCTCGGGGGAAGTTCGGGTGTTGAGGGTGGTTTCGACACGAGCTCTTCGCTGACGCTCAGGGATCGGCTCAACCAGCTTGGGGGTGTCGGTTTCCGGGACCGTCGACTGCACCCAGTGCGGGCTCTGGGCCCAGCCGGTGAACGGGGTCACGGGTTCTTCCTGGAGGCAGCGGGCGAGGTCGTCGAGGATCCGGGCTGCACGCCGAGCCTCACCAGGACTGCCAGGTTTGTGGGTGGTGAGGATCTGCTGGCGTTCGATGATCTGGCCGTTCGCCGCGACGCTCCGGTCCGCCGGCACATCCCCCGCGACCATGCGGTCGAACTCGCTGACATCCCCGTGTCCGTCCGGTTCCGGCAGGCCCAGCACGGCGGTGTAGTCGATGCCGTGGTAGCGCTCGTAGAGCGACCTGCTGGAACGTGGGCGCGAACCATCCCATGAAGAATGTCGGTTGCCAGCTCCTCGGTCAACGGCAGCCGCACCTGTGCCATGTCGAGGAGGGTGCCGTGTTCCCGGACGACCGGTCGGGATGGCCGGCGTCGAAGGTGGCGTGGCGCATGCGCCGGGGCGTCAAGGAGCGGTCACGACGGTTTCGATCCGATGGTTTGGGCGCGGTTGAAGGCCATGCAGGCATCGACCCAGAAACGCAGGCGGTCGTCGTCGGTGATCACCTCCGCCGACACCTGGATCCAGCCGGGCCCCATCTCGCGTCCCGGGCCCATCTCGGCGGGGGAGGCGCCGGGTTCCCCGGAGAGTTTCGCGTCGTCGTCGGGATCGACGTGCGCCAGCAGGTGCCCGCCCTTGAGGGCGCAGCACACCATCTTGTCGCGCACCATGAAGGCGCGCGACCCGAACATCGGGATCACACGGGTTGTGGGTTCGTCGCCCAGGAGCCCGTGGAGCCGGGCGACGAGCTCGGTCTGTGCTGCCTTGGGGTCGGTCATGGCGCGCTCGGCGGAGCGAAGGAGAGCCGGTCGAAGACGAGAACACTGCCCGTGATCAGGCCGTCCTGGACGGTGAAGCATTCCGCGGCGGGGGCGATGCCGGTGATGGCTGTCTGCGGGTAGTAGAACAGGGCGACGCGGTTGCCGTCGGAGAAGCTGGCGATGTCGACCAGGCCGGTGAGCGCCGGGGCGAATCCCGCGATGAACTCGCGGTACCGGGCCTTGCCCGTGAGATCGACGCCGGGAGCCCGGCATGTGATGTCGTCCGCGACCAGTTCCATCGCGGAGTCGACGTCCCCGCTGGTCCATGCGCGGTGGTAGCGGTTGACGATGTCGAGTGGTTCGGTCATGGATGATGCTCCTCGATTGGGTGGATGATCCCCGGGGTGCCAGAAATTGGGGCCCGGTGGGATGCCTCGGGCCGTGTGGTGCAGGCGGGGCAGGAAATGGTTCCAGCCCTCGGCGTGGCCGGGAACCTCGCTGTCGGGCAGGTCCGAGTGGGTGAGCTCCACGCGGGTTCCGCCGGCGATCTCGACCAGCCGGAATTCGACGGTGGAGGCTCCTGGCGGTAGCACGTCACTGCCCGCGAAACCCCAGGAGACGACCACCCGCGAGTACGGTTCGACGTGCAGATAGCGGCCACGAACCGGGTGGCCCGCGATGCTCACCGAGAACTCCCCGCCGGGATGCGGTTCCAGATGGGCGTACTGGCCCATCCAGGAGGTCAGGCCCGCTTCCGTGGTGAGGAAGTCGAAGACGACGCGCGGAGGCGCTTCGATGATGATCGCGTCGGTGAATTCAGCCATGGTGGCTCTTCTCCACTGCTGCTTTCAGGGCCGCCAGTCTGGTGGGCCAGAAATCGTCGAGATACGAACGCACCGCGGCCAGGCCGTCGGTGTTCAGGACGTACAGGTGCCTGGTTGCGTCCCGGGTGCTGGTCGCCAGGCCTGCGCGGCGCAGCACCCCCAGGTGGTGGGAGGTCGCCTGCTGGGACAGTCCGACCTTCTCCGCAACCGACCCCACCTGAAGGGGCTCCGAACGGATGATGCGCAGGATGGCGCGACGATTCCCGTCGGCGAGTGCTCTCAGCGCGAGGTCGATGGTTGCGGGTTCGGCGGTCACGAGGGCCACCATACACAAGTAAATTTTTGTACTCAAGAAGACTTGTGGAGCGTGCCTGTCGCCATACCGTCCAAGGATGCGGGAGACTTTTTCCATGGGATGGATTGTGTTCGCGGTGGCGGTGGTCGTGTTCCTGGGGGCGGTGACGCTGCTTCTCAGGCGGATCCTCGCTTCGCACGACGAGATCTATGACGGCCTGACGCCCGGTGTCCTGCCACCGCGGAAGGAACGGAAGGCAGCCCCGGTCAAACGGCTCCGGTCCACCGAGTACAAGGGCCCTTTCCCCGTCGCCTTCACCCCGCCGCGTGACGTCACCCCGGGACTGATCGGGATGGTCATCGACGGGATGGTGGACCCCCGCGACCTCACCGCGACCATCGTCGACCTCGCCGCCCGCGGATTCCTGCGCATTGAGGTGCTCGACGGCGGCAAGGGCAAGCGGCGCGGGAAGGACTGGCTGCTGCACCCCTGCGACAAGCCCCGCTCCAGCCTGATGCGCTACGAGAAGACGTTCCTGGAGGGAGCCTTCCCCGACGGGCGGGAGAAGCGGATGTCGGAGCTGGTCCGCAAACACAAGAAGGTGTTCCGGCAGCTCACCTCCGACATCTACGAGGAGACCAGCCGCCGCGGCTGGTACCGGCAGAACCCGAACCCGGGTGGCCGGCGCCACAGGTTCGGGCGCGTGGCGGCCGGGATGGTGGCAGGTGTCGCCGCGCTGGTGATCGCCGGAGGGGGTGTTGTGGGCATACTGGCCGCTGCCATGTTCGTCGCGACGGGTGTCGTCGCTGCCTTCGGGCCGAGACGTCGCGTGCCCCGCACCGGCGCAGGCACCGCCACGCGCATCCAGGCCCTCGGTTTCAAGCAGTACCTCGCGACCGCCGAGGCCGAGCAGATCCGCTTCGAAGAGGCGGAAAACATCTTCAGCCGCTACCTTCCCTACGCGATGGTCTTCGGGGTCGCCGACCACTGGGTCAAGGTCTTCCGTGAACTCGCCATCGAACGAAACGTCGAATGGGACATCGACTGGATCGATGTCGGTGCCGACGTGGCGGGGGAGCTGGTGTTCCAGTTGCTCGCCTCGGACCTCCTTGACGGCGCCGATGGCCTGTTCGACGGCATCGGCGGCCTGTTCGACGGGTTCGATCTGGGGGATTTCCTGGACGGAATCGACTTCGATTTCGACTTCTGAGGACACTCCGCCCGCGACTTCCCGGTTATGCAGCACTCAATGCGGGTTGCGGCGTTCGAAAGAGGTTTTGTGTTGAGATGGAGACGCTGACCTGCAAGGTCGAATGGACTGACATCGCGTCGCCCGGCGAACTCGCAACCTGTATCTCGGCCCATCAGCACCGACAGGTCAGACAATTCGCACTCCAGAACTAGAGCCGCCCTGTCAACTCGCAGGGGCGCGTTTTGATTTTCGTCACTTCGGCGCCAGAGCGGAACGAAACGTAATCAGCTACTATTATCTGTAGACGTTTCATACCGTCCGAGTTGAGGTGAGACCGTGACACCGATCACCCCGTCAACCGCTGATCGCGCTGGACTGTCCCGCACCGGCCTCTACCGGGCAGCCTGCGCTGGCGACCTGACTCGGGTCGCACGCGGCATCTACCTCCCCGCAGATGCGCCGGCCGTGGACTGGAGCCTGGTCGAAGCCGCGACCCGGCGATCCGATGCAACGATCTGCCTCACTTCTGCGCTCGCCCACCATGACTTGACCGACGCCATTCCTGACACTCTCGATGTCGCGATCCCCCGTGGAGGGCGTTCTCCTGCAACCGAGCACGCGATCACCTGGCACCAGTTCGATGCCGCCACCTTCGACCTCGGTCGCGACGAGATTCCCATCGAAGGCGCGGACCTGTCGATCGGGCTCTACTCTCCCGAACGCTGCATTGCGGACGCGTTCCGCCTGCGCGGCCAGCTCGGCTACGAGACCGCACGAGATGCCCTCAAGGAATGGCTGCGCCGCGGCGGGAAACCCAACACCCTGATGCGGATCGCCCTGCAGCTCCCCCGAGCCAAGACTCCGCTGCTTCACGCCCTGGAGACGCTGTCATGACGCGCGGCGAAGAAGTCTTCACCATCCTCCAGTCCAAGGCTCGATCCACGGCGAGCAGAACCGGAGTGCCAGCGCCCACCCAGGAATACCTGGTTTGGCACCTACTCGAATCCTTCCTGGACCGCCTCATCCGCAGCGAGCACGGGGATGACTTCGTACTCAAGGGAGGAATCCTGCTTGCGGCGTACGGCGTTCGTCGTCCCACCAAGGACATCGACGCGAACGCGATCAACGCCAACGTCACTCCCGAACACCTCACAGTCGTCGTGACCCAACTCGCCGAGGTGCCATCCGACGACGGCGTAACCTTCGACATCAACAGCATCAGCATCCAGGAGATTCGAGAACACGCCGACTACCCCGGCTACCGGGTACGTGTGAAAGCATCCATCGGACCGTGGAGGGGCACCTCGACATGGGATGTCTCCACAGGAGATCCCATCATTCCAGAACCCTGCATCGTTTCAATCGACCGAGTACTCGGCGAGCCATTACAGCTACTGGGATACGCGGCCGAGACAACCATCGCTGAGAAGGCCATCACCATCCTGGAGCGCGGCATCACCAGCACCAGATGGCGCGACTACGTCGATATCGTCCAACTCTGCCGTCAGGGCTTCGACCCTTACAAGCTGCGACGATCCGCCGAAGCCGTCGCCCGCTATCGTGGCGTGACCCTCGAACCTGTTAGCCCTCATGTGGAGGGCCATGGCGCTATCGAACAGGCTAAGTGGGCCGCTTGGCGGCGCAAAGAGCACCTCGAAGGGGTCTGCGAAGTCCAGCTCGACGATCAGGTCACCCTCGTCGCCCGCTTCATTGATCCCGTTTTCGCCTCCACACCCAACGAATAAATGAGCAAGGCCAAGACCACATGTCTTGTCGCGCAGTGTGTTTTGCACCACCACAGTCGGCGCCAAGCTAGCTGAAGCAACCCCACTGATCAGCTTCGGACTCGTGGCGCCGTGTGACCTGCTCATCTCGGGGAGTGGTGCTGAACCGGGCTTTCCCTGCGGATTAGTCGGCGGCGACTATCTGCCGCGCCACCTTGATCGCCTTGCTGCTGCCCTTCCGTGCGGCCAGCGCCGCGATGGTGGGCAGGTCCGGTTTCACGGGTACCTCGGGCAGGAGATGGAGCACCGATTCCAGGACGGTCGCGACCCCGGTGGGGAGCTTGTCCGTTCCCGCCAGTTCCTCCGCGATTCTCGTCAGCAGTGGCCACGCCAGGGCCAGGCCACCGGCCTCCGCGAGTGTCGTGAGCATGGCCGCCACCTTCGCGGGGGCGATGTCGTCCCGCCATTCCTGGCGCCACGAACTGTCCCAAGCCGCTACGAGCACTTCCGGACCCAGCCGGGACTCGTCCCATGCCGTCAGCAGCGCCCCCGCTATGTCGTCGCGACCCTGCGGAGAGGCTCCGCTCGCGAAGACGAAGGCGATGAGAGCCATGGGCAGATCCACGCGGAACACGGAGGCTATTGCCTCGGTGATCTCCCAACCGGAACTGCTGCCGAAGGGCAGGTTCACTTGGGCGGCAGTGGTCGCCCATATGGGGTGTGCCGGAAGCAGGGTGCTGCCGATGCCGTGTTCCCCGCTGCGTTCTGGTGCTCGGCGTGTCTCATCCCACGGTCCCGTGATCCCGAGAGTCTTCGCGATCACGGGCTCGTCGCCTTCCAAGCGCACCCTGCGGCAGGCCTGATCGCCCTGCTCGTTCCCGGGGCTGCCGGGGGGAACACAACTCATCCGGCCCGGTTCGGCGGGGGTTTTCAGCCAGAGATCGACGACTTCCTGCACGGTTCGTCCCCCGGTGACGCGGCCCGGCAGGGCGCAGGGTGTGGTCTCGGTGAGGTCCATCCGGCCCAGGGCGACGAACAGGTCGATGGGCAACACCTCCACGTCCTTCTCGGCGTAGCGGCGCAGCCGGTCCTGGAATTTCTGCCAGGAGACCCGGTTGTTCTTGTGAGAGGGGGTGGACAGCAGGCACGGCACCTGACCGATGGCATCCAGGACGTCGTTGCAGCGCCGAATCGCGACCCGTGTGAGTGCCGCACCCCGGGGTGGCCTGCCACGTTCCTTCCGGCCGGTCACCCGCTGCATCCAGCGCTGCACCAGCTGCTTCCACATGCCGTGTGTGTTCGGGTCGGGGTTCAGCTTGTCGTGCAGCGTCTCGACGACGGCGTCGCGACCCTCGGCCCAGCCCAGCGCGACCAGCGCCGCCAGGCCGCGTTCGTAGTCCTCAACGGGCGCCCAGTTTCCCGGGGCATCGCTGTCCAGCCGGTGGATCAGCTCGTCGAACTCCGCCTCATCCAGCGCCCGGTCCAGGTCGTCGATGGGCTCGGGAGGGATGCCGAGTGGGTCGCGCCACAGCCCCAGCGACTCGGTGGCTCCGGTGGTCGTGCTCCAGCCGTCGAGGAGTTCCCGGGCCAGTCCGGCGGCGGTGGAGTCGGGGCCGGTGGTGATCGCGGTGAGCATTTCCACCAGGTCCTGTGATGGGTCGTTCACCGAGCGCAGCGCTTTGAGGACGGTGCGTTTGACGCCTTTTTCTTTGCGGGCCAGCACGTCCAGGGCCAGTGTGGTCAGGTGGTCCTCGCCCAGGCCGAGGGGCAGCAGCTGTTCGACTGCGAACTTCACGACGACGGGATCGGCGTTCGGCAGGGCCGCCAGGAACCGGTCGAGATGTCTCATGAGCAGAGGGGTCAGGCCCAGGTCAGTGATCAGGGTCAGGGCGAACTGCTGTGAGCTGCGGTCGTCGCCGCGTTCGAACACGTGGAGGAGCGCCAGCAGCAGGGCGTCGTCGTCGGTGGGTTCGGTCATCCGCAGATCCGCGACGGCTTTCTGAATCTGGGTGTGCTGTTCAGAGCCGAGGTGCTGGATGAGGGCGTTCGGGGCGGCGCAGGCGGCGATGAAGTGTTCCTCCCAGCGGCGCCCGGGCCGGGGGTGGGCGGCGTTCTTCACCGCCCAGGCCGTCAGGAATCCGGGGTCGTCGGGAATCGGGAGGTCGTGGGCTATGACGAGTTCGTCGATCAGGGCGTGGATGTCAGCGTCGCCACGACGCTTCAGCAGTCGCGTGACGAAGTCGTCGCTCCAATCCGGGCCGTTGTCGATCAGCCACGAGATCAACCGGTTTCGGGCGATGGCGGGGGACCACTTCAGCCGCCAGATCTCCTGCGGGGCGAAGACGGAGGCGCATTGCGCGGGGGTGGCGCCGACCGCCGCGGCCAGCAGTGGCAGGCGTCCCCACTCCTCGTTCTTTCCCAGGTGTCGACGCAGGGAGGGGATGGCCTTGCCGAGTGTCGTCCGGATCGCCGAACGGTCGGCCTCGGTGAGGTCGTCGAGGGCCACGACGAGATCCTTGAACGATTTCGATTCGAGAAGGAAAGCGGCCAGGGCGTCGGCGTTCCAGGTCATGGGATGAACCTATCCGCGATGGGCGACAAATCCACCCGCGATCATCGCCGATTCGGTGTCAGAGCGGGAAGAGTCTCACCTCGGCCCGGTGGCGCCAGTTTCTTGTCACAGGTAATGAGGGGGACACCGAGCGCCTCGGCCAAGGCGAGGTAGCTGGCGTCATAGGCGGTGAACTGGTAACGGAGGTGCCAGATGCGTCCGGCGAGCAGCGCCGTGCTGTGGCGCTGAATGTTCAGCTGGAAGTACTCTTGCAGGGCCCGGTCAGCGGTCTCCGGGGCGAGTTTTCCCGCCAACGTCAGGCCGCGCAGTACCGACAGGACCTCGAGGTCCAGCACGTGTGGGGCTGCGATGTCGCCGGTCAGTTCATCGAGCAGCGCCGGGTCGGTGTCACCTCCTACCAGAACCTCTATCATGGCGGAGGCATCGACGACGATCATCGGCGATTCGCCGCGATCTCGGCCAGGATCTCCTCGCGGCCGGGCCCGGATGTGCGATCCATGATGCGGAGCCGGTCGATGATCTCCGCATTCGTGGGTCGCGACGCGATCTGCTTGAGTTCGGCGGCGACATAGGCCGACAAGGACTGTCCCCGCGCAGCGGCACGCTGCTTGAGCGTCTCGGCCACGTCGTCGGGCACATCGCGAATGTACAAGGTGGTCATAAAACTATGCTAGCAGTATGCAAGCACGGCTTCATGGGGCGGTGTTCGGTATCGAACCCGCGCGTGGGGCGGTCAAGGGCTTTCGTGTTCAGAATTGCGCGTCTTCCCTCGGGCCTGTTCTTTCGTGGGTCACGAAGTTCACGGCCCCGGCGACATCTGCGATGAACTTCTCGTCCGGAGGCGGAATCTCCTCCACGACTGTCCGCAACTCCTGTCCGGTGTGGTGAACCATCGGGGTGGCTTCGACGATCCGTTTCGCGACCGTCACCGCTTTGCTGGTGCCCTTCCGGGCGGCCAGTGCTGTGACGTTCGGCAGGTCGACGGCGACTCCCGCGGCCCGCACCTCCGGGAGGTGGTGCAGCACCGCCTCCAGCAGGCCGAGCGCGGAGGCGGGGACCTGTTTCATTCCCGCCAGTTCCTCGCACACCTCCACCAGCAGCGGCCACACGAGGGCCAGGCCACCCGTGTCCGCGACGTGGTTGAGGGTTTTAACCAGCCGGTGGGGCGGGGTTTCCAAGTGGGTCCGCCACGGGTTGCGCCAGGCCGCGACGAGGTCGCTGGCCAGCAGTCGGCCGTCGTTCCAGGCGTCGATCAGCAAAACGGCGACCTCGTCCCAGGAGTCGGGAGGCAGCTGCGCGCACACCCCGACGACCGCCAGCGACGGCACCGATCCGAACGACCGGGCCGCTCTGACGAACCCCTGCAACACTCGCAGGGCCTGCCACCCCTGGCTTCCCTCGGGCTAAAGAATCAGCTGGGGAAAGTCCAGGCGCCCCTATGGATAAGCCTCGTTGTCCGTCGAGCTGAAGTGTGGTGACGTGAGGGCGAGATTGGCGGGTGTCAGAGAATACGCACCTTCTGCCTGCCTCTCGGTCCTCCGCTGGGTAGTTCAATGAGTTTGTCACGCTTGAGGCGGTCTAGCACCGATTTCGTTGAGGCTGTCACGGGAACATCGAATTCATGGCTGGTCTCGCCGTTGAAGCCGCCGTACTCGCCACCGAGTGAGCCAAGGATGTACTTGATTTCCTGCCCACTCATCTCATCTTCCGGGGTGGCCAGTTGCCAGAGGATTTGCTCTGGCACTGCCGAATAGGGTGCAACCATCCGTACGCAGGCAGGTTTCAAGCGGATCTGCTTGGCGTGGGCGAAGGCTGCGGCAGCGGAAAGGGTAGCGCTCTCTGTATCGGCGTCGGCGGCATAGGATTCAAGATCCTGAATCACACGTACTTTGAGCGAATCGGGAACCTGTGGATCGGCGAGAAGCTCATGCACATGCCCTGCAATGAAGGATGGCGTCAGGAAACTTTCCGCTGAGGTTGAGACCTTGAATGCGGCGGATACCGACGCCCATCCGCCTGTGAGGAAGTGGGTGAAGGTGTCAGCGGTGTCCGGCAGGAGCCCAGATTCGAGAGCGTGGGCCAGAAGATCATCCCCGGATGGTTGAATCTCCGTCACGGACGAGGAATCCAATGGTCGTTGCGGATTCAGCTGGAGCGCAAGCTGCACGCGGTCCTCGGCCTTCAAGCTGCTGGACGCGTTTAGGATCGTGACTGTCAGGTCGTGGAGGGAATCAGTCGAGGCTTCATCAAAGCCCGAGATTTCGATAGGTTTGCCTGACTCGCTGACCAGAATCTTTGCCAAGGGATCGTCTACGCCAAATTCCTTTGAGTAGGAATCGAGGTTTGCCACGTTTGGAACAAGCCTTTGTGATTCCGCGATTGACGTCCACGTGCTTTTAGGCGCGGTGGAAAGAGCGGGGAGTGACGCTTCAGGGTGGGTCAGTGCCAGCAAGGATCTAATTTGTGATTCGTTCCACTCGCTGGACTGCTCGGAAATAACGCTTGCCAAGGTTGAAGCGCTGTCCACGGCCCAGACCATGGAACTGTCACCCGTTACGGCATCGAGGTAGGTATCGATTTCATCTCGGCATCGCAGCCAAACGTCCTCATTCTTGAGGATGCGATCCAGCGTCAGTGGAGCCGTCTCCTCGAGATGAAGCGCGGTCCGCAGGTTGGAAAGGGTGAGGGTGTACGCGCCCTCCTTCACCAGCGCGGTTCGAATGCCGTCGGACAAGGGGGCGAGTGAAGGGACAATCAAATCCGAGCGCTGAGCGAATGACCAAACCGCAGCCACCCTGGCCGCATCATGCTCCTGGGTGAACGCCGTCAGGCTTGCGTGCCGGTCGACGATCAGGGCGCGTGCTTCTTCGCTCAGCGTGTAACGCTCCGTGTCGTGCGCTGCCAATAACGCCGCATCGAGAAGCTCCGTCCTCATATCCTCATCGCTGACCGCTCCGGGAAGCGCCAAGTGATCGAACACTCCGGACCAAGGATACCGAGCCAAGGCGGCGATTAGCTTGACTTTGAAGGAGCTTGAATCATTGAAATACGCTTCCAAGAAGGCGCGGATGTCTTCACTTTGATTGGTTGCGATGAAGGCCACGACTTCCTCGGCTCGCGCTGGCAGACGATCGAGCAGGTGGTCAATGATCTGAATGTTGAGGACACTACGGGAACTGGTGAAGTCAGTCGGCGCTTGTTCAATAATGTTGAGCACCGCATTATTGGTTGTGAATTGGGCGTAGATGTCCATCTCGTTCGGCCAAACACTGTTACGAAAAAAGTTCGCCACATCAACGCCGAGGAAACTGCCATAGAAGGCTGCTGAGTACTCCGCGTAGTATCGATCCACGAATCCGCGTCGCACGAGGTCACGTGCCAACTCGGACTTCAGGATTCTTGTCAGATGACGCTCGAAGGGATCACCTTTGAACTGATAGCGCGATTCACTGGACAGATCTTGGAAATTTGCACCGCGAAGCCAAGTCACTTCTTTGTCGATGGATGAGCGCTGCTCGGCAAGCTCCTCCACTGTCTGATCAGACCACCGGTAAGGCTCGGTGCATTCGGGGCAGATAACCGACAAGCCGGCGAAGGAGAGGTGATTGTAGTAACCTGAACTTGCATACAAGTCGACCGATACATTCTGATTTTTGGCCACAGCTTTCCAGAAGGAAATTTCTTGGACTGAATCGGGGTTGAATGATTGATTCCCGACCGTGATGGAGCTAATGGAGTTTCCGTTATCTTTGAGTAGCTTTTGCAGGCGATTGCCAAGAGCTTGGGCAAGGTTCTTCTGCTGGTTTAGATGCCTTTTGTTGAGCACCGCGTCACGTCGCTCCCCCTGGAGTTTTGCGATCGCGTTGCGGATCAGGCGTCGACGTACTCTTTCGAGAGCATCCAGGTCGCTGGCGCGGCGAGGTAGTTTTTCGAAATCGGCCAGGTGGAAGTTCTTGTACACGACGATGGCGAACAGATTGTCCGCGGTCATGCCGGGTGCGCGATCCTGGCCCGGGATCCACAGGAGCCGCTCGGCGAAGACAGCGAACTCGTTGCAGATGTTGATCATGAGGCGCATGTCCGTGACATGCCGGGCGACAAGATCGAGCAAGCCCCGACTGATCCTCGTCTCCTCCGGCATGTTCAACTCCGCCACAGCAGCGCTCAGCAAGTCCCGTGCATTGTTGTGGGACAAGAACGGAACGACGGGGATGACGATCTCAAAGAACTTCGTCCGATTCGCGCGCTCCACCTCTGCCTCGACAGCATCACGTTGAGACAAAGAGTTCGACTCGGTGACTCCCTCTTTGCTCTCCTCCTGAACGGGATCCCCAGGTGGCTCCTCGAAACCCGTCTCACTGCCGAGCTTCTCGAAGAGACTATCCTTGATGGCGTAGACGAACCGTAAAGGGTGTTCCTTGTCCTTCCAGGCGGCAGATGCGTTGATCAGGGTATTTAGTTCACGCAGCGAGTCGAAGATCCGTGGGTCATCAAACCTATCCAGGTCCTCGAAAACAACTACGTCAGGTTGCGTGGCTTCAAAAAAGGCCACGAGTTCATCAAGGTATTCGTCGAAATACGAATCAGGTGGGTCCGCAAACGAGATCGATGCCCCTCCGGTCGAGAACTGCGACACCAAGCGGTTGCCGACCAGCCGCCGGGCAACCCAGAAGGTAGCCGCCACCAGCGCCATGAACGCGGCCATAGGAAACGCCGGGTGGATATCCCCGAGGACATCCGGGTTTGGTCGCACCCCGAAGAACCACAGCAAGCCGCAAACGATAATACTCGACATGCCGGCGTCCAAAAGCGACCTATACCGGCTCGGTTTCTTGCTACGAGCAAACCGAGATCGTTTGACCTCACCGGGAGCAGCTCGATAGATGAGTTGCTTGACCAACTCTTTCTGAATGCGGTTCGTAAGGTCTTCATCGCCATCGGGTCCAAGCGTGTTGATGCTGATCCGGAGCGTCTTCTGTCCTTTGTTTGACTGCCGGGCCAAGAACTCGTCGAGGATACTTGATTTGCCTGTCCCATATCGACCAGTGAGTGCGATGTTCTTGTTCTTGGGGTCCTCAACAGCAGACTCCAGATGGCGGACGTACGACTCATGCTGGCTCTGCTCGTACCGCGGTGCCAGAGACCGAAGTTTCACATCAGGAGCGGCTTTTGTGCCGAACGGGTCCGAGGCTGTGGAGTGCAGGCCAGAGGTGGGAGCGTCCGCAGCCTCGTCTGGCTGTCCGATCTGAAGCATGGGATCAGTATCTCGGAGAATCGTGAGCGAAGCAGGCTCGGCGTCCCCACACCAGTAGTGTTCCAGGGTCCCTCGACATGCCAAGGTGTGCATGCTCATCTACGACTCCGATCCGATCGCCACAGCGGCCAAGCCGGTTTCTCGGATGTGGTCCTCGGGTCCCCTGTGAGGGGTCATCCTGTGAAAGTCGTCATCGGGGTCGGTCTCCTTGCCAGCTCATTTCGAGAGGAATTCGAACCCTTCGATTCGGTTCACGGCATTCTGGAAGTCCTTCACACTGTCCACCAGATCCAGTACGACAACCATGCTCGGGGCGGTTTCGTCGGGAAGTTCCCGCCCAAGTTCAACCCGTTTGGCGTCGAAGGCTGAGTTCAGATCGCGGAATCGCGGGCCGAGTCTCTGAGGCTGTCGTTGCGCCCCGGACCCGACACGGCTCTGCGACGAACACCCATCGCGAACTCCTCGAACTCGGCGAAACTTGCCCCGACGAGTTTTTCGGTGAGGGTGCGCGGGGCGAAACCGAGGTCACCGCCGAGGGAGGCCAGTTTCTTCAGGAACCTTGAAACCCGACGATCCGCCGCGCGACCGTCACCGCCTTGCTGGTGCCTTTCCGGGCGGCCAATGCCGCGACATTCGGCAGGTCGACGGCGACCCCCGCCGCCCGCACCTCCGGAAGGTGACGCAGCACCGCCTCCAGTGCCGTCGTCGTCGCAGCCGTGGTTCTCCGCTGCCCCGCGAGTTCCTCCGCGATTGTCACCAGCAACGGCCAGGCCAGGGCCAACCCGCCGGCGTCGGCGACGGTGCACAGGACCGCCACCGTCTTCGCGGGCGAATGGGGCCAGGTCTCGTGTTTTGCCCGCGGCATGTCGTTGAGGTCGTCCCACCAGGGACTCCGCCAGGCGTCGACGAGGTCGCCGGGGTGCAGGCGGCCCTCGTCCCAGGCGGTCAGGAGGGCCTCGGCGACGCGGTCGCGGTCCTTCAGCGCTGCCCCCGAGATCACGGCGAGGGTGACGAACGACAGTACCGGTCCGAACCGTCCCGCCACCGCCGTGACCGGGAGGAAACCGGCGACCGCCTCGGTGGGGTGGTAATTCCCGAACTCCTGCAGGATCAGCGCCGCAGGCCGGGTCGGGTGCGCAGGGAGCAGCGTCAGGGCGGCCTCGGAGTCGGAGTCGTACAAGATTGAGCCGCGGGGCTGGAAGTGAACCTCGGTGCCGTCGTTCCCCATCGACTCGATACGGATCGTGTCGTCGGGGTCTGGTTCCGGCCACGCTTCGGGCAGGTCCCGCACCGCCTCCCGGTAGAGGCTGCGATCCGGGTGGAACCGTTCCGCCCAGGCGTTGTGCAGTCCGAGCGGCCCGAACGTGCTGGGCTCGTCGCCGTCGGCGATCAGCCTCACGACCGGGCGGTTCAGGTACGGGCGGTCGTCCCCGGCTGCCGGGCGGAGCCGGAGCACGCCGGGGCGGGGTTCGTCGTCGCGCCAGCGGGCGAGCACCCCGGACAGGCGGACCTCGACGCCGCGGATGGGCAGATCGAGGCCGGAGACATCCCGCGGGGCGGAGGCGCGGTCGAGGCGGGCCAGGGCCACGGCGACGTCGGTGGGTACCAGCTCCACCCCGGCCTCCCGGAACCTGTCGACCCGCTCCCGGAAGACTTCCCAGGCGATGCGGAACCCCTCGTGGGTGGGGGTGGACAGCAGACAGGGCAGTTCGCCGAGCAGGCCGAGGACGTCGCGGGCTCGCTGCGCGGCGAGGAAGGACAGGGGACCACCCCGCGATGCGGCGGACCGGACGCCCCGGCCCGGAACAATAGTACCGTCACCCAAGCACACGACCAGCCGGGTCAGGAAACCGCACCAGCCATCCGGCGACACGTTCTCCCCGATCAGACGGACCAGATACTCGGGGCCCTTGGCGCGGGCGGTGGCGACGAGGGCCGCGAGGAGACGCTCGTAACGGAAGGCGCTCAACCGCCACCGGGTGTCGATGTCGGTGAGCAGCGCCAGCAGGGCGGGTTCGTCGAGGACCAGGGCGTCGTCGGTGAACTCGGGAAGAGGCTCCGGCGCCGGCAGCGACGGTTCCCGCCACAACCCGAGCGGCTCCTCCTCGGGCGGGGCGGCGTCCCAGCCGTCCAGGAGTTCCCGGGCCAGTTCGGCGGTGGTGGTATCCGCGCCGGCAACCAGCGCCTCGACGGTCCCGACGAGATCCTGCGACGGCGCCCCCAACCCGCGGAGGGCCTTCAGGACGTCGCGTTTGACGCCCTTCTCCTTGCGGACCAGGACGTCGAGGGCCAGGGCGGTCAGGTCGTCGTCGCCGAGGCCGTCGGCCAGCAGGCACCCGGTGAAGAGTTTCACGACGGTTTTGTCGGCGTTCGGCAGGCCCGCCAGCAGGCGGGGCCGCTCCGCGGGGAGCAGGCCTTCCAGGTCGAGCGCCCGCAGCCAGTGCACGACGGCCTGCTGGGCGGTGGGGCGGTCGCCGCGTTCGACGACCCGGAGCAGCGCATCCAGCAGAGCGGGGTCGTTCGTGGGTTCTTGTTCCTGCAGGGCCTTCATTTTCTCTCGGATATCGGACTCGTTCCTGTCGAGGCCGGGAAAGGTGAGGGCGTTCGGGGATGCGCAGGCCTGCAGGAAGTGTTCCTGCCAGCGCGTGCCGGGCCTGGGATCGGAGTTGTTGCTGGCCCAGCCTGCCCAGTAGGTGGTGTGGTCCGCCCCGGGCAGCGGCAGATCCAGGGTGACGCACAGGGGCCCGACGAGATGGCTGATCCGCCAGAGGTCATCGCGTTTCCTCAGCAGGGCCGCCACGAGTTTCTCCACCCAGCCGGCGCCCCGGCCGGTGAGCACGGCCACTGTCTGGTTGATGGCGTCTTCGTCTTGCAGGGAGGTGACCGTCGAGAAACTGAACGTCGCCGCGGTCTGGGCGGGGGTGCTTCCCAGCGCGGCGGTGAGCAGCACGAGACGCGTGTCGGGGAACCCCCATTCGTCGGTCAGCGCAGCTTTGATGGCGCGACGGCCCTTCTTCAACACCCGCGATCTCGATGCCCGCTCCTCGGGGTTCGTTGATTCCAGTTCCTCGATGAGGTGCCGGATGCTGGTGGCCTCCCTGGTCATCCGGACGAGGTCGGCCTCCTCTGGGGTGAGGTCCCGGTCGGTCATGGTGGGCTCCCGTCCTCTCGGTAGCGGGGTTCGTGGGTCCGGTTCAACTCCATGATTCCAGCAGCGAAGCGGCCGGCCGGGTGGTGGGCAATGCCGCCGACCACCGATCCGTGGTATCTGTTGGATCCTGCTGAACCATCCAGGAGGTCTGGTGAGAATCTGGTCGTTGCATCCGGGATATCTCGACAGGCAGGGACTGGTCGCCTGCTGGCGGGAGTCGTTGCTGGCGCAGAAGGTCCTCGCCGGGAAAACCGTCGGCTACACCCGGCATCCGCAGCTCGCCAGGTTCAGGGTCCTCGACGACCCGCTGGCCGGGATCGGGGCCTACCTGCAGGGACTCGCGGACGAGGCGGGGCTGCGGGGATACCGCTTCGACGTCAGCCGGATCGCGAGACCCGACCGTGTGTTCACGCTCACCGTCACCCGTGGGCAGCTCGACGTCGAGGCCGCTCATCTGCTCGCCAAGCTGAAGGAGCGCTCACCCGAGCGGGTCGCAGGATTCCCCAAGCCCGCGGATCTGCTCCCGCACCCGCTGTTCACCGTCGCCCCGGGGCCGGTTGCCGACTGGGAACGCGCCCGGTCATAGCTGTGACACGATCAGTTTTGCCACCCTCACTGCCTTGGTGGGGGCCTCCTTGTTCGCCAGGGCCATGATGTTCGGCAGGTCGACGGGGATGCCTGCGGCCCGCGCCTCGGGAAGGTAGTGCAGCAGCGACTCCAACACGGTGGAGGCCGGGGCCGGGATCTTCTCCTGGCCCGCTATCTCCTCCGCCATGGTGGTCAGCAGCGGCCAGGTCAGGGCCAGGCCGCCCCCATCGGCGATGCGCCCCAGGGTTTCGGTGACCCTGGGGGCCGAGAACTCCCGGATCCCGCGCCACGGGCTGCGCCAGGCTGAGATGAGATCGTCGGCGGTGAGACGTTCCTCGTCCCAGGCGGTGAGCAGCAGGGCGGCGGCGCGGTCGCGGTTCTTCGTCGTCGTGTCCGAGGCCAGTGCCAGGGATACGAAGGAGGCCACCGGCCCGAACCGCGGGATGGTTGTCGCGATTCGCTCGAAGATGCTCAGGGCGAACGTCTTCGAGGCGTAAAGGACCAGGCCCGCGGGACGGGTCGGGTGTTCGGGCAGCGTCACGAACACCCACGGGTCCTCCTGGTGTGCGTATATCGGCTGATAGGGGAGGCTCCAGTGGCTGTGGATGCCCAGCAATTCGTGACTCGTGGGTTCGTCTCCATCGACCTCCAGCCGTCTGAACGGGGGATCGTGGTCCTGCTCGTCCCGGGCGGTCAGGCCACGCAGCTCGCCGGGCCGCGCCGGGTGGTCGCGCCAGTGAGCGATCACCGCCGCGAGATCGGTCGTCACTCCGTGGATGGGCTGCTCGAACGCGGACAGGTCGTCGGGGGCCTTCGAGCGGTCCAGCCGCGCCAGCGCCACCGCGACATCCGTCGGGAGCACCGCCAGGTCCGCTTCCCGGTAGCGACGCGCCCGCCTGGTGAACACTTTCCAGGTGATGCTGAAGCCGGTGTGGGTGGGGGTGGACAGCAGACAGGGGAGCTCGCCGAGCCGGCCGAGGACGTCGATGGCGCGCTGCACGGGCAGGAAGGTCAAGGGCCACGACTCCATCATCATCGGCTGCCTCAGCTCGCCGTCACCCCGTTTGCCCAGCCTCTCCAGGAGCTGGGCCAGGACCGAGCTGTGCGGATTGGTGTACCTGATGCCGGTGCGGATCGCGTGCTTGACCCGGATCGGGCCGCGCGCGTGCGCCGTCGCCACCAACGCCGCCAGGGCGTGTTCCTGGAGGTCGGGGTCGCACCGCCGGTCGGCGTCCACCTTCGTGATCAGTGCCGCCAGGCCGGGATCGTCGAGGACCAGGGCGGCGTCGGTGTGGTCGCGCAACAGCTGCGGGCAGCGACCCGCCGGGGTGCGCCACAGGCCGAGTGTTCCTGCGTCCCGTGCCCGGGGACGGGGGGTGTCGGGGACCGGGCCGCCGCCGTGGGATGGTTGCGGCTGCCCGGCGTTCTCCGGTTTCCCGGTGGTTGTGCCGTTCCAGTGATCCAGGAGGTTTCTCGCCAGGGCAGCGCTGGTGGTGTCCTGGTCCGACGCGATCAACTGGACGGTGTCAAGGAGATTCTGCGACGGGACGGTGAGCCGGATGGCCGCCTTCGCCACGGTGCGTTTCAGGCCTTTCTCGCTGCGGGGCAGGATGGCCAGGGTCAGGTCGGTGAGATCGGCGTCGGAGAGGTCGGCGGCGAGCAGTTGCTTGATGGCCAGTTTCGCGAAGGCACCGCCGGCATTGGGCAGGGCGGCGATCACTCGTTTTCGTTCGGTCGGGAGGAGGGGGATCAGTCCGAGCCCCTCCAGCCACAGCATCGCAACCCGCTGGCCGCCGATGCGGTCGCCGCGGTCGAAGATCTGGAGCAGGGCCCGCAGCAGGGCCGGATCGTCGGTGGGTTCAGCGGCACGCAGATTCTGGGCGCAGCGAACCACCGTGTCCACGTATGTGGTTCGGTCTTCGTGAGGTATCACGAAGGCGTTGGGTGCGGCGCAGGCGGCGATGAAACGTTTCTCCCAGCGGCAGTGGTGGGCGGGCGCCGGGTGGTTCCGCATCCAGCCCAGCCAGTAGCGGGAATCCGTGGGCAGAGGTAGCTCGAAGGTGTTGATGAGCGGATCCAGCAGCGGGGGGAGGTGTTCGGTCAGGCTGACCTTCCTCAGGGCGGCCGCGACGAACTCCCGCACCCATTCCTCGCCGCGGGCCGTGAGCCTCTCCACCACCTGGGTCCGTGTCAGGTGGTCGCGCACCAGCAGTTTGACGGACCACTCACTCAGGGTGGTTGCCACTTGCTCGGGTGTGGCGTCCAGGAAGGCGGCCAACACGATGCAGCGATACTGCAAACCGAAGGCTGTCCTGCTGCGCAGCACCGGCAGCGACTTCTTGGCCAGCGTGCGCTGCTCCGACGAGAGTCGTTCCAGCCCATCCAGCAGATCCTTGGTGGTCCGGGTCCGGTTTATGAGGCGGTGAAGCACCAATTCGTCCGGGGTGAGAGACCTGTCTGCCATGATCTTGTTTCCTGTTGTTCAGTTGAGTTCGGAGGGTGTCCTGCTCAGCTCGACGGCCACGATGTGTTTGCACACTCCTCGTGACCCCGTGTGGCCGCGCCACCAAGGGCAGGTGCAGCTCGGTGGATCGGCGCGGACGATGTACTCGTCGTGATCACCTCGCACCCGGAAGGTCCCGGGGTGCCCATCGAACGGCCGCACCGCGCCGGCGGTGGTGAGGCGTTTCGCATGCCTCAGGCGCGGGTTGTGCTTGTTCACACGGTTGGCGTCGCCGGGCAGTTCCCGGTGGAAATAGGCCTGCTCGTACAGGTCGAAACCCACCCTGCCGTCTCCGGCCAGCACCGCCAGGCTCTGCCCCACGCGTTCCTCGCTCAACCCGGTCTCCGCCGTCAGCGAGGCGACCTCGATGCGGGGCTCGAACGCCAGGCAGGCCGAGATCAACGCGGAATCGTCGATGGCGGTGGGGGCGGCCAGTTTCGTCAGCAACGCGCCCTCGCCCGAGAAACCCCGGTAGTGCTCGGCGGTGAGGGTGAACGTCAACCTTCCGTGGGGCAGCGAGAACTCCCACACTGACGCCGCTTTGGGGGCCTGTGACAGGCCGTAGACGCGCATGCCCATGATCTGAGGGCTGAGGCGGCGGGCCGCCCGCAACCGGTTCAGACCCTCCGCGTACACGGTGTCCTTCCCGGGGCGCAGCGCAGGTTTCACCCCCAACCTCGAGATGCTCCAGTGCCCCTTGCGACCCGCCCCCGACGGCAGCGTCGCCAGGAACTGGCGGGTCTGCACGGCTGGTGTCTCGCCGATCAGGTCCAGTTCCCGGGTCAGCTCCTGCGACGACCCGAGCGCCTTCAACCAGCGATCTGGCAACTCCACCTTCCGCTCCACGTGCGTGGCATCGAGGGTGGAGACGCGCAGCTCGTCGTTGCCGATGGCCAGATGCATGAGTTCCGACGGTGAGATCTGTCCGAGGGTTTCCCGCAGCGGCTGGTTGATGTCGACGTTGGTGGTGCCGTGGTGGATGTCACCCCCGTCGAAGGCGGCCGCCAGGAGATCCAGCCGCACCCCGACGGTGTTGCACGCCGAGAACGCCTCGAACCGTATGCGGTCCCCGTTGGCGGTGCAGATCGGGTCCCGCATTCCAGCGGGCGCCGGTTGGAAGTAGCGGGTCCGGGCCACGTCTGCCAGCACGAGCAGACCGCGGGCCAGCACGAGTGGCTGGGCGGCGAACCCCGAGAAGAACTCGGGCGTCTCGGTGAGCCCCTCGGGGGTGAGGGCGGGGGCCAGTTCCAGGGTCAGGCCGGTGCCGTCGAGGGTCGAGGCCGAGGTGAACGATCTCATAGTGGAACCGTACCGGGGAACGCCGGCAAAAATCGGTGGAAAGTCAAATCTGCGGGGTTCCCGGATCGCATACACGAGTCTCGTCATGAATCCCGTCATTGTTGGTGTCGGCCCGGTGTTCCGTGGTTGCGGCGATGGGCAGGCGCCCGCGGGTCATTCGTGAACCTGTCTGCCAGTAGCCTTTTTGATGAACCCGAGGGTGTGCGAGGTCAATTTCTGTCGGGTTGGTGTTCCCGGAGAGGGTGGGTCTTCATGAGACGCGACACGGGGGTCGAGGTCGGGTTGACAATCGCAGTCATCGGCCTCCAGGTGTTCGGGGTTTTCCTGCTGGGGTGGCCTGCCGGCAACATCCTGCTGCTCCTGTGGTTCGAGAACCTGCTGCTGACCCTGATGGCCGTCTCCCGGATGGTGATCTTCCGCAAACTACCGGGAGGCGGCTGGGGGAAGGTCTTGGCAATGGCCTTCGATCTGCTGTTCTTCTGCATGCTGCATCTGGTCCTCGCAGGTCTGCTTGCCCGTGGATGGGGAATCGCATTCACATGGGCGGCGATCGGAGTGCCTGCTGTTCTGCTCGTGATCCGCTACGTGGCCGAGAGTGTGGGTCGAGGCCGGGCCGAGGAATCACCGAGAGATTTCAAACAAACCTATTGGTTCACCTTGGCGCGAATTGTCGTGTTCAACGTACCGGTCGTCATCTGCTGTTTGCTCACCGTTGTCGGGTACGGACTCATCGCATCCGGATCGTTGAACATCGATCCGGCTGTCGCGCGAGGAACGGTCGTGGCCGTGCTCCTGGGGGTCAAGATCTGCGTGGAGATCCACTTCTGGCCCGCGATTGCCGGGATTGGTGCCTCGTCGTCGCAGTCGCGTGAGAAGGTTCGCACTTCTTGATGAACGGAAGAAGAGCCGTGCCGATGCCGGTCCTGGTCCAATACCGGGTGGGTGTTTTCCTGCCCGGGGCGTTTGCCACGAGACCCGGGTTCCTGCCGATTTCGGTGGGCGAGATTTCCTGCACCCGGCGGTCGCCGGGGCGGGTGCCGTCTTCCACGCGGTCGGGGTCGCGGCGGCCCTGGGGGTCGTGGGGTGACGCCGGGGTCCTCTCAGGTGGCCTCGGCCAGTTCGTCGCGGACCGTCATGAGGGCGAAACCCAGCAGGTTCAGCCCGCGCCACGAGTGCGGATCGGTGATGCGGTCGTCGTCGGCGGCCAGGCCGACCCCCCAGATGCGGTCGACGGGGCTCGCCTCCACCAAAACCCGTTCCCCCGTGCTGAGCAGGAAATCCTGCAGGTCGGGGTGCTGGGAGAACTTGGCCCGGTTGCCCGCCACCACGAGATCGAAACGGTGCTCGTCCCAGCGGCGTTGATCGAAACCCCGAACCTTGCGACCCAGTCGTTTCGCACAGTCCGGGCGGGGGGCGGCGACGATGCGATCCACGGCCTCCTCGTCGCCGAAGAGCCGCGCCTTCGCCGCCATCATCCAGTGCTCGGCGGTGGCGTAGCGCACCCCGTCGACCTCGAAGGGCGAGGCCCACCACTGGCTGAGGCAGCTGCCGGAGAGGGCGCCGTTCGCAGTGGCCTTGTGGCCCCAGAAGTACAGGTAGTCCGTCTTCTGTTTCCTGGCCGTGCGGGCCAACAACCAGTCCAAGTCGTACATGACTCCTCCAGTGACTGTGTTTTGCGGGATGACAAGCCCCGATTCTAGCGGTTGTGCAGCGATTGCCGAGATTTGCCGGCAGCGTGTGGAAAGCTTGTTCCGTGACGATCCTGGAGCTCACCTTTCCACGCATGGATCCCGTGGCGATCGCCATCGGGCCCGTGCGGATCCACTGGTACGCCATCATGTATCTGCTGGCGTTCGCCATGGCCTACGGGTTGATGCGGCTGAGACTTCGGCACCAGCCCTTCGCGTCGATCACGAAACCGTCCGCGTGGGTTCCCGCGGACATCGAGGATCTGCTGTTCTACGGCATTGCGGGCGTGATCCTGGGGGGGCGGCTCGGGTATGTGTTGTTCTACCAGCCCGGCTACTACGTGACCCATCCGCTGGACATCTTCAAGGTCTGGGACGGCGGCATGAGCTTCCACGGCGGCGCGATCGGCGTGATCCTGGGAATGGCTTTCTTCGCCTGGCGACGGTCCCGGCCGTTCCTGCAGGTCGCCGACTTCCTGGTCCCCTCCGTCCCCATCGGGCTCGCGGCCGGGCGGATCGGGAACTTCATCAACGGAGAGCTGTGGGGTCGCGCGGCCCCCTCGGACCTGCCCTGGGCGATGCGTTTCCCCTCCGGTGGCGACGTGCTGCGCCACCCGTCGCAGCTCTATCAGGCTCTCCTCGAGGGGGTGCTGCTGTTCGTGCTGCTGTGGTTCTACGCCCGCAAACCGCGGCTCCGCGGACAGGTGGCCGCCGCCTTCCTGTTCGGCTACGGCCTGTTCCGTTTCATCGCCGAGTACTGGCGCGAACCCGACTCCCAGCTCGGGTTCCTGTCGCTCGGGTTGTCGATGGGGCAGTGGCTGTCGTTGCCGATGATCCTCGCCGGTGTCGCGCTGTGGTTGTGGGCCCGGCGGCGGGGCGTCTCCGACCTGCAGGAACCCACCGACGATCCGGGGGAGGAACCCACTGACGAGAACCCCGAGGAGAAGACGGGCGAGGACGTCGGGGAGAAATCCACCGGAGCTGTGGAAGAGCCCTCGGGAACTGTGGACGAGGCGGGGGAAACTCCCGCCAAGGAGAACGAAACCCCAAGCCAGAACTGAAATCCTCAACCACAGGCAGGTTTTCCACAGGGTTGTGAACACTGTGGAAACCTTCCCGGCTCAATCAGCTTTGATCTCGGCCACCAGGGCGCCCGGGCCGGTGATGGTGTGGCCTTCAGGATCGTGCTCGCCCCACGCCGCCAGGACGACCCCACCCTCGACGGGGATCTTCACCAGCCTGCCCTGGGCCCGGGTGGCGGCCACCACGGTGGCGCCCCGTCGCATCAGGACCGTGTCCTCGTCCAGTACCTCCACCGACACCTCCGCCAGTGACCCCGAGGCCAGCTCCGGGCGGTCGCGGCGCAGCCGCAGCAATTCCTGGTACCAGGCCAGCATCCGGGCGTGGTCGGGTTCGGTGACCTCGTCCCACCGCAGCGTCGCCGACTCGCGGGTCGCGGGCGACTGCGGGTCCGGGATCTTCGCGTCCCAGCCCATGCGTTCGAACTCGCGGGCGCGCCCCTCGGTCACCAGCGGACCCAGCTCCGGGCCGAGGTGGCTGAAGAACGGGAACGGCGTGGAGGCGGCCCACTCCTCGCCCATGAAAAGCAGCGGCGTGAACGGCGACAACAGGTACAGCGCTGCCGCGGCGGCCTGGCAGCCGAGCGGCACCGAGTGTGAGATCCGGTCTCCGACGGCCCGGTTACCCACCTGGTCGTGATTCTGCAACGAAACCACGAACGAGTGCCCGTCGTACAACTCCGAGGCGGGATCGACGGGCGCCCCCCAGTCCTGGCCGCGGAACGTCGAGAACCCGCCCTCATGGATGAACACCCGTGTGAGGGCCTGTTGCAGCACCTCAGCGGTGCCGAAGTCAACGTAGTAGCCGTCGCGTTCCCCCGTGAAGAAGGAGTGCAGCGCGTGGTGGACGTCGTCGGCCCACTGCCCGTCCATGCCCAACGCCCCCGGCACCGAACCTATCGGCGAGACCGTGGTGGGCTGGTTGCGATCCGACTCCGCGAACAGCGTGAGCTCGCGTCCCGTCTCCCGTTCCCAGGCGCGCGTCTCGTCGCTCAGCTCGGCCAGGTAGTGGCGCGGGGAGTCGTCCTGGAACTCGTGGACGGCGTCCAGGCGCAGCCCGTCCACCTGGTATTTCACCAGCCACTGCCGACACGCCCCCAGCAGGAAGTCGCGCACCTCGCTGCTGCCCGGCTGGTCCAGGTTGATGGCGTCCCCCCACGGGGTGTGGTGGGCGCTGGTGAAATACGGTCCGAACTGCGCCAGGTAGTTGCCCTCCGGACCCTGGTGGTTGTGGACGACGTCCAGGATCACGCCGAGCCTGCGTGCATGGCAGGCGTCGATGAAGGCGATGAAACCCTCCGGTCCCCCGTAGGCCGCGTGCACCGCGTACTGGCCGACGCCGTCGTAACCCCAGCCCTGCTTGCCGGGGAAGTCGGCGACGGGCATCACCTCGACGGCCTGCACCCCGAGATCCACCAGGTGATCCAGGTGCGTGATGGCCGCCTCGAAGGTGCCCTCCGGGGTGAAGGTGCCGATGTGCAACTCGTAGCCGACCGCACCCCGCAGGTCCGCGCTGAAGGTGACGGGGCGGTCGAACAGCGTCGGATCGACGATACGACTCGGCCCGTGCGGGCCGTCGGGCTGGCTGAGGCTCCGGGGGTCGGGGAGCAGCATCCCGCCGTCGATCCGGAACTGGTACAGCGTTCCGGGCGGCAGCGGTTCCGACCACCACCAGCCGCCATCGCCGCGCGCCATGATCGTCTCGGTGCCATCGACGACGACCTCCACCATGCCGGCGTCGGGTGCCCACACCTCGGGACGGGTGATGTCTCGCATGAATGCTCCTCGGATCAGGGTTCGGGGTGGCTGTCGGTGCTCGTACGCTGGGCTCGTATCAGTCGACCTGATGGACGAGCAGGGCGACGGGCAGCCGGTCGAGGATGTCGGCCAGCGGCGTGGCGCCCCCCGGGTACTCGCGCCCGCTCAGGACGTCGCGGAACCGCAGGTTCGGCAACACCAGTTCGGCGTCGCCCCAGCCCTCCTCATTGAGCCCAGACTGCACCCGGGTGGCCACCGTGATGGCCACCGGGGTTTCCGAATCCCTGTATCCGCGTTCGAACACTACCGCGTGGCCGGTGTTCAGCGACACCGACCGGTAGTCGGCGTCCGGGCCGCGGAACGCCTCCGGGTGGTCGCGGCGCAGCAGCAGGGCGCGCGACGTCACGAGAAGTTTCTCCGCGTCCAGGTCGGCGGGCGGGTTCATGTCCAGTGCCGTCAGCACCCCGGAGCGGCGGTAATAGTCGATGGGACGGCGGTTGTCCGGATCCACCAGTGACAGGTCCACCACCTCGCAACCCTGGTACAGGTCCGGGACCCCGGGCATGGTGAGCTGGATCAGCTTCTGCCCCAGGATGTTGGCGCGCACCGAGGGGAAGGTCAGTTCCGTGAACGCATCCAGCGCGGCCCCCACCTCCGGGGTGGTGAGGCAGGTGGTCGCGAACTCGATGACGGCCTCCTCGTAGTCCTCGTCGGGGGAGGTCCAGCTGGTGTGGAGCTTCGCCTCCCGCATGGCCTTGGTCAGGTATCGCGTGAGGCGGTCGGCGGAGATCGCCTCGGCTCCCGCTGCCGTGCCGGGCAGCGTCCAGGTGGCCGCGAGGGTCTGCCACAGGAACAGCTCCGTGCCGCCGTCGAGCAGCGAGGGACGCAGCTCGGTGGTGGCGGCCCGCAACTCACCGACGCAGTGCTCCCACTCGCGCGGGTACTCGGTGAGGACCGCCAGCCGGGCGCGTACGTCCTCGCTGCGTTTCGTGTCGTGGGTGGACAGGGTGGTCATGCTGGTGGGCCAGTCGGCGGCCAGGGCGCGGCAGAAACCGTGGAAGTCATCCTGGTTGATGCCGATGATGTTCGGGTCGGAGCCGACTTCGTTGACGCCGATGAACCGGTTCCAGCGGTAGAAGGCCGTGTCCTCCTTCGACTTGGCCATCACCGGCCCGCACGTCTGGGCGAAACGGACCATGAACTCGGCCCGCAGGTCCGACGAGTTGTGGGCGCGACCCGGCAGCTGGTTGAGGATCTCCGATGGCGCGGGCAGTGTCTCCGCGCCCCCCATGTCGGCCTCCCCGGTCTCGCCGAGGGCCAGCGCCACGACGAGGTCGAGGGCGTCCAGTTCATCGATCGTGAGGTACTCCCTGGCCTTGGTCGCGGCCTCGACGATGATCTCCCGCTCCGATTCCTGGGTCACCCGGCCCGGCTCGACATAGGCGCGGTAGCGGCTGAACTGGTACAGCAACTCGCGGATGGCGTGGTTGAGCTGTCGGCGGGTGTGGTCGCGCAGCCGGATGTCGCCGTCGCAGATCGCCATCGCGATGTTGACCAGGCGGTTCAGCTCCGTGAACAGAGACTCCTTGACGACGGTGCGTTTGGCGTTGAGCACGGTGGAGGCGAAACCGTCACCGGACCCTGACATGCGTTCCCACAGGTCGGTGAGCCTCGGAACGCTTCCGGGGACGTGGAACAGGCCCGCGACCCGCAGCAGCGAGTCGTAGCCGGTGGTTCCCGCGCACTCGAAGTCGGCGGGGAGCGTCTCGTCGTATTCGAGGATCTTCTCCGCCACCACCCAGCAGCCGCCCGTGGCGCGCTGCAGGTCCGCGAGGTACTGGCGGGGATTGGCCAGGCCGTCGATGTGGTCGATGCGGAAACCGTCGATGAGGCCCTCGGCGTGGAGCTGGATCAGTGTGCGGTGGGTGGCCTCGAAGATGGCCGGGTCCTCGACGCGGATGGCCGCCAGGGTGTCGACGTCGAAGAAGCGGCGGTAGTTCAGCTCCTCGCTGCCGATCCGCCAGTAGGCCAGGCGGTACCACTGTCTCTCCAGCAGTTCGTCGAGGGGAAGGTCCTCGGTGCCGGGGCGGACGGGGAAGACGTGGTCGTAGTAGGTGACCACGGGTTGCTCATCGCCGTTGATGACGTCCGTGGTGAGGCTGATGTGTTCCAGTTCCCGGCCGATCCGGTTGCCGAGCACCGGCATCAGGATGGTCTGGGAGTCGGTCATGTCGAGGTCGAACCAGTCCGCGTACGCCGATTCGGGGCCGCGCCGCAGCACGTCCCACAGCGCGTGGTTGTGCCAGATCGGGGTGGGGACCGCCATGTGATTGGGCACCACGTCGACGATGACGCCGATGCCCTGCTCATGGGCGGCCTGTGACAGTCGTCGGAAGGCCTCCTCCCCACCGCACTCCTCCGAGATGCGGGAGTGATCCACGACGTCGTAGCCGTGGGTGGAGCCGGGGGAGGCCTGCAGGATCGGGGAGCAGAACAGGTGCGTGACGCCCAGTGTGTGCAGGTAGGGCATCCACGCCGCGGCATCGTCGAAGGTGAAACCGCCGTGCAGCTGCATCCGGTAGGTCGAGTTCGGTACGGTCCTGTTGGTCTCCACCCCTTCACTCTACGCAAGGCCTGCGAGCACGTGCCGGCCTGCCGGGTTCTTCGGGCTCCGGATCGTGCGTCGGCAGGGGTTGTGGCCATGAAGCTGGTTGAGCGGGCCGCGACAAGGAGATCGGCCCACCCAACCAGCTTTTCGGATCAGAAGTGGCCGTTGGAGACGTCGGGCGGAGGGGTTGTCGGGATTCCGTTGGTGTCATCGCAGCTGTCGCCGATGCCGTCGCCGTCGTAGTCGGTTTGGCCGTAGTTGCGGACGGTGGGGCAGTTGTCGGTGTCGTCGGGGATGCCGTCGCCGTCGGTGCTGATGTCGACCCGGGTGGTGGCGGTGGAGGTGGCTCCGGTCGAGTCGGTCACCCGGACGGTCACGGTGCCGGAATGGGCGGTGTCCCAGGTGTGTTCGTGGGTCGGGGTGGTGGTTGACACCTCGAAGCTGCCGTCGCCGTCGAGGTCCCACTCGTAGCTGGTGATGTCGCCGTACGCGGAGTAGGAGCCGCGGGCGTCCAGGGTGAGGGACGTCCCGACGGTGCGGTTGTAGGGGCCGTCGAGCCAGGCGAACGGTTCGCCGGTGTTCTGTGTGGCGCTGATCTCGCGTGTGAAAGTGGCCGGATCCACCGCTTTGGCCAGGGCCTCGGCCATCTTCTGATGACCGGTCTTGTTCGGGTGATACCACTCGTTGATGTCCCCGGAGAAGATGACTTGCTCCCCTTTCTCGGGGTCATAAGCTCCTTCGGTTTGGTAGTACCTGTTGAGCCAGCCGACACCATTGATGCCCGTGTGGTAGGAAGGATTGGGCTCATGATCCTTGAAGTCTGTCCGGATTGAGGAGACGTGGTGCACGGTGTGGTGGCTTCCGTCATTGTTCGCATTCCAGTCCTGAACCGTTTTTTCCTGAGCAGCGAACAAGTAGCCCTCAGCATCCATCGTCATGCCGACGCTCGGGTAAACGTATTTTCTGGCACATTTGGTCGACGGGGGTTCCTTGTATTTGAGGCATTTGCCGAATACGAAGCGCGGGGAATCCATGATGATGTTTGGATTTCCCATCAGGACTATCTGTGCATGATTGTCCGGAAGGTGGGCCTCGAGGTCCTTCAGCAGCGCCTCGGTTTTTTCCTTGAATTGTCCTCCCTTCGTGAAGGCCAGGGAGGCGTCTATGCTTTTTCCGCAGTTGTATGGATCGTGCAGGAACATCACGAAACAGTCCCGGGCGATTTCTCTGAAGTGTCCCTCGTTGTCTCCCAGACTGAGTACGATGAGGTCACTGTCCTTGCGGACCTGAGGGATCTGCTCGGTCCTGACGGTGTCGGTCGTCGCTCCGGAAGACGCCAGGTTGTGGTAGGCCGTTGCTATGCCTTGGTCGCGAAGCGAATTGACGTAAAGCTGCCCCCAGTTGTTGTGGCTCCGGTAGCTCTTCGACGAGTTGTCATCGTAGTAGTCGCCTGCGCCATTGCCGGCTGCGAGGGAGTCTCCGAGCACGGTCACCACCGCGGCCTTCCCGCTACTGGGTGGTGGATCCGCGCTTGCGGAGTGCGTCGGTGCGAAGGTGGCGCAGAGGGCCAGCGCCAGCAGGATCAGAGGGATCTTGTTCTTGAGAGTCATTTTCATTGCTGTTTTCCTGGAAAATTGGAACACTCGAAACGGATGCGTTTTTCTTGAACGCATCCTTGGAGGTGGTTCAAAAATTGAAACAATGAGCCATGGCCCTTGCAGGCTTTTGTGGCTGTAATCCTAGCCCTTTGTGGGGTTGGAAACTCGAAGCTGCTTCGCGTGTCGCCATGAAATGGGTCCTCGAGTCTCGGATCCGTTGTGGCCAGCAGGCCGCGGAGAGATGATCTGGTTGAATTGACAATGTTCTTCGCGCTGGGCGAGGCGGCCCGTGGCGAAGGGTCGTGTCGCGTCAAGACCGCCCCGTGCTTATCTGGATGATTGGTGTCAAAGGGCCTGGTTGGCGGTTGTGGCGAAGAACATGCCAGGTCCTGAGGGTGCGCGATGACTTGCTCAACGGGATGGCGAATACGGTTGATGGTCGTGTTGTTTCTTCTACTGGCGTCGGTGAGTTCACCATGGGCGGGTTTCCGGGTGGGGGTGATCATTCCCAGTCCGATATAGCCCTTGTCTCCACTATGGTTTCGAGCGTCGAGGACCTTGAGGGATCCAGGCGATGTGTCCGGGGAGGAGGGCACTCAGGGTCCGGCGCAACCACCTTCACCGGGGGTGGTGTCGACTCAGCCCTGCGACTGCTGGTCCTTCCACCAGGTCAGCAGCAGGTCGCGGGCCTCGTCCTCGGGGAGGGGGCCGTTTTCCATGCGGTGGTTCAGGAGGAATTTGTACGCCCTCCCGACCTCCGGGCCCGGTTTGATGCCCAGGATCTCCATGATCTGTGCCCCGTCGAGGTCTGGGCGGATGGCCTTCATCTCCTCCTGCGCGGCCAACTCGTCGATGCGCCACTCCAGCTCCTCGTAGTTGCGGCGCAGCCGGGTGGCCTTGTTGCGGTTGCGGGTGGTGCAGTCGGCGCGGGTGAGGATGTGGAGACGTTCCAGTTCGTCACCGGCGTCGCGCACGTAGCGACGCACAGCCGAGTCGCTCCAGGAGGCCTCGCCGTAGCCGTGGAACCGCAGGTGCAGCTCCACGAGCTTCGCCACCGACTTCACCGTCGCCGTCGGGTACTTCAACGCCTTGAGGCGCTTGGTCACCAGCTTCGCACCCACCACGTCGTGATGGTGGAAGGTCACCTTCGAGCCCTCGAAACGGCGGGTGGCGGGTTTGCCGATGTCGTGCAGCAGGGCAGCCAGCCGGTTGACGACGTCGGGTTGGTGGCCGCGTGCCTTCTCCAGGTCGATGGCCTGCTCCAGCACGGTCAGCGAGTGCGCGTAGACGTCCTTGTGGCGCATGTGTTCGTCGCGTTCCAGGCGCAGCGCGGGCAGTTCCGGCAGGAAGTGTTCGGCCAGGCCGGTGCGCACCAGGAGATCCAGGCCCTCGCGGGGGGAATCGGTGAGCAGTAGACCCGTCAATTCGGCCTGTACGCGCTCCGCGGAGACGATGGTGATGCGTTCGGCCATCTCCCTCATGGCTTCCTGGACCTCCGGCGCCACCCGGAACCCCAGCCTTGACGCGAATCGCGCTGCCCGCATCATGCGCAACGGGTCGTCACCGAACGACACCTCCGCAGGGGCGGGGGTGCGCAGGACGCCGTCGGCGAGGTCGCGCAACCCACCCCACGGGTCGACGAACTCGCCCGCCATCACGTCCACGGCCATGGCGTTGACGGTGAAGTCGCGACGGACGAGGTCCTCCTCGATTCGCTCCCCGAAGGCGACGATCGGTTTGCGGGAGCCGGGTTCGTAGGCGTCGGCGCGGAAAGTGGTGACCTCGATCTGCCACTCCCTGTCATCCTCGCGTTTCATGGCGCCGATGGTCCCGAAGTCGCGCCCGATGTCCCAGGTGGCAGAGGCGAAGTCGTCAAGGATGGCGTGGGTTTCGGCGGGTTTTGCGGAGGTGGTGAAATCCAGGTCGTGGCCCAGCCCACCCAGCATCGCGTCACGCACGGAACCGCCGACGAGGTACAGCCGGTGTCCCGTGGCGTCGAAACGGGAACCGAGGTCGCCTACGATCGGTGAGATTCGGAGCAACTCGGAGACGGCGTTGCGCTGGGCTTGGGTGAGGTCTGGCACGGGCGAAGAGTCTACGCGGGAGCGGAGGGCGACTCCTCGTTTCCGTTTTGTTTCCCGCCCCTCGACACTGTTCTGCCGGCCATGGCGGCTCACTCCCCGAGAGCCAGGTCAGGGACGTGGTGCGAGGTGATCCGCGACACATTCGATGGTCGCGTGACGCGGATCCCTCGCGACAGCAACAATAACAGCACATCCCTCTTTCGGAATTGGGTGGGGGTGGGTTACGCTCGTCGCTCATGCCCGAGTCGTGTGAGAGGTGAGCATGAGCACGGAATCGAAACAGGCAGGGGGCAAGGGGGAACGGTCGGGGCCGGAGGCCGCCCGGATGCAGGGGCACTGGCTTCTGGCGAAGCTGGGCAAAAGCATCCTCAGGCCCGGTGGACGGATGCTCACCGCGAAGCTGCTGGAGCAGGCGAAACCCGCCGGTGACGACGACATCGTGGAGCTCGGACCCGGCGTCGGCGCCACCGCTGAGGTGCTGCTGCGCGCCAACCCGAGGTCCTACCGGGGCGTCGACCCCAACCCGGAGGGTCGCGACGCCGTCAAGGACATCATCGGGAAACACCCCCGGGCCGACTATGTCGTCGCCGACGCCCGCGACACGGGACTCGACGACGCCTGCGCCGACCTCGTCGTCGGCGAGGCGATGCTCACCATCCAGGACGACGCGGGCAAGAACGCGATCGTCGCGGAGGCCGCGCGGCTGCTGCGTCCCGGGGGCCGCTACGCCATCCACGAAATGGCGTGGCTTCCCGACCGCACCGACGAGGAACGCGAAACCGCCCGCCGGGAACTCTCCCGCGTCATCAAGGTCGGTGCCCGGCCTCTGACCCTGGAGGGCTGGACGGAACTGCTCGCCACCCACGGACTCGAAGCCGAATGGCACGACCGCGCGCCCCTCCACCTCCTCGAACCCCGGCGCATCGTCTCCGACGAGGGCCTGTGGGGTGCGCTGCGGTTCTGGAACAACGCTCGCCGACTCCCCGGCGCCCGCGACCGGCTCAAGGCGATGCGGCAGGGATTCCAGCTCCAGGGGAAACTGATGGGCGGCATCGTCATCCTCGCCCGCAAACCTGGAGCGGCGAGCACCCGATGACCACCAACCTCGTCCTCGACGACGTCACCCTGGTGCGCGGCGGCAACACCCTCGTTGACGGCCTCAGCCTGGTGGTCGCGCCCGGACGGATCCTCGCCGTCACGGGAGCCTCCGGGGCGGGAAAGACCACGCTGCTGAAGGCCATCTCGGGCCTCAGCCCCTGCGACCGCGGATCGGTGACGCGACCCGAGGGGCGGCTGGCGCAGGTGTTCCAGGAACCCCGGCTGCTGCCCTGGTACAGCGCCCATCGCAACGTCGCCCTGGTGGTCGGCGGTGAAACCCCGGACCTGATCGCCCAGCAGTGGCTGGCCCGCGTCGACCTCCAGCAGGCCACCCACATGTATCCCCGGCAGCTGTCGGGCGGCATGCGGCAGCGGGTCGCGATCGCGCGCGCCATGGCCACCAGCCCCACCCTGCTGCTCGTCGACGAACCTTTCTCCGCCCTCGACAAACCCCTCGCCACGACCCTGCGAACCGATCTCGTGCAGCTGCTCGCGGAACAGGAGGTCGTGACGGTGTGGGTCACCCACGACCCCGAGGAGGCCGACGACGTCTCCCACCTCCACCTTCATCTCGACGGGCCGCCCGGCACCTGGCAGCTCACCGCTGAGACCGCCCCCGTCCCTGATCCCGAAGAATCCACCCCTCACGAGGAGACATCATGAAGCGTCGTTCCCTGTTCGCTCTTACCGGACTCGGTCTGCTCGGCAGCGCGGGCCTGGCGGCCTGCTCCGGCGGCCAGCCAGCGGGGGAGGGCTCGGCTTCCAGCTCGAAGCTGGAGACCCTGCGCGTCCACGTCCCCACCACCCTCGCGTTCATGGCCCCCATGGCTTCCTTCGGAACATTCGGCAAACTCGACGGTCTCGTCGGGAAGACCGACGTGCAGAACTGGGCCAGCGTCGACGTGATGAAGTCGCTGGTCGTGAACAGTGAGACCGATCTGGTGGCCACCCCCTCCTACGCGGCGGCGAACCTGTTCAACAAGGGCCTTCCCATCCGGCTGGTCGCGATCACCGTGTGGGGGATGCTCTACATCCTCGGCCCGGAGGGATCGTCGGCGCAGGGCATCGAGGGCCTGAAGGGCAAGAAGGTGGGCGTCCCGCTGCCCAACAACATGCCCGACCTGGTCTTCCGCTATCTGATGGCTCAGAAGGGCATCCCCCTCGAAGGCGGGGCCGAGGGCGTCGAGGTCGCGTCCTACGACCAGGCCCCGGAGCTCGTGCAGGCCCTCATGTCCGGGCAGGTGGAGTACGCGGTGCTGCCGGAGCACGTCGCCACCGTCGCGCAGAACCAGGCCAAACAGTCCGGCAAGAACCTGGACCGCACCGCCAACCTGCAGGAGGTGTGGGCCGAGGTCACCGGCGGCCAGGCGCGTTTCCCGATGGCCGGTGTCGTGATGCCCCAGAAACTCGTCGACTCCAGCCCGGCACTCGTCGCTGGAGTCTTCAATGAGCTGGAGGAGGCGGTCACGAAGGTCAATGCCCTCGACGAGAAGGCCGTGGCGGCGATCACCGCGAAGACCGAGGTGCCGGAGGCCGTGGTCAAGAACGTGATCCCGCGGCTCCAGCTCGACATGGTCCCGGCGCAGAAGGCCAAGACCGAGCTGGAGGACTTCTACACGCGCCTGACCACCCTCAACCCCGACATCGTCGGAGGCACGATGCCCGCCGACGACTTCTACCTGGCCGATCCCAGGTGAACCCAGCCGAGAACAAGGCACCGCGCTGGCGGGTCGTGCTGCTGTGGTGGCTGGGGCTCGCCCTGGTGCTGCTGGCCTGGGAGGCGGCGTCGTGGAGCCAGCCCCGCTACGTCCTGCCCGGGCCAGCAGCCACCTGGGAGGCGCTGCTGGGGCTGATCCGCGACGAGGAACTCGGCCCCGAGGTGCTGCTCACCCTCCAGCGGGCGCTGGTCGGGTTGGGGATCGCCTGCCTGATCGGGTTGCCCTGGGGCTGGGCGGCCGGCACCTGGCGGCCCGTCGAGGAACTGACCGCGTCCTGGACGCAGCTGCTCATGGCCATCCCCCCGATCGTGATCGTCGTGGTCGGGATACTGTGGCTGGGCCCCAGCCCGTCGGTGGTGCTGCTGGTGGTCGCGCTGGTGACGATGCCCCTGCTGGTCACCAGTCTGCGCGACGCCGTCACCAACGTCGATCCCGACCTGCTGGAGATGGCGCGACTGTTCCGTTTCGGCCTGTGGGGCACGGTGCGGCGGGTGATCATCCCGGCCGTGGTGCCGCCTGTGCTGTCGGCGGTCACGGTCGCGGTGGGGCAGTCGATCCGGTTGACGGTGATGGCCGAACTGCTCAGCACCACCACCGGCATGGGCGCGGAGGTGCAGCAGGCCCGCACCAACCTGGAGACCGCCGACGTGTTCGCCCTGTCGGCGGTGATGGCGGCCCTCACCCTGGGGCTGGAACTGCTCTTCCTGCGTCCCCTGCGGAATCGCCTGGCCCGGTACCGGTGAGCCGGTCCCGGAAGTGACATGTTGCGTCACATATTCCGGGACCTGCCGTCACTCAGGCCAGTTTGTCGCGGCTCGGAAGGTCGGCGGGCATCTCGAGGTGCGTCGACACGTCGGAGGCCGGGGCCAGGCCATGCTTCTCGAAGGCCTTGCGCAGGTACTCGGCGGCGTCGATGTTGAGGGGGCTCTCGGTCCACATGGCGTAGGGCAGGTTGACGAAACGCTCCTCCTGCACCGCGGGGAGGTCCTTGGTGGCCGGGTGCGACTTCAGCGCATCGATCTTCTCCTGATACGTCTGGCCGGGGTATTCCACCAGCGCGATGACGTCGGGGTTCGTGGCGGTCAGACGTGCCCAGTCCACTTCTGTCCAGGTGTCCTCGACATCAGCGGTGGCGTTCGTCCCACCCGCGGCCTCGATGATCGCCTGCGGGGCGCCGTACTTGCCGCTGGTGAACACGTTGTCCTTGGCGGAATCGAAGACGAACACCACGGGCTTCTTCTCGGGCTGCGCGGCCCCCTGGACGGTCTTCAGGCGGGTGTCCATGTCGTCGACTGCCGCCGTGGCGACGTCGCTGTGCCCGGTGATGGTGCCGAGGTTGGTGATGTCGGTGCGGACCGCCTCCCACGGGTCGACGATGCCGCGTTTGGTGGTGTCCTCCTGGCGGCACGACTCGGTCAGCAGATAGGAGGGAATGCCCTTCTCGGACAGGATGTCGGGGGTCAGGTTCTTGCCCTCGGAGAATCCGTAGTTCCAGCCCGCGACCATCAGGTCGGGGGTGTTGGCGATGATCGACTCGAGGGTGGGGTATTCCTTCGAGACGTCGTTGAGGCCGTCGATGGTCTCGGCGCCGTACTTGGCCTTCAGGATCGGGACGTCGCGGCCCATGCTGCTGACCGCGGTGATCTCCTTCGCACCGCCGGCCGCCAGCGTGAGGGCGATGATGTTGCCGTCGTTGACGTACATCTTCTTCGCCGGGGAGGGGAGGGTCAGCTCCTTGCCGCAGTTGGTGACGGTGATCTGCCCGGAACCCTCGGCCGAGCCGCTGCTGGAGGCGGTCGGCTGGGTGGGGGAGGAGCAGGCGTTGAGGGCGATGAGGGGCAGGGTCAGCCAGGCGACTGCCCGGGCGCGGCGGGTGATCATGTGGTCTCCTCTGTTCGTGGATCGATCGGTTCGGGCGGCACGAGGCCATCGACGACGAGGTGCTGCACCCCGTCGCCGACCGCCGGGACCTGCCGGGCCCGCACCTTGAAGGCGGACTCCAGGTTCACGGCGGTCATGACTTCTTCGGGCGTCCCGGCGGCGTGGATCCCCCCGTCGGCGAGCATCACGATCCGGTCAAACCAGCCCATGGCCAGGTCGAGGTCGTGGATCGAGGCGACGATGGTGCGGCCGGTGGTGCGCATGGTCTGCAGCAGGTGCAGCTGGTGGTGCACGTCGAGATGGTTGGTGGGTTCGTCGAGCAGCAGCAGGTCGGTGCCCTGCGCCAGGCCCTTGGCGAGCATGGCGCGGCGCCGTTCGCCGCCGGAGAGGTGCCCGCAGCGCCGGTCGGCCAGGTGCGTCAGCTCCACCATCTCCAGGCACTCGGCGACGATGCGTTTCTCGTCGGAGCCGCCGACCTGCCAGGGCATCAGGTGCGGCAGCCGCCCGAGGGCGACCATCTCGGAGAGCGAGAGGTCCTCGGGTGCGGCCTCCTCCTGAGCGACGAAGGCCATCAGTCGTGCCCGTTCCCTGGGGCGGAGCCGGGAGATGTCCCTGCCGTCGATCTCCACGCGACCCGTCGTCGCGGGCCTGATGCCCGCCAATACCCGCATCAGGGTGGACTTGCCGACGCCGTTGACCCCGACCAGGGCCGTCATGGTGCCGGGCCGCACGTCGAGGTCGATGCCGGAGACGATCACCCGCCGCCCGATCGAGCAGGTGAGGTTGTCGGCCTTGAGCGCGGTCACGAGCTACCTCCGAATCCGTAGTTGCGGCGACCCATGACGATCAGGAAGACCGGCGCGCCGATCAGGCCGGTGACCACGCCGAGCGGCATCTCGGCGGGGGCGACGATGACGCGGGAGATCACGTCGACCCACAGCAGGAACAGCCCGCCGACGGCGGCGGCGACGGGAAGCAGTCGGCGGTGCAGGGACCCCACCACCATGCGGCACAGGTGCGGGATGACCAGGCCGACGAAACCGATGCCGCCGGACACCGCCACCAGCACCCCGACCAGCACCGCCAGCAGCAGGAAGAGTCCCTGCCGCAGCACGCCGACGGGGATCCCGAGGGCCGCGGCGGCGTCGGGTCCCCAGGCCAGCGCGTCAAGCCAGCCGCTGCCGAGCAGGAGTAGCACCAGGCAGATCACGACGACGCCGGTCGTGAGCGGGAGCCGGTCCCACTGGGCGCCGGAGACGCTGCCGAGCAGCCAGTACAGCACCGACTGCGCGGCGCGCGGGTCGGGTCCCTTGAACACCAGGAAACTCGCGACGGCCGAGAACGCGGAGGAGAGCACCACCCCGGCCAGGACCAGCCGGATCGGGGTGAGGCCACCTTGGGCCATGGCCACCAGGTAGACGGCCAGCGCAGCCCCCAGGGCCCCGAGCAGCGCCCCGATCGACGTCGACCACAGCCCGAAACCGGACAGGATGCCGAAGGTGATCACGGCGGTGGCGCCGACGGAGGCGCCCGAGGAGACACCGAGCAGGTAGGGATCGGCGAGGGGGTTGCGTACCAGGGTCTGCATCGCGCAGCCCGCGATACTGAGCCCTGCGCCGACGACAACCGCCAGCAGCGCCCGGGGGAGCCGCAGGTCCCAGACGATGGTCTCGACGGCCTTGTTTCCGCTGCTGGCTCCCTGCAGCCGGTTCACGATCACCTGCCAGATGGCCTCCTGATCGAGGGATTCGGAGCCGATGTTGACGGAGTGGATGACGCTCAGTGCGGTGAGTGCCAGCACCACGACGACGATGGGCAGGGTGAGGTGTTTCAGCACCCTGCGGGCTGTTTTCAGGCTTGCCAACGAAGCTCCAGTGTCCACGAGCCCGTTCGCGAGGCTCTCGGCCGACAGTGCGGAGCTGCGGTCTTCGGACTCCGGATCCTCCTCGCCTGTGGCCTTCCCGGGTTTCCCCAGTGGCGTGAGTCACAGGTTTGTCACCGTCACCGCTGCGCGTCAGTCCCGGATTCGCGCCGGGTTCCCATGCCCTCGACGGGCCAGCTCCACGGCGGAGACTAGCAGTTGAAGGACGAATCTGCCGCATTGCCGAACAAACCCCGCGTCACCGGCTCGACCGGGGGCGCGGGGAGGAAACAGGGAGCGGGAAACGGTTAGACGTCGAGGCCGGCGAACAGGTCGTCGGCGGGGCCCTCGCCGGGGAAGGGAACCCCCGCGGCCAGGCGGTAGGCCTCGCCCGTTCCCTCGATGGTGCGCATGAAACGGAACATCTTCCACAGTGGGTGTTCAGGATCCACCTGGCTGCGGTGGGCCTCCAGGGCGGCCTGGCACAGGTCGGCGCGACCCTCGTAGGGGATCACCGCTGCGATGTGGCGCGGGTCGATGGCGAAGCGGCGGCGCATGGCCTCCTCGTCCATGCCCTCGGGCAGCGGCATGTCCAGCTCGCGGGCCTTCTCCGTGGCCTTGATCCACGCCTGCGGGTTGGGACTGATCCACAGCACCCGGCTCACCTGCCACGGCTCTCCCAGGTCCGGTCGGTACGACGGTACCCCCGCCAGCAGTGTGGCGTACATGGTGACGCGGTGCGCCTGGATGTGGTCGGGGTGGCCGTAGTTGCCGTTCTGGTCGTAGGTGGCGATCACCTGGGGCCGGCGGTCGCGGATCAGGGTGACGAGGTGGTCGGAGGCCTCCAGCAGGTCGGCAGCCCAGAACGCGCCGTCAGGCAGTTCGTCGCGGGGAATCGCGCGGCCCTCGTCGTCGGTGGCCATGCCGGAGTCGTGGTACTTGCCCTTACCACCCAGCCACACGTGGTCGGTGACTCCGATGATGCCGAGCGCCTTCGTCAGCTCGTCGATGCGGTGTGCGCCCAACTCGGAGGGGCTGTAGTGCTCCCATTCGGGCACCAGGATCTCGCCCAACTCGCCCAGTGTGCAGGTCACCAGCGTCACCTGGGCGCCCTCATCCACGTATCGTGCCATGGTGGCGGGGGATTGCGACGACTCGTCGTCGGGGTGGGCGTGGACGAACATCAAGCGGCGATCAGACACGGGGGCAAGGATAGTCCCGGAACGACGCGAACAAAGCGTCCCGGGAAAGCGGCTTCCCGAAACGCGGGGCAGGGGACGGCCCTGCCGTCAGGTCCTCCGGTTCGTATGGGCGGCTGTGGGGTGGCGCCGGCCAGCCTGGAACCGCTTGCCGCCTGGATGGGGGTCTTCAGGTGGACTGGCCAGTGGATGTCGTGAGTCAGGTCAGTGGGCCCTGATGGGCGTGAATTGGGAGGGTCGGGAAGCCTGTCGTGTGCCGGATTTGAGCAGCAGGATAAGAGTAGTAGTGGCGAATCCGATGCTGATCAGTCCGAAGGGGGCATGCCAGAGCGTGGTGCCCAGCGAAGAAAGCGCGAATCTGGGAGGGAGGTCTTCGAATAGCGATCCGAATGGCGATCCGCCGGTCAGCGTTCCTGCCCAATAAAGCAGTGACGGTACAGTGATGCACGTCGCAAGAAAGATCTGGCTGATAGTTATTGCCAGCAGTGTCTTGTATCCTTTCCTTCGCAGGAAGAGAATCCCGCCGACGAGGAGGCCTACGGTAATTGGGAGGGCTGGCAGAAGGTAGAGCAAAGTACCGATGTTTAGTCCTGGTGTATGCTGCGAGCCGCTGATAGAATACGACACCAAATCGGTGATTATTGACCACAATCTACCGACGGTGTTGGAAAGAGCCATTCCCCCGCTGATGAGTGTGAGAGCAGCGGCTTTTGTTGCGCTGTCGAGCCTGCGTATTGAGTTGGGCTCTCCGAGTGGGAATGGTGTCTGCTGATAGGGGTTTGAATGCTGGAGCATGCTGGAATTCTGGGTGGTGAATTCCTGTGAAGGTACGGTGTATCCGTATTGGTGAAGATGATCAACCTGTGGTGGTTGTCCTGCGGAAGAGTGATCTGGGTATCCTGGAGCGGGAGACTCGAGGCTCAATTTCAACATACCTTTCAAGTGTGAACCCTCTTGTTGCAAGTGTACCAGCCCTCGAGGTCATCCATTCCTACCCGACTTGGCTCATTTCTGGTTGTTGTTGTTGTGGTTGCGGTCGGTTTGTCCGACTGTGTTCGGGGTAGGGTTGGTGAGTGGCGACCCCGAGCATCGAGGTGTCTTTGACCCGGTCGGGGTGTCGGGCGGTGCAGGTGATCGGGCGGTATACAGGGGAAACGGGCTGTGATGACGCAGGTCGGGACCGCTCGCAGTGAACGCGAATTGGAGGTGTTGACGGCTCGTGCGAAGGAGTTGATCCGCGCCAGGGCCCCGCAGCCGCTCCTGGTTGTTGAACCCTTTGATGATGGTGCCGGGGCGGTGGAGACTCCGATACCGGTGACCGGGGAACGCGCCGGGTATCTCGTGGATGCGGTTTCACGGGTGTATCGGGACCTTCTGAAACGCCTGGTCAGGACCCTCCGCCGCTACCGGAGCTTCGCCCTCGCCATCAGCAACACCACCATCCACGCTGCCATGCCCCTCCCACCAGAAACCGCCAAGCTCATCACCAAACTCGAAAAACCCGACCGAAATGAGCAAAGTCGGGTAGTTGGCGGCATGAATTGAGAGGGCCGGAAAACCCGTCTTGCCCACCACTTGAAACCAAGCATCTGCTGGTAGGAGGCCGGGTGCCGAAGCAAGCTGGAGTACTGGTTGTGAAGATCCTGCGGGGTGCGGTTCCCTGGGGTGGCGTTGAGAGCAAGGAAGGCCCTAGGGGAAAGTGGGGCGGGAGGACTGCTTTCCCCATTGCTGAGCTGCGGGTTTGAGCAGCGCGATGAGGGTGCTGATGGCCAGGCCCAGGTCGATCAACGTGTAGGCTGCGGCGAATATGAAGATCCCGGCCAAGGAATCGGAGACCGTGCTGACGCCCCGCGCGGACCAGACCCACATTGCTGAGTGGAATGTCGTCAATATGATCTGTCCCGTGGTGGCGGATAGCAATGCCGTATAACCCTTTCCTTTGAGAAAGGTGATTCCGGCGATGAGTAGAATGATGGTGATGAGAAGGGAGATCAAAGCCAAGAAGCCCCAGAGAGATAGTCTTGGGTCAGTTGTTTTGAAAGCGCGCGGCAGTAGAACCAGGAAATATACACCCCCCAAGGCGGGGGGCAATGCCAGCGAGCCGGTGATGATTCCGAGAACGGATGCTGTGGTGGCGGTTCTGGGGCGTTCCGGGACAGTTCCAGAACTGCCATCGTGGTGAAGTGACGTCGAGGTCATCAGGGAACCCGTTTCGCCCATTGCTGCCATTGCCGGGTTGCGGGCTTGTGTAACAGGACGAGGTTGCTGATGGCCAGCCCGAGGCCGATTAGCGTGCAGAAGATGATGATCACCAAAATCCCGGTCTCTGATTTCCTGATTCGCATCGAGTTGAGGGCCAGCAACATGATCACCACGTAGAAAGCCGTCAGCGTGAGCTGTGTTATGACGGCGGACAGCAGCACCGTGTAACTCTTTCCTTTGAGAAACGTGATCCCGGAGGCGAGGAGAGTGATCACGGTGAAGGTGGTTGCTAGACCTAGGGCGAGCAAAATGATGAATGTGATGTTCGCGAGTCCGGGAGCTCTTTCGGTTTCGTGCACCCTGGTGGCGGCGAGAAGGACGATGATCGCTGGAAACAGTCCTAGGGAACCACTGATGATTCCGAGTGCGGCTGCGGCGGTCGCCGACCCGGGACGTTTCAGGCCGCCGACCTGGGGAGGCGCCCCGTACAGGGGTGGAACCTGCCAGGGCGGCGCCATGTTCTGGGGCATCGGGGCGTAGAACTGGGTGTGATGGCCGTGGGGGGCGGCAGGCGGTGGCGCAGGGCGTGATCCCTGGGGAGGGCCGGGTTGCCGGGATGGCGGATCGGCCAAGAAATCGGGGCCTGGATGTGCCGGGTCGGGAGAGCCCGCATAACTCATCATGAGCCTTTCTGCCTGAGTCGGTGCGCGGACATCAACTGTAACGATTTGTTGCGCTCCTTGACCTCATCCCCTCGGATACCCGGGATCCCGTCGTTGCTCGTGGGTCGCGGGAGCGGTCGCCGTCGATCCACCGGCTCCTCGGAAAACTTGATGGCCGTCCCGGAACAGTTCCGGGACGGCCACCGCAGTACGAAGCGACGAGGTCAGGACATGGAGTCCTTCCACTGCTTCGTCTCCGGTTTGAACAGGTGCGCGAGGATGGCGATCGCCAGGCCCAACCCGACCACCGCACGTAGGAACGACCCGGCATTGGGCGTGCGGTTGAGCATTCCCGAAAAGCTCAACGTGAGGAGCAGGTCCGCCACCACGATCACGATTTGCGCGATGGCGCCGGCGCACAGGAGCGTGTAGCCCTTGCCGCCCAGGAGGCGGATCCCGCAGATGAGAAGACCGGCGACGGCCGCGGTGGTCGTGGCTACGGGCCGTCTCGGACCATTCAGCGGGGAACCGCCCCATACAAAGGCGGTGTCTGTCCGTAGGGTGTGGAATGGCCGGGCTGTTGCATGGAGGGATTCTGTGGTGATCCGGGGTGGTGGTGGCCCGGGAGGCCGGTTCGATCCATGGGGTTTCCGGCCTGACTACTCTGGTTATGCCGGTGCCGCGTGTAATGATGTCCCACATGGACGTTTCCTGTATGGCTCCTGTGCAGCCCGAGAACTGGGGGCACGCTGAGTGGCCGCTCGGTGCGCACCTCACCGATGATGGTGCCACCTTCGCGGTCTACGCCCCCGACGCCAGCCGGGTTCAGCTCGAATTCTTCCTCCAGGCCCTGGGGGCCGACTCCGTCGCATCCTTCCTGATGTCGGAGGGTCCCGACGGGGTCTGGCGTGCCCACGTGCGCGGCGTCTTTGAGCACGACCTGTACGGTTTCCGCGTCTGGGGCGGGAACTGGCCCTGGGATCCCGCGTGGAGACCCGGCAGCTCCGCCGGTTTCATCGCTGACATCGACGAGCACGGCAACCGTTTCAACCCCAACAAGGTGATGTTCGACCCCTACGCCCGGGAGGTCACGCACACCGTCTACTCCGACGCGATCCTGGAGTTCGGACTCGACGGCGGTGCCTTCGGTACCGGCCCGGACGACTATCGGGGTGCGCCCCGCCGCGAGGCCGACACCGCCCACATCGCCCCCAAGGGCGTGATCCTGCGACCCACCAGCCCGGTCTTCACCAAACCGAAGCTGCCCGGCGAGAAGGCCGCCATCTACGAGGCCTCGGTCTCGCAGTTGGTCGGACACCCCTCCATCGTCGAACTCGGCACGCTGCTCAGCGGCGAACCTGGGTTTGAGGACGTGGTGAACATCCCCGAGGAGTACCTGGGAACCTACCGGGGGGTCGGGATGATGGCGCCCTACCTGAAGGCGCTGGGTATCACCACCTTGGAACTGCTGCCCATCCACGAGACCAACCAGTCCGAGTCCGGGCGCGAGGGACACACGAACTCGTGGGGCTACATGACCCTGTCCTTCTTCGCCCCCAACCGCAAATACGCCCACGACAAGTCGCTGGGGGGGCCGACGCGCGAGTTCCAGCAGATGGTTGCCGCCTTCCACGAGGCCGGACTGGAGGTCTACCTGGACGTCGTCTACAACCACACCGCGGAGGGCGGTAACTGGGGTGGCGACCCGAACACCGTCGGATTCACCTCCCTCGGAGGGTTCGCCGCCGCCGAATACTACGTGATGACGGCGTCGCACGCGCTGGTCGACGGCGCTACGGGCACCTCCAACCAGCTCAACTACTCCTCACCCGTTGCCCAGCAGCTGGTGCTCGACTCGCTCAGGCGCTGGACCGTCGAGATGGGGGTCGACGGATTCCGGTTCGACCTGGCGACGGTGCTCGGCCGCAAACCGAACGACGCCGACCGCGAGGACTGGGACAACCAGAAGCGCTTCTTCACCGACCATCCCCTGCTGACCGCCATCGCCGAATTCGCCGAGGAACAGCACATCGAGGTCATCGCGGAGGCGTGGGACCTGTGGGGCTACGAGGTCGGCAACTTCCCGCCCGGTTGGGGGGAGTGGAACGGCCGCTACCGCGACGCGGTGCGCAGGTTCGCGAAGGGCGACGGGAACACCATCGAGTTCCTGAATGTCGTCAACGGTGATCACGAACACTTCGCCGACAACGGCGGACCCCAGAAGACCATCAACTTCATCGACGCCCATGACGGCTTCAACATGGCCGACCTGGTCAGCTACCAGCAGAAGAGCAACGATCAGCCCTACCCGTTCGGCCCCTCCGACGGTGGCTCGGACAACAACCTGTCGTGGGATTCCGGGGGATCTCGGGAGCTGCGGCGGCAGCGTATCCGCAACTTCCTGACCATCCTGTACCTGTCGCGCGGGGTGCCGATGTTCGTCGCGGGTGACGAGTTCGGCCGTACCCAGAACGGCAACAACAATCCGTGGGAGATTGACTCGGTGGCGATGTGGAACAACTACGCCATGATCCCCACCAACGCCCCCCAACAGGTGCCGGTGGCGCCCGGTGTGACGGATGCGTCGTACCACGACAACCTGGGGGCCTTCGAGACGGAACCGGGTGTCAACGGGCTGTTCCGGTTCACCAGGTTCCTGGCGAACCTGCGGCAGCGACACGAATCGTTGCAGCAGAGGCACTACGGCGACATGGTTCCCGATGGCAGGGACGTGTCCTACTTGTTCCACACCCCGTCGCTGGACGGGCATCCGCAGGACGGGGACCGGGCGTTGAGCGTCTACATCAACTCGCCCGGCGACAACTTCCTCATGATGATCAACATGGCCGACGCGGAGATCGAGTTCAGTGCGCCGACCCCCGCCGAGGGCAGGGTGTGGCGTCGATTGATCGACACGGGGCTCTGGGCCGAACCCGCCGACAACTCCTGGCCGGAGGGCGAGGGCATGATTCTCGACGGTATGGCGCAGGTGCAGTCGTGGTCAGTGGTGGTCTGGCACGATTCCCCGGCTTCCGGTGGTGTCGCTGCCGGTTGAGTCAGTCCCCCCTGAAACCTGCGATCGGGCTGGGCCGTTGCCCCTTCCTTCGGGGACGGCCCGGCCCGATGGCTTTCAATGGGTCGGTTGTGAGGAGATGCGCTACTCTGCTCCGTGAGCTAAACTAACGAGCGTTAGCTAAAGGTATGTGGAAACGTCCTCTCAAAGCTGGTTGAGCCTGATCGCGGACCTGACCACAGAACCTCCAGGTCAGGAGTTGATCCCATGCGTCGTGACACCCGCGCAGCCCTGCTGGACGTCGCGCAGGAGCGTTTCGCCATCGACGGATTCGCGGGCACCTCCGTGCGCGACCTCGCCGCCGCGGTGGGCATCAAGGAGAGTTCCGTCTACAACCATTTCAGTAGCAAAAAGGCCGTGCTCGACGCGGTGCTGGCGCGCATCGACGAACGCCTGGCGGTGGTGGCGAGGCGTTTCGGCGTGCCGCTGGGTGACCCAAAGGATGCGGTGCCCGTCTACGAGACGATCACTCTCGAACAGTTGGGAGCTGCTGCGGCCGGATTCCTGGATGCCTGGTTGCATGACCCGGGAATCGTCGCCGCGCGGCGCGTGCTCACCCTCGAGCAATATCGCACCCCGGAGGCCGCGCGGCTGCTGCGCGAACTGACCGTGGAACGTCCGCTGGCTTTCCAGGCGGCCGTTTTCGCCGAGCTCATCCGCAAGGGGACATTCTGTCCCGCCGACCCGGAGGCCCTCGCCCTGGCCTTCTGGGGGCCGATCCTGGCAATCCTGGCCGCGGCGGAAGAGCCCGGCAGCGAACCCGAGGCGCAGCGCCTGCTGGACCTCCATCTGGAGCATTTCCGGAGAACCCACGTGGTGGGCTCCAACCGGGTGGGGAAGAATCCGTGAGGGTCGTTCGGGGGTGCCTGTTGGGGATCGCCGTCTTCCAGATCCTCTCGACGCTGCTTGGGGCGGTTGAGCTGCTGGTCACACCGCAGTGGTTCGCCCCGCTGCTCGATGCCACGGTGTTCGCGGGCCAGTACGTCCTTGCCGCCCTGCTCCTCGGGGTCGTGGCCGGCGGTTTCCAATGGGGCGCCGTCGTCGTCCATCTGCGGATGAGACGATGGGTTCCGCTGGGGCACGCGCTCGCAGGGACAGTGATGATCGGGTGGATCGCGGGCGAATGCCTGGTGCTGGGCATCTTCATGTGGCCCCATGCGCTGTGGGGTGGCTTGGGGGTCGTGCAGCTGCTGCTGGTCCTGGTGCTGCTCGGTGTCCTGCGGCCTGAGGGTGCGGAAGCTGGTTGAGCCGGGGTCGGGGAGTTATCCCTCGTCGACTCCCCGCGACCGCTGGGCCACGCCGTCGGGACCGTACGGCCACGGGCCGGTCCGCGGGGTGGAGATGGCGGTCAGATCGGCCAGGTGCTCCGGCGCCAGGGTGAGTGACGCCGCTGCCAGGTTCGCCCGCAGTTGCTCGACGGTCCGGGCGCCCAGGATTGCGGTGGTGACGCCGGGTTGCGCGACCACCCAGGCCAGTGCGACGTTCGCCGGGGTGGTGTCGTTGTCGGCGGCGACCTGCCGGAGGGCGTCGAGGATCTCCCACGTGCGCTCGTCGCGGGCGATCCGGTCGTAGGCCTCGATGCCGCGCTGCGGGTTCTCGCCCAGCCGGGTGGCGCCCGCCGGGGCGTCGCCGCGGGAGTACTTGCCCGTCAGCCAGCCGCCCGCCAGCGGCGACCACGCCATCACGCCCAGTCCCGCGTCGGCGGCCGAGGGCAGCATCTCCCACTCGGCCTCGCGTCGCAGCAGCGAGTACGAGGGCTGCAGCATGACGGGGTGGCGCAATCCCCGTGCGTCGCAGGCCCGCACGGCCCGCTGGATCTGCCAGCCCAGGTAGTTGGAGATGCCCCCGTAGCCGATCAGACCGTCGCTGATCGCCCGGTCCAGGAAGTCCATGGTCTCCTCGACCGGGGTGATGGGATCCCAGGAGTGCACGATGTAGAGGTCGACGTGATCGACCCGCAGGCGGCGCAGGCTCTCGGTGAGAGCGCGACGCAGGTGCCGCCGCGACGCCCCGAGCGACCCACCGAGCGCCGAGGTGGGGAAACGCCCCTTCGTCGCCAGCACCACCTCCCGGGTGATCTCCTGCGGCCGGGACCGGAGCCACTCGCCGACGATCTCCTCGGAAACGCCATCGGCGTAGACGTCGGCGGCGTCGATGAAATTGCCGCCCGCCTCCACGTAGGTGTCCAGCATCGCCAAGGACTCCTCGGCCGGGGATTCCGCCCCGAAGGTCATCGTCCCCAGCGCCAGCGTCGAGACCGAAACCCCGCTGTTGCCCATTTGTCTGCGTTCCATGCTCGCATCTCCTCTCCGGTCTCCGATCCTACGTGGACCGGAAGCCGTGCGTACGGGGTCGCCTCAGCCGGATTCCGATTTCGGGGGACGACCCGGGCGGCGCATGGGGGCGGCGCTGCCCGGCAGGCGGCCGGCCCGTTTCAGGGCGTCACGGAGCAGGTACTCGATCTGCGCGTTCACCGACCGCAGGTCGTCGGAGGCCCAGCGCGCCAGGGCCGTGTGCACGGATGGATCGAGCCGGAGCAGCACCTGTTTGCGCTCCGGCCGATCCGCGGATCTCGGGGTCACTGATACAGCGACCCCGTGTTGACTACAGGTGTCGCCCGCGAGTCGCCGCACAGCACCACCAGGAGGTTGGAGACCATCGCGGCCCGGCGCTCGTCGTCGAGGACCACGACGTCGGCGGCCTCAAGCTGGGTGAGGGCGTCCTGGACCATGGAGACCGCGCCCTCGACGATCTTCTCGCGGGCCGCGATGATGGCGGCGGCCTGCTGGCGCTGCAGCATCGCCTGCGCGATCTCGGAGGCGTAGGCCAGCGACGAGATCCGGGTCTCGACGACGCGCAGCCCGGCCAGCGCGATCCGCGCCGCCACCTCGTCGGCCATCTCCTTGGCGATCACCTCGGTGTCTCCGCGCAGCGTGATCGTGGTGTCCTGGTTGTCGTAGGGGTGGCTCATCGCGATGTGCCGCAGCGCCGCCTCGGACTGGACGCGCACGAAGTCGATGTGGTCCTCGACGGCGTACTTGGCCTGGGCGGTGTCGGCCACCTGCCACACGACGATGGCGGCGATGTTGATCGGGTTGCCGTCTGCGTCGTTGACCTTCAACTCGTGGGTCTCGAAGTTGTGAACCTTCACCGAGATCTTTTTCTGGACGACGAACGGGACCACGAACCACAGGCCGGGTTTGCGGACGGTGCCCACGTAGGAGCCGAAGAATTCCAGCACCTTCGCTTCACCGGGACTGAGCATGCACAGGCCGGAGGCGAGGAGGGCCAGCGCAAGCGTACCGATCCCGATGAGAATCGGCCCCAGGGGCAGGTTCTCGATGATGGACTGCTGGACGCCCAGGGCGATCAATCCGGCGGCCACGACGATCCCCAGCAGGCCGATGGGACCGGGCATGGTCCAGGCGCGGCGCTCCTGCACGTCGACATCCGGGGTGGAGGGAAGTGGAACGTTGGTGGTCATGTCGACTCCTTCTTCGTGATGTCAAAATGATATCATATTTCTGGGTCGGGTTGAGCACCGGGCAAAAATGACTGGGCCGGGCCGCTCGTTCCGCGGCCCGGCCCAACCAGCTTCAGGGAGACGGGAGACGTTCAGCCCGCCAAGGACTTCAGCGCCTCGAAGGACCTGCGGGCATTGTGGATGGGGCCCTCGCCGGGGGCGGGGTCCTTGTCGAGCATGATGTCCTGCTCCAGCACCCAGTAGCCGTCGAAGCCCACCTCGTTCAGCAGGGAGACGATGGTGGCGAAGTCCACGTCACCGTCCCCGATGGGTGCGAACATCTCGGCCCTGATGCCCTCGCTCCAGGTGAGTTCCCCGGTCAGGAGCTTGTCGGTGAGCTCCTTGTGGACGTCCTTCGCGTGCACGATCGCGACCCGCTCCGGGTGGCGGCGCACGATGTCCACCGGGTCCGCGCCGCCCGCCATCATGTGTCCCGTGTCGAGGCACAGTCCGACGCCGGTCTCGTCGAGGATCCGCTCCACCTCGTCGGCGTTCTGGATCATGGTGCCCCAGTGCGGGTGCACGCACGCCGTCACGCCGGCCTCCGCGCACACCTCGGCGATCCGGTCCAGGTTGCGGTACAGCGTCGCCCAGCCCTGCTCGTCGAGGACGGGACGGTCGTCGTAGCCCTCGCGACCCGAGTCGCAGGCCAGCACCAACACCGATCCGCCCGCGACACGGAACGCCTCCAGTTCTGCCTTGACGGCGGGGATCGGGTCGTGGCCGGGGTCGTGCATCACGGCCAGGAAGAACGCGCCCACGGGGGTCAGGCCGTGCGCCTTCACCGCGGCCGCGCGGGCCTCCGGTTCGACGGGCAGCCAGCCCTGTGGACCGAACTCCGTGGCCGTCAACCCCAGTTCCACCATCTCGGAGAGCACCCGGTCGGGGCTCATCTGGAAACCCCAGCCCGGCACCTCACACACGCCCCACGAGATCGGGGCCCCTGCGATCCTCATTTCGTCACCTCCACGGTCTGTCCGCTGCGGGCGGAACGTTCTGCGGCCTCGGCCAGCACCAGCGCGGCAACGCCGTCCTCGACGGTCGGGGTCACGGGGGAGCCGTTGTTGACGGCGTCGATGAAGGCCGTGAGCTCGTCGCGGTAGGCGTCGGCGTAACGCTCCAGGAAGAAGTCGAGGTAGACCTCCTGGGTGGCCGATCCCGTGGCGTCGTTGATCTGGACCGATGTCGCACGCAGGTTCTCCGCGATGACCTCGCCCTCGGATCCGAAGACCTCCACCTTCTGGTCGTAGCCGCTGGCGCAGTGGCGGGTGTTCTTGATGATCGCGACCGCGCCGCTGGCGGCCCGCAGGGTCGTGACGGCGCCGTCGAAGTCGTCGACGTCGGCCAGCGCCGGGTCGAGCTTCTGCCCGATGGCGTTGACGGAGACGATCTCACCCAGGAAGAACCGGGCCTCGTCGAAGTCGTGGATGGTCATGTCCTTGAACACGCCCCCCGACTGCGCCAGGTACTCCGCCGACGGCGGGGCGGGGTCGCGGGAGACGATGGTGAGCTGCTCGATGCGCCCGATCCGGCCCTCGGCGGCGAGCCGCTGGGCCTTCGCGATGGAGGGGTCGTAGCGGCGCTGGAAACCAACCATCACCGGCGGGTGCTCGAAGGTCGCGAGCTCGTCGGCGAGGGCGCGGGCCGCCTCGACGGAGGACGCGACTGGCTTCTCGCACAGCGCGGCCTTGCCCGCGCGGGCGGCTGCCAGGACGTGCTCGGCGTGCAGGGGGGTGGGGGAGCCGATGACGACCGCGTCCACGTCGTCGGCGGAGAAGGCTTCGGCGGCGTCGGCGGAGGCGCGCGCCCCGAGGGGTTCGGCGAGGGCCTTCGCGGCCTCGATGAACGGGTCGCAGACCAGCACGAGCCGGGCCTGGGGATGGGCGGCGACGGTGGCGGCATGGACCTTGCCGATGCGCCCCGCGCCTATCACTGCGATGCGCAGCATGTGGTTTCCTTCCTTGGAGTGAGATGCCCGCTGGGCGTGGAGGCCGGTTTGCTGGCCCTAATGCCGATTTGCTGGGCGTATTCACGTTTGCCTGCGCTACAGCGCAGGCAAACAGCAACAGGTCCAGCAAACCGGGTACAAGGCCAGCAAACCGGCTTGTCTCGGGGACCGGGTCAGGGCGCGGGGACGATGATGTCGCGCACCAGGGCGTCGAGGTCCGCGTCGGCGGCCAGGAACTGGCGCAGCGTCTTGCGGGTGGGGCCGAACTCCTCGAACTCCTCGACGGTCATGCCGTCGGGCTCGTAGGCGCGGACGAAGTCCGGGATGCGCTCCAGCTCGGCGATGTAGTGCGGGTCGACGGGGTCGGCGATGCGCTCGCGGGCGGTGTAGCCGGAGTCGGCGATGATCTTCTGCCACTTGAAGGGCGGGGAGACCACCACGTCGCCGCCGACGAACTCGGCCCACTGGTTGACGTTGCGGAAGGCGGCCGCGAGCACGCGGGCGCGGTAGCCGCGCTCCTGGAAGATCTGGTAGGCGCGCTTCATGGCGGCGATGCCCGCCCATTCGAGGGCCGACGGGTCGATGAAGATGCCGTCGCGGGCGACGACGTGCTTCAGCCAGTCGTCGAGACGACCCACCATGATCGTGACGACCGGCCCCATCTCGGAGGTGTCGTGCCCGGCGGCCTCACGGGCCTTCAGGCCGCGTTCGATGGCCTCGGCGGCCTGCACGGCCTGCGGCACGGAGAAGGACACGGTGACGTTGATCGAGACGCCGCGGGAGGTGGCGTCCTCGATGGCCTCAAGGCCGGTCTTGGTAGCGGGGATCTTCACCACGATGTTGCGGGCCAGGTTGTGGAATTCCTCGGCCTGGTCGGCGAGCTTCGTGGCGTCGCGGTGGAAACGCGGGTCGGTCTGCACCGACAGGCGGCCGTTGCGTCCCTTGTGCTCGTCGAAGATGGGCTCCAGGAGTTTCGCGGCCTCCTGCGACATGTCCTTGACGGCCTTCCAGCCAATCTCAGACTCGCCCCAGGTGGGGTTCGCGTCGGCGATGGCCTGGATGCGCGGCGCCCACACGTCGAGGTGCTTCTTGATGGTGGTGTAGGCGATGACCGGGTTGCAGGTGGCGCCGACACCGCCGTACGAGATGGACTGGCGCAGCTCATCCAGGTCGGAGGAATCGTTCCAGAGCGCCGTCGGGGTGTTGCGGGCGGCGTCCAGGAGAGGTCCTGGCGTGTACTCGATGTCAGTCATGAACTTCAGGCTCCTTCTCGGGGGTGGCGGCAGCGTCATCGCCGTCGTCGAACCAAGTCAACCCCAATGGCAACACCAAGTCAAGCACTTGTAATGACAAATCGATCGGTTGGGGCGTTGGGATGTGAACAGCACAGGCCGAGAACCCTCCGGCGCGGGCGACCGGGGAAGGGTTGGCGCCCCATAATTAGCCTGACCTACGCTTCACCCTGCGCACCGGCACGACGCGCCGCGGTTTGCGCAATCCCGCCGGGATGTCTTGTCGCCCCCGAATAACGCTGTGGCTCGCCTGGCTGGATGATGGAGCCGTGCCGTGGACCCCAAGGGGCGACGTGCAAAGCACGGGAGGCGTGATTGCTAGGGGTTTTGTTCTCTGCCCAGGGTGAAAACTCTAGTCACCCATGGAGAGCCGGGGACTGACGATGCCCAACTCGAATCCCCGGATCAGGGCCTGGAGCCGGTCGCGGACGCCGAGTTTCGTGCAGGCGTTGGCCAGGTAGGTCTTGACAGAGCCTTCGGAGATGTACATTTCCCTGGCGATTTCACGGTTGCTGAGCCCCCGTCCCAAGAGCTGCAGGACGGAGATCTCGCGGGGCGCCAGGCCCACCTCCGTCGCGGCTGACCCGGAGACGGCCTTCGGGTCGTGGACGCCGCCGATCACCTGCTGAGCCAGGAGGCGCACGACGCCGGGAGACAGCGGCAGGTTGTCGGCCATGCTGCCATGGATGGCGGCAAGGATCTCCTCAGCGCGGGCGTCCTTGACCAGATACCCTGAGGCCCCTGCCCGGAGGGCGGGGACCACATGGTCCAGCGTAGAAAACATCGTGATCACCAACACCCTGATGCCAGGCAACTCTGCGACGATCCTTCGTGTGGCTTCGACCCCGTTCAGACGGGGTATTTTGAGATCCATCAGAACTAGGTCTGGGATGAGCGCATGGGCCTGTTCAACTGCTGCCTGACCGTCCTCGGCCGTCCCTACTACTGAGATGCCATCCTCGTTATCGAGGAGAGTCCTCATGGCATAGAGCATGAGTGGCTGGTCATCAACCACTAGAACAGTGATGTCTGCCATGACGACAGATTACCACCTGCCCCCCGTGCTATTTGTGGCTGATTCTGGGGTTGTTGAACCCACTTGCTGTAGACGGGGTCGCAAAGTCTTGGAACGCAATGGTGTTGCAATCAGTCCCAGGGGACGGTGCGCCGGTTCATGCAGCCTGGAGGGCCTGGAGGGGGTGTCACACCTTGCCTCAAGGCCCGCAACTACTGTGCCTGCTGCCGACCTGGCAGGGTGTCCTGATCTGATCGAAAGGAACTTCACAGCCGCGGATGCTGGTGGGTGACATCACCTATGTTCACACCCGGGAAGGATTCGTGTATCCGGCAGGCCGTGAGGGGCCGTCTGCTTGAAAAGGATTGTTGGCTACGCCAGGGCAGGGACGCATGCGAGTCGAATTGGTTCAAAACGCCCCGGAGAAGTGGCAGTTCAGAACTGTCAGCCCGTCAAGGGTGTGACGTTTTTCATGTCGAGTCCGGGGATCGCAGTACACGTCCGCCGAGTACACCGCCTCCATGAACAAGTATGGTTTCCTCGCTTCGGTGGGAAGAACGGGTGTGTGCCACGTACAGTGCCGCAGCAGATATCATTCAACGCCACCCGTGCAGGAAATAACTCGTCAACCGGGAGGATCTACTACACCAGAAGAAAAGCAATCAAAGAGGTGACATCATGGATTGAACGCTGACTGCGATCAAACCAGGTTTCATTTTGCGATCGGGTACCGCACCCCGGACGAAGTCCATCAGGAATGGAGGAAAACCGAGACGGCAACCTCAACCACAATCCAAGTTTTTCACTGCCGTCCACAAAACCCATGGCAGTCCACTACAGCCACAAACGTGCACTCCACGACCGCAGAACCCTCACCGCGCAGGAGAACAAGGCCCGGGCCGTCGTGGCCGGCGAGAAGACCGCCCGCAACCCACGGTTCGTGACAACCAGCAAAGGCGCCGCTGTCCTCAACGAAGACGCGCTGACCCGAGCGAAACAACTGGTCGGGTTGAAAGGCTACGTCACCAACATTCCCATAACCGCCATGCCAGGACAGGAAGTGATCGACGCCTACCACGACCTATGGAACATCGAACAATCATTCCGGATGTCCAAACACGACCTCAAAGCCAGACCAATCTTCCACCACCAAGCCGAAGCGATCGAAGCCCACCTCACCATCGTGTTCACCGCTCTCGCCATCACCCGCAGCTCCAAACCACCACCGGCATCAGCATCAAACGACTGATTCGAACCCTACGACCCCTACGCCAAGTCACCATCCAAATCGCCGGTCAAGCCATCACCGCCCAACCCCACACAACCCCCAACACCACACAACCCCCGACACCACAGCAATAATCGAGAAAATCCTGGGTCACTAAACTGCGACAACTCAGGCCTGACGTGGCGAATGGTCAGCTCATTCTGGATTCTTTCGGGGTGTCAAGTGTGAAGTATCTGAATTGTGAATGGGGATGCGGGCTTCTACCACCCACTGATCGCCGCGAAGTCCGGATGAGTAGCTGCCGTTCACTGCGATGACTCTTTCGTGGAGAGAGGTCAATCCATATCCTTCCAGCCTCTGGTGAGCGACGATCTTGGGATGGGAATTTGTGATTTTGACCTGCACCTCTGTCGCCTTGATGGCCAGAGTGATGGAGCAGGCCGCTCCTGCGTGCGCGTGTTTGACGATATTAGTGACTGATTCCTGTATCAGGCGCGCGCATGTATTTCTGAGCGAGAATGGAAGTGATTCTACCCGTGGGTCAGTGTTCATTGAGGTTATGGTAAAGCCCAATCCTCTTAGTGATTCTATATGCCGGTCAATCTGTTCGTTTATGCTGGGGGTGCTGTTTATCTGTTCGGTGAAAGCTTTGGAATCCTTGGCCTCTCCTGTCCGTAGGACGTCTAGTAGTGCTCTTAACTCAGTGAGTGCTTCGCGGGCGGAGTCATCAATGATGCCTAAAACGTCCTGGAGTAGATCAGGGTCTCGGGATTTCCGGTGAGCCATGACGTTCATCGTGATGACAGTTATGTGGTGAGCCACCACATCGTGAAGCTCCCGCGCCAGATGCTGACGTTCTTCGCGACGCACCTCTTCTTGGCGGGCTCTGACGGCAACCAGTTGTCGGCGCATCTTGACCGTCCTTACCACAAGGTACCGGAGAGCTAGGCCGATCAGACTGGCGCCGCAGAGCACCGAGATAGATCCCCACCAGAAAGCTATTGTGCTGCCGACTCCCCTGAGCTCCACGAGCCAAGTCGTCAAGATAAGCCATGCAAGGCTCAGGCCCCAGTGAATGACCATTACGTGATGTCGGGACAGTGTGCATACCAGCAGCATGATTACCGTCGCCGCTATCATGGGGAAGAAGGGAAGGTGGGTGGCAAACGTCGTTCCCATGGCCATTGCGCATAGGATGAGCGATGCCCGTATTGAAATCAGACACAAGCCAATGGCTGCATACGATAAAATAAACTGGATTATGATCCAGAGATTTGCGGGCGTCCAAGGAGTGGAAGTGACGTCGCTAGCCAGTCCCACCAGAGCTGCTAGGAGTAGTCCTAGACGAAGCCACCATGGGATGAGGGAGGCGTAGTCTGACCCCTGCCGCTTCCAGGTTTTCTTGGGTATCCAGTCCATTTTAGGGATGCGGGAACTCGCTGTAGCGTACTCAGAGGCCGCAGAAGAGAGGGAAAATGTGGCACAGATACTCCGGGGAAGATGAGCTGGTGAGTTGTGTGACTTCGACTGTTTGAGGTATGTTGGAAGTCTCGGCCTGAGGTGCTAAAGCCAGTGTGGCTGCGGTAACCGCAATCAGTTTGCGAATGAACATTTTCTCTCCTGAAGAGTTGAGCTCGGATGAGCTGAGTGGCTGATGTTTCTACGAAATTGTTGGTTGATGCTTTCTTCCCGGGAATGTGCTGGAATCTGATTGGATAATAACGTGATACCTACCTTCCTTGCCGGTGATGCTGGTGCAGATGCCGGGAGATAGCTGATCCGGCGTGCCGCTGCCAGGAATCCAGTGCTATCTCAATGCTAGGGGAAACCGTGTGGGAATCACAGTGGACCAGGGTCCTTGCGACTTTTGGCCTGCTGAGGGCGTCCTCGTTCAGGTTGCTCAACCCTGGCGCTCGTCACACGTGGCGCAGCCACTGCCTGGCCGCAAGGCGCCCAGGAGCCAGGTAGGTCTATCGCGTAGCGCCGGGGTGGTTGCGGATGGGCCATCAACTCAGGAGCGTCGTCTACCGCCTGCTTGGCCCGTCGCGGCAGTGCATCGAGAGTCTTTCCGGCCAGCGGTGTGGGAGCCGTGACCGTCGCCGACATGAACCTGCCTGAGGTGGGCATCACATCGAATGAGTCCCGGTCTGCCATGTTCCAAACTGTTTCGCAGTACTCCATGACTGTGGGGTCGTGGCTCACCATGACCATGGTGACGTCTCGGTAACGCTCTCCGCGGATCACATGCTTGTAGATGTGGCGACGGTTGTCCTCATCGAGACTACTGACGGCTTCATCGAGGAACAGGAATTGCCGTCCTCGCACCAGTGCGCGAGCCAGCAGGAGCCGTTGTGCCTGTCCAGTTGAGAAATTACGGCCACCCGCCTGGACACGTGAATCCAGCTTGGCCGGAAGGCGGTTCACGGTTTGATCTAGGTTGACATCCGCCAAGATGTCTAACAGGTCTGCATCGTTGACATCATGGTCGTACCCCAACATCAGGTTTTCGCGTATGGTTCCCTCCACCAAGGTCATCTTGGGAAAGACCACGCCGGTAGTTTCCCGGAAATGGGCATCGCCCACCTTCAGGGTGCCAGAGAAGTCATTGAGCCCCAGCAGTACGAACAGCAGGGTGGATTTTCCGGCTCCTGATGGCCCAAATACGGCAATTTTCTCGCCAGGCGCGGCCTGGAGGTCGATCCCGTTGCATACCAAAGCGCTTCCCGGGTAGCCGAAGGCGAGTGACCTGGCCTCGATCCTCCCGGGCTCATCCGCGGGTATCAATTCCCCGAAGCAGGGTGAGGCATGGAAGAGATCGGCTTGCTTGTCCTGGTAAACAGCGACGTTGGCGATCTGCTGCACCACGCCTTGAGCTTCGGATACCGCGCCGGTGAATAACGCCATGCCCGTCTGGAATAGGATGATGTCGGCGATACTGGCTTGCCCTCTGCCGACCAGCCAGAGGCCTGTGGCCACGATGAGTACCAGCATGCTGGTGGTGTAACCGGTCTGTACGCCTGCTGTCAGGGTGCTCCACCGGATGACACGGTTGTACTCCATATTGACTCGTTGGTTCATTGAAATCCAGCGTCGCAGGTGATGCTCCTCGGTGCCAGTCGCCTTCACAGCGTCGATGTTCGTCAGGGTCGCTTGGGTCTCCCCGCTCATCTGCACCTGTGCCTGCACCTGGGTCTGGCTGGCTTCCATCTGCCGGCGTGTTAGGAACAGGCTCACCAGGAAATAGAGGGTAGAGCCAGCCACCAGCAGGCTGGCCAGAGGTGGGGACACCAAGACTAGGTAGGTCAGTGTGAGAAGCAGTGAAAGGACCGAGAGCACCGACGGAAGGATCGTCATGACCAAGGCGTTTTTGAGGATGAATCTCAAGCCGATCTTCTCGGTGATTGCTCCGACCGACTGGGTGGTGAAGTAAGACAAACGTTGTGCGAACACTCCAGAGAAGAGCCGTTTGGTGTACGTGCTTTCGAAGTGGTTGGAGCCGCGTTGCAGTCCAAGGGAGCGGATGGTGAATGAGGCGGCTGTCAGTGTTGCTGTCAGCGCTAGGCTTCCGAGAACCAGGATGGGTGTCGGAGGACCTAGGTGGACTAGCTGCCGGGTTCCGGCAGTGACACCCAGTGTCACGAGTTGCGCCAGAATGATGCTCAGGGTTAGTAGGGCACCGGCGCTTGCAGGGAACAGCGCACGCAAGGGTTGATGAAGTGATGACGCTGAATGGTGTCGTTTGAAGTCATCGGAGGGTTTCAAGAACACCAGAGCATTGGTGAACATAACCCAGAAATCCTGGTACGTTATCCGCAGACGTCCCAGAGCAGGATCGATCACGCTGACATACCGACGTCCGAACTTTTCGATGACTACGAAATGATGCCCCTCCCAATGGGCGATCACGGGGGTGGCGAGTCTGCGCAGGCTGTCATCGGAAACCTGGTTCCGGTCTACCTTGCGGGCGCTCATCGTCAACCCGTATTCGGAATTGAGAAGGCGTAAGAATCCGACGCTCAAGCCGTCAGGGGGTAGGGGTTTCCAGTCACGCAGTTCCCCGGGCGAAACCCGCGAGCCCATGCTGCTGAGAACCATCGAGTAGCAAGCCAACAGACAGTCCTGCTCGCTCTGTTGCAGCACAATCCTCATGCCGTGCCTCCAATTGGAATTGGTCCCATGGTGGGTAGCAGCGGCCCGAGACCCTCATGCGGACTGCGGATGAAACTGCGTGCGAGGATTAGACCGCCCGGCCCGGTCATGATGCCGAAGTCACGCACGTCGTGCTTGCCCCACGTGCGGGGAGAGCGAGAAAGTGTGGCGCCGGCGCGGGTGACGAGGTCGTCAGCCACCTTGCGCCAGTCCTGCCGGTCGCGCAGTCGCCCTGCGGCGTCGAGCACCATGGCACCGCCCGCGATGCCGTGACACAGGCTGGGGGATCCACAATCATGCAGGGCACGCATGAGAATCCCAGAAGCCTCGTCGAGCTCACTGTGGATCTGGGCGATCTCGCTGGCTGAGACTACCCTCTCGAGGAAAGCACTGCCATGAATGGTCTGCAGCCAGACGATGCGTGCCAGAGCAATCCCGGCCAGGCCATGACACCAGTTCGTTGAGTATGTCGTCTCCGGGTAGCGTGCATCGTCCCAGCCCTCATCAAGTTTGAAGGTATTCTCAAACTCCCAGGCGCCACGCCAGCCATCGACCATTTCCGGGTCTTCTGCCAGACCGGCCGCAATGAGCAGCGCGGTGCCCACACCTCCGGAATCGTGCGCGAAACTGGCATTCCGGCTCCAGGGGAAGGCCTCCTTCGAGTCCCATCCGCAGGAGGTCATCGCCAACAGCTGATGGCCGAGGTGACGACAGACTGCTCGAGCGTGCTGGCTTGGCTGATTCCGCAGGGCGACGATGTGCCCTGCCGGCCCCTCAAGCAGATCCAGTGAACGCGAGGAATCGGCCTCGCACAAGGTGCTGAGGAGTTTTTCGAAGTAGGGCCGCAGCCAGGGGGCAGCAAGGTTGAAAGCTAAACTCAGCCGTCCTGCCGCAGCGAGTTGGCTCGCTGGGCCGTGATAATAGGCTTGGGTTGCTTCGGTGAGAGACGATTCGATTTCAAGCCGTAGAGTGTTGAGCAGCGACTCGGCCAGCTGGTGCCAGGTTTCCCCTGGAGGACAAGTGATGGCCAGGAGTTCCGCCACCCCAGAGACACCCCGGTATAGCCCACCGGTCAAGGGCTGGATCAACAGTTGGCCCGCCTCGTCAATGGTCAAGGTAGGCCAGTTAACGCTGCCGTCCCGGCCAACGACGGCTTGGGCGCGTAGGGCGTCGAAGTAGCAGGTCGCGAAATTTTCGAATGAGCCCTCCCCGAGCTGGGTAAGTCCACCGTGCAAGGGGAGCGCAACCTGCTCCATGTCTTGGAGAGCTAACCGGATGAGCGAGACCTGATACTCGATATCCGTCTCCGTGAGCGAGGTGATCTTTGCGATAGTCCGGGTAGCCGGGGCGACTCTGAGCTGACCCACGTCCTTACCCCAGGGGTCCCGAATCGCCGTGGAATCTGCGGTGGTCCAGAAGTGAGGCACCGCCCATTGGCGCAGTTGAGCTTCCTCCGAAGCCACTAGAGGCTCGGCAAGCCCAGAAGCGGTTCGGCGCAGCACGTCGAAAAGCGCCTCGGGGGAGGTGGTGCGTCCCACCCGGGACAGACCGGCCAACAGCGCTGAGTAATGATTGGTCATGCGAGCCAGCACTCGCACGTGCAAGTTGGGTGAGCGCTTCCGGATGAAAGCAGCTAGTTCATCGCGATATTTCAGTGCGATGTGCAGGGTCGTGGTGAAACCTTCGACGATGTCATCAACGTACCCTGCTGCCGGTACCGGGATGCCGCTCAGCTTGGGACGGTTCGTATCAGGAGTGAACTCTAAGCTGGCGCGCACGTAGCGCATATCGGAACGACCTTGCCGGTCGAGAATCCGCCGGAGCGCCCGGAGAGTACCGGCCGCGAAACCGCTGATGTCGCCACCCAGTTCCTTCACGGTGGTGCCGAGCGGCAGGAGACCCGGGGATGCAGCGGAGGAAGCCGTCTGTTTCAGAACAGCTTCAGTGGCATCGGGAAGACCATCCGGGGTGCGAGGCAACACACTCATGATCGTCTCTACATCCACTGGAACCGGCTGGGCTGCCGTGGCGACGATGTTCTCGTGATGTAGGTCGGTGAGATTTACCAGATAGGCAAGCCCGAGCAGCTGGCCGGCGCGACGGTAATAGTAAATAGCAGCGTCACGGTGGGGGAGGGGCTCTGGCCGTACAGGGGCTACCCACGCGTGATCACCGCGGTCGATGACCTCCGGAAAATGGAGAGCTAGCCACGGGCGATACCCGGCTCGTTCAGACATCCACCTGTCAAGAGCAGCAAGGAAGAGCTCATTCCCACCAGGACGCGGCTTGTGGTAGACCACACCTGCTGAAGTGACCACCTCACACACAACCCCTTGAGGGTGGACGTCACCGAGCGGTTTGATGGCCTTGACAGTGGGACACCCATCTGTGTGAAGAAGCCTTGAGATGGCTGGCATATCTTCAGTGACATGGCGCAAGATCACCCTCAGTGATTCACTTAGGTGGGCGCTGATCTCGACCCAGCGTGCCCAGTGCTCCGGGAAACGCTCCTGCAATGCGCTCAGAGCCCCGGGTATGTCTTCCGCAAACCGCAGGTATTGTTCTTCAGGAGTCTTTCCAGCGAGATTTCCCTGCAGACGGCGTTCATTCATAAGGTAGACCAGCGGGGTTTCCAGCGCATGAAAAGCATATCCTCTCAGTGTTTCCTCGGGAACCAGCGGGTGGAGCGTCTGGTCGAAGACGGTGCCAAGCGCTGAATCAATGATCCCAAGAAAGGGTATGGCCGGTGTAGAATGAGTTGCCGTCATGGGTGGCTCTCCTCAAGAAGAGTTGTGTAATCTGGTTGTAATCGACTTATTCCGGGCTCTCGAAGCCGTGAGTTGCGCCAGGATTAACCAGGGCCAGTTGTGTTTGGTACGACTTCATCTAAGAGCCGGGAAAGATATACTGTGGTCTTGGTCAGAGGCTGGTCCGGGCCTTCGATGCGGTCCTGCATACAGGATGGTAATTATGTGTAGGTGTTCAACGGTAAGCGGCCGCCTGCATAATGGCCAAGGGCTTCACCATTCTCGATGCTTGATCGTCAGGCACATCAGACCGGTGCTGATGGCCACCCATACCAGAGACACTGCGGCTGTGCCGATGATGGCGATAGGTGAGGCCAACTCGGAAAAGTCTTGGCCGACCAAGCCCTGGGCGATGAGGCCATAGGGATAAACGGTGGTGATTGCCGGGAACAGAACAGACATTCCCATGCCGAGTATCACGGCCGCGACGCCAACGGTGGCGATGACCGCGAACGACCGGAAGTATGTGCCAATTAGCAGGGTGACAGAGCTGAGAGCCCATGCCCCGAGCGCCCCGCAACCAGCACGTAGGATGTAGGGGGGCAGTTCACTGGGGTCGAACCCGAGGGCCAGGCCGCTCACGATGGTGGCGACGGTGTAGATGACGAGACCAAACACCGCGATTTCGAGAGCCGCCAGTTGCTTGCCGAACACAGCTGGCACAGCGCGGTTTAGCGAGGCTAGGCGTTGCCAGCCTCGTGTCTGGTACTCAAGTCCCGCGGCTTGACTGATGATCACGACGTAGAGGAGGGGCAGGAAAATCTTGGTGACAAGGACAGCGCCCTCTCCCCAGATCGCGAGCCAGGTAATGTTCTGCTCAACGAACGTTGCCTGATGATTTTGGTAGTTTGACACGCCGAGGAGCTGGGCGAAAGATCCAAGCCCCACAGCTCCAACAAAGAACCAGAAGCGACGGATTTTGAGTCGTTCATTCCGCCAAACCGTCAAGAGGTTGATCTGGTTGCGTCTTGCAGGAGGCCGAATTGTATTCATAGTGGCAGTGGTCATGATTTCTTCTCCAAGTGTGCCGTGAACCAGGCTGCGATAGCTGTCCAAATGATGGCAACGATGAGCGCGATACCTGCTAAGAGGCCGGGGTTCCTTACCAAGAGAAAATCAGAATTGCCTTCGAATTGGCGTGCTTCCGGCAGATACGGCGTGGCTGCGGTGGTTAGTCCCCAAGGTAGTGCCCAGGCGAGTGCGGGGATATTCAAAAAGGGTGTGAACGTGGCCACCAACGATCCCGCTATACCCACAACAACACCGGCCGAGGGTTGATCAAATATACTAGCCAAAGCCAACTGGACTGCACTGACCGCGAGTGTAGCTGCCAGCGTCAGGGCGACGACAGGCCAGCAGGACGCGCCGTATGAAGGAGCGCCCCTTAGGCCGGCATGCGCCCCCACCGTGATCCCGACGAGCAGCATGCTGAAGTTCACAAAGCCGGCGAGAATCGTCAGCAGCGTCAGCTTGATCAAGAACTGTTGAAGAGGCGATTGCCCGAGTGCCCGATAGAACTGGCCCATGCGTTCCTCTTGATCCACGCCAGCCACCCGCCCGGCGAGTATCGCGACGGCTGGTCCCATGAGTAGCGTGATGAGGCCGATAAAATTGTAGAGGGCCATTGTCAGTGTGGTTTGCGGACCGGGGACAGCGCGGGCCGACCCGATGATGACCAGAATCGCCAGCCAGAGAGATAGGAAGCCGGCCAGGCCTAGGACCACATATGACAGGCGGCTGTTCTGGTACTTGCGGATCTCCAGGGTGAAGGCGGTCATGCTCGGCTCCTCTGGGTTCTGGATGGCTGAGGCTTTGCGATGACAGTGGAAGCCTCCGTCAGTTCGAGGAAAGCTTCCTCAAGGCTCTTGCGTCGAAGTTCGACTCGGGCAATGCGCACTCCGGCGGTGACGAGTTGGCTCACGGCCTCAGCGATCAGGTCATCGCTCAGGAGTGGCAGACTGATCTCGTTTCCCGCAATCTGTGGCTGCAGTCCCAGTGCTTTGAGATGAGCGGCGGCGGCGTTGACTGGAGCGGTCTTCAGCACAAGATGCCCTTGGTCGCGCAGGTTCTCCAAGGTGCCCTGGTAGCGGAGATGGCCTGCCTGGATGATCCCGACCACATCAGCCATCTGTTCGATCTCCGACAGCAGATGGGATGAGACCATGACGGTGATGCCGCGCTCGCGTGCAAGGTTGATGATCAGGGAACGGATCTCGGCCACTCCGGCAGGGTCAAGGCCGTTGGTCGGTTCATCCAGCAGCAACAACTCGGGATCAGAGATCAGTGCCATCGCGATGCCGAGGCGTTGTTTCATGCCCAAGGAGTACTGGCGGGCTGGTTTTTCGGCGCTGTTGGTGAGATCGACGATGTCAAGTGCTGCCTCGACGGACTCTTTGGGGCAGGACAGATAGTCGGCCACAAGGCGTAGATTCTGAACCCCGCTGAGATGCGGGTAGAAGGCGGGGCCTTCAATGAGGGAGCCGATCCTGGGCAGGATCTCTGCCTTGCTGGAAGGCAGGTCGCGACCGAAGATGCGGATCTCACCGCTGGTTGGCTTGGTCAGTCCCAAGAGCATCTTCATGGTGGTGGACTTACCCGCGCCATTCGGGCCCAGGAAACCATAGATCCTACCCTGTGGAATAGCGATATTGAGGTTGCTGACCACGGTTTGGTTTCCGTACTTTTTGGTGATCCCTTGGGTTTTGATGGCGAATGGAGGTGTTTGAGAATCAGCCGCTGAAGCAATACTCGCTGAACTCTGTGAAATTTGAGCGAACATCACGTGATGCTCCTTTGATGTGTAGCGGGGTCCCGGCTCTAATCTGACTTAATTGAGGCCTTGGGGGCCAGGAACGCAGTGTGGCCCTAACCCCCAAGGATGACCATTACTCAGCAGCAGCCCCACCAGCGTCCAAGAGTGCCCGTGTTGCAGTCGAGGGTCAAGGTGCAGACAACTCCACATCCTGCGCCCAGCAGGTCCTCGATCTCGGCGTCGCTCATCTCGGCGAGGTCGTCGATGATCTCTTCGTTGTACCTCTTGTACATTTCCTTCTCCTTTGAGGATTGGTTGATTTCTTGACACTTCTCGCGCGCTGAAGTTGTCTCTACGCTAAGTGCCCGGAAGTCATGGTGCAAGTACCTCAACCAAGCTTTCTAGAATAGTGGATGGGTTTCATGGCCAAAAGTGCATTCCTTCTCCCGTCGATTGGGTCGAGCGTGACTCGCAGAGATCGACGACATCACTTGTCGCTGGTGTGGCATGCCGATGAACCCCAGGCCAAGGAGAGGTTGGGATGTGCGGACCTGTCTCTTGGCTCAGGGCAAGGTGTGATGTTGGGAAGCCCGGTCTTGAGTGGCCATGGGTAGAGGTGTTCTTGGCGGCAGCGGACAGGGCGAAGAGGGTGTCTCAGCGTCTGCTGCCTGCGTCGGGGTGCCGGGCAAGAGCGGCGGGGGCGGCCGGTCGTTTGATTCAGGGTGTTACACGGCCAGACGTAATCTGTCCGCTACCCAGAACGACCCTCGCTGCGTCAGGACGTGAACAGCGAGAAGTGGAAGGAGTACAGGCTCGGGCGGTAGACGTGCTGACCGAACTCGACCACCCGTCCGTCGGCGGCGTAGCCAGTGCGTTCCATGGTCAGCAGCGGTGCCCCCTCTTCCTCGCCCAGGTCCTCGGCCTCCTTTGCGCTCGCCCCGCGGGCGCCTATCACTTGGCGAGCGGAGGCCACCTCGATGCCGCGCGCCGCCAGACAGCGGTAGAGGCCACTTTCGCCGAGTTCCTGCCAGGTCGGCGCGATGTCGAGGGGAAGGAGGTTCGTCATCAGCGCCAGGGGGTGGTCGTCGGCATAGCGGAGCCGACGCACCGCCAGCAGCCCCTCACCCCGGGCGATGCCGAGTTTCTCGGTCTCTTCCGGCGAGGCCTCGCGCACCTCGTAGGAGAGCACCCGCGTGGAGGGGGTGAACCCGGCCTCGGCGAGGTCGTCGTTCAGGGAGGACAGCTTCATGGGGCGGTGCACATGGGGCGGGGTGACGCGGGTGCCCACTCCACGGCGGCGCGTCAACAACCCCCGCGAAGCCAGCTCCTGCAACGCCCTGCGGGCCGTGGGGCGGGCCACGTCCAGGCGGGTTGCCATCGACACCTCGTCCTCGATCATCGCTCCCGCGGGCAGGGCCCCGGACAGGATCGCGGTCTCGATCGGTTTCGCGATCTGCTGGTACAAGGGGACCTGGGAGTCGCGGTCCAGCGTGATCTCCGGTTCGTAGGTCGGTTCCATGGTGCGTTCCTCGGGGCCGGAACAGGCTTTGTCCCGGCGTGGCGGGTAGGTGACGGTTTGAAGTGATCATACAAGCCGGAGGCCTGTTCATGGTGTAAGGAACGGAAAATAATGTCCTGACATAGGTTGACTGCGATCCGTCGCGTGGGCAGACTGGAGCAATCCCCAGCGACCGTGAGGAGCCATCCCCGACATCAAGGAGTCATCATCGTGGATGAGCCGGTACTCGATGTCTGCACCATCGGCAGGTGCGGGGTCGACCTGTACCCGTTGGAGATGAACACCCACCTGGAGGACGTCACCCGGTTCGGCAAGTTCCTCGGCGGCTCGTCCGCGAACGTGGCCGTCGCTGCGGCCCGCATGGGGCATTCCGTCGCCTGCGTCACCGGGGTGGGCGACGACCCCTTCGGCCGTTTCATCCGTTCCGAGCTGACCCGGTTGGGCGTGGATGCCCGGTATGTCGTGGTGAACCCGGATTTCAACACCCCCGTCACCTTCTGTGAGGTCTTCCCGCCCGACAACTTCCCGTTGTTCTTCTACCGCCAGCCGACCACCCCCGACCTGGAGATCGGCGTCGACGACCTGCCCGACGAGGTGGCCACGGCCCGTATCCTGTGGCTGACCGTCAGCGGCCTGTCGGTGGAACCGTCGCGGTCGGCCAACCATGAGGCGCTGCGACGCCACCACGGCAACGGCATGAGCGTCCTGGACCTCGACTACCGGGCGCGTTTCTGGCCCAGTGAGCAGGAGGCGACGGCGCAGGTCCAGCGGGCCCTCGAACACGTCGACGTGGCGATCGGGAACCTGGAGGAGTGCCGGATCGCGGTCGGCGAGACCGACCCGGACGCCGCCGCCCTCGCGCTGCTGGAACGCGGGGTGGAGGTCGCCGTCGTGAAGCAGGGAACGATGGGAACCCTGGTGCGCACCGCGACGGAACGGGTTTACGTGCCCGTCACCAACGTCCAGGTCCGCAACGGGCTCGGCGCGGGCGACGGTTTCGGCGGGGCCGTGTGCCACGGCCTGCTGCAGGGCTGGGACCTGGCCAGGACGTTCGCCTTCGCGTCGGCGGCGGGTGCCATCGTCGCGTCGCGGCTGGAGTGCTCCACCGCCATGCCGCGTATCGACGAGGTGGAGCGCCTGATGGCGGCCAACCCGCAGGTCGTCCCGGTCGTCAGCAGAATCCGGCACTGAGGAGGAAAACATGGACAACGAAACCCACGTGATCAAGGCGGGAAGCACCGCCCACGGCCAGTTCGAGACCGACGTCAGCATCGAACGCGCCGGTTGGCAGTGGAGCTCCATCCGCGTGCTGGCGCTGCCCGCGGGCGGATCGGAGACGATGACCTCCGGGGTCTCCGAGCTGCTGGTGCTGCCGCTGTCCGGGGGCTGCGCCGTCGAGGTGAACGGCGAAACCCACGTGTTGAACGGTCGCGAGGAGGTGTGGAGTGCCATCACCGACTACCTCTACATCCCGCGCGGGACCACGTTCACGGTCCGCAGCGAATCCGGGGGGCGGTTCGCGCTGCCCGCGGCGAAGGCCACCCGCGACCTGCCGGTGCGGTACTGCCCCGTCACCGAGGTGGTCACCACCCTGCGCGGCGCGGGTCCGTGTTCCCGCCAGGTCAACAACTACGCGCTCGGCAACGACCTCGAAACCTCCCACCTGCTGGCCTGCGAAGTGCTCACCCCGGGCGGCAACTGGTCCAGCTACCCGCCCCACAAGCACGACGAACACAACGAGGTGGAACGCATCCTCGAGGAGATCTACTACTACGAGGTGCGGCCGGGGCTGAACGGGTCTCCGGGGATGGCGTTGCAGCGCATCTACCCCTCGGGTCACGACATCGACGTGTGCGCCGAGGTGCACTCCCGCGACGTGGTGACGATGCCGCACGGCTACCACGGACCGTCGGTGGCCGCTCCCGGATACGACCTCTACTACCTCAACGTCATGGCCGGGCCCGCCGAGGACTCCACCTGGCTGATGACCGACGATCCCGCATACACCTGGATCCGTGACACCTGGGCCTCCCAGGACGTCGATCCCCGGCTCCCCATGACCCCTCTCAACTAAGGAACCCCAGTGTCAACAGTGCGTCTCACCGTCGGGCAGGCGGTCGTCCGCTTCCTCGTCAACCAGTACACCGAACGCGACGGTATCGAGCGGCGTCTCATCGCCGGTGCCTTCGGCATCTTCGGGCACGGCAACGTCGCCGGGATCGGCCAGGCCCTGCTGCAGAACGATCTCGACCCCACCCCCGAGGGCGGGCGGATGCGCTACATCATGCCCCGCAACGAGCAGGGCATGGTGCACGCCGCCGCGGCCTACGCCAAGACCACGAATCGGTTGAGCACCTGGATGTGCACCTCCTCGATCGGCCCCGGGTCGCTGAACATGGTCACGGGTGCGGCCCTGGCCACGACGAACCGGCTGCCGGTGCTGCTGTTCCCCTCCGACCAGTTCGCCACCCGTTTCCCCGACCCGGTGCTGCAGCAGGTCGAGGACCCGGTCTCGCCGATGACCGCCGCCACCGACTGCTTCCGTCCCGTCTCGCGGTTCTTCGACCGCATCGAACGGCCCGAGCAGCTCATCCCGTCGCTGCTCGCCGGGCTGCGGGTGCTGACCGATCCGGTCGACACGGGCGCGGTGACCATCGCCCTGCCGCAGGATGTGCAGGCCGAGTCCTACGACTTCCCCGTCGAGTTCTTCGCGCGACGGGTCTGGCACGTGCGCCGCCCACCGGCCGAGGCCGCCGCCATCGAACGGGCCGCCGCGATCATCCGGGACGCACGGAAACCCCTCGTCGTCGCGGGTGGCGGTGTGATCTACGCGGAGGCGTCGACGCAGCTGCGGGCCTTCGCGGACGCCACCGGGATTCCCGTCTCCGACACCCAGGCGGGCAAGGGCGCGATCAACCACGACCACCCGGCCGCGGTCGGCGGGGTCGGGTCGACGGGCGCCGCCTCCGCCAACGCCCTGGCCGACGAGGCCGACGTCGTGATCGGCATCGGGACGCGCTACTCGGACTTCACCACCGCCTCCCACACCCAGTTCAAGAACCCGGATGTGAAGTTCGTCAACATCAACGTCGCCGCCTTCGACGCCGCCAAGCACAGCGCCGAGATGGTGGTCGGCGACGCGCGCGAGTCCCTGGAGGCGCTGACCGCGGCCCTCGACGGGTACCGGGTCGGCGACGACTACACCGAACGCATCGCCGGCCTGAAGGCGGAGTGGGCGAAGGCCACGCACGAGTGCTACCACCGAGATCAGACCCCGCTGCCCGCGCAGACCGAGGTGTTCGGGGCGCTCAACGAGCTGATGGGCGACGGGGACGTCGTCATCAACGCCGCCGGTTCGATGCCCGGCGACCTCCAGTGCCTGTGGCAGGCCCCCACCCCGGAGCAGTACCACGTGGAGTACGCCTTCTCCTGCATGGGCTACGAGATCCCCGCGGCGATGGGTGTGAAACTGGCCAGGCCCGAGGCCGAGGTGGTTTCCATCGTCGGCGACGGCACCTACCAGATGCTGCCGATGGAGCTCGCGACCATCGTCCAGGAGAAGGTCAAGGTCATCTTCGTGCTGCTGCAGAACTACGGCTTCGCCTCCATCGGGGCGCTGTCGGAGAGCCACGGGTCGCAGCGTTTCGGCACCCGCTACCGCACCGGCGAGACCCCCCACAACGCCGACGGCGACCTGCTGCCCGTCGACATCGCCGCCAACGCGGAGTCGTGGGGCCTGAAGGTGCTGCGGGTCCACGGCATGGACGAGTTCCGCAGGGCCTACGCCGAGGCGGTGGCCTGCGAGGACCCGGTGATGATCCACATCGAAACCGACCTGTACGGCCCCAACCCGCCCGGCTCCAGCTGGTGGGACGTGCCGATCTCGGAGGTCTCGCGCATCGAGTCGACGCAACAGGCCCGCATCTGGTACGAGGGCAAGAAGGCCGACCAGCGCCACTACCTGCGCTGAAACCTCTGCGGGGCCGCCCTGAAAGGAGGGCGGCCCCGGTGCTGTGTGTACGCCCACCGGGACCGGGGGAAATGGCCTGTGCGGAAACCATCGCGTCGTGCGGGGTAGGCATGACCCTCTCGATCGGTACAGTTGTGACATCAGACGTCTTCGATGTCAAAGTTGTAGTAGGTGAGAGGGGCGCTACGTGGGTACCCATATGCAGTTGGAGCTTGGGGCTCAGCAGCGTGCGGCTGCTGTTGTTGTGCGGGCTGGTGATGAGGCCGAGGATGGCTTGTCGTTGTTGATGGATGTTGTATCCGAGCATGCGTCTTTCATAGCTGGTCCCGCGGCGGAGGCTTTGGGTGATGTGGTGTCCGGGTGGGCGGATTCGTTGAGGGCTTTTACTGCTGATCTTCAGGGGTAT
>CALLVV010000002.1 GCA_938012815.1 uncultured Propionibacteriaceae bacterium
GACACCCTCCACCCCGACCGCATCGTCTATGGCCTGCCCGCCGATCCCGTACGCGCGGAGCTGGGACGTGCCCGGCTCGACGAGGTCTACGCCCGGCTGCTGGCCGACGGCATCCCGCAGATCGTCACCGACTACGCGACGGCGGAGCTGGTGAAGGTGGCCGCCAACTCGTTCCTGGCCACCAAGATCAGCTTCATCAACGCGATGGCGGAGCTGTGTGAGGCCACCGGCGGCGACGTCACCGCACTGGCGGACGCCCTCGGGCACGACGACCGCATCGGCCGGCGGTTCCTGGGGGCCGGGGTCGGGTTCGGCGGCGGCTGCCTGCCCAAGGACATCCGCGCCTTCGTCGCCCGCGCCAAGGAACTCGGTGTCCACGACGCCGTCTCCTTCCTGCGGGAGGTCGACGCCATCAACCAGCGCCGCCGCGACCGGGTGGTCGACCTGGCCCTGCGCAGCCTCGGCGACCAGCTTCCCGGATCGAGGATCACCGTGCTCGGTGCGGCGTTCAAACCCAACAGCGACGACATCCGCGACTCGCCCGCCCTCGACATCGCCCACCGCCTGCACATGCTCGGCGCGCATGTGAGCATCACCGACCCCAAGGCCCTCGACGCCGCGGCGCGGCGGCACCCGGACCTCGTCGCGGAACCCGACACGCAACGGGCGTTGCGGGACGCCGACCTGGTGCTGCTGCTCACCGAATGGAAGGAGTACGTCCAGCTGGATCCCGCGAAGGTGGCGAACCTGGTGCGGCGCCCCGCCATCATCGACGGCCGCAACGCCCTCGATCCGGCCCGCTGGCGCGCGTCAGGCTGGACCTACCACGGCCTGGGAAGGTGAATCGGTGTCGAAACCGTAATTCCTCCCTCCCCCGCGAAACGTGCACGGGAAAGGAGGCGGCGTCACGGTCCGGGTCAACCGACATCGAGAGGACGTGAGCGTGGAAGAGGGTGGGCATGGGAAAGAATGAGGCAATGAGGAGGTTTCTGCGACGCGGCGGGTTCACGATTCGCGTCAGGTTCATGTTCGCACTCGTGCTGGTGGCCGGGATCGCGCTGACCATCTCCGGGGTGATCGTCGGAATCCTCCAGAACCGGCACCTCAAGGACACCACCGAGAACCAGCTGCGGCGGGTGGAGGGGGAGCTGAGAGCCTTGGCCACCGACGGGGTGGACCCGAGAACCAAGGAGCCGTTCAGCTCCGCCCCCAACGTGCTGGAAACCTTCATGAAACGCAGCGTCATCAGCCCCGACTCGGGGGAGGCGGGCTTCATCGACGGCGAGCTCCGGTGGGTCGCCAGCCAGGACGTGAAACTCAGGCCCGAGGACGACCCCGAACTCCTGGAGGCCGTCCGGGACAACCTCACGGGAACCGACAACGCCATCAAACCCGTCCGGACGTCCAAGGGAAACTACAGGGTGCTGGTGGCCGTCGTCAGCATCGGCGACCACAGGGCCACCCTGCTGCGCGTCATCGACCTGGACCGGGCGGGGGCCCAGCTGCGGCAGTCCATGGCGTTCTACGCGGTGGCGGCGGCGCTGACGGTGGCGCTGCTGATCGCCCCGACCTGGCTGATCGTCGGCAGACTGCTGCGGCCGATCGGGGAGCTTCGGACCGCCACCGACCAGATCGACGAACACGACCTCACCACTCGCGTGCCGGTGCGGGGCCACGACGACCTGACCGCTCTGGCGAAGGCCGTCAACCGGATGCTGGACCGGGTGCAGGGCGCGGTCGAGGGGCAGCGCCGGCTCCTCGACGACGTCGGCCACGAGCTGCGCACCCCCATCACGGTGGTTCGCGGGCACCTGGAGCTGATCGACCACGACGACCCCGCCGACGTCCTCCAGACCCGGGAACTCGCCATCGACGAACTCGACCGCATGGGAGTGCTCGTCAACGACCTCCTCACGCTCGCGAAGGCCTCCCAGAGCGACTTCGTGACCCCCGTCACCTACGATGTCGCCGAGCTGACCGACCAGGTGCTGATGAAAGCGAAGGCGTTGGGGAACCGTGACTGGCAGCTGGAGCACGTGGCGATGGTGCGGGCGGTGCTGGACCCGGTGCGGATCACCCAGGCGTGGCTCCAGCTCGCGGCCAATGCCGTCAAGTATTCCGACGAGGGAACCCGGATCGGTATCGGATCGCGGGTGGAGGACGCGTCGGTGCTGCTGTGGGTGCGCGACCAGGGCATCGGCATGACACCGGAGGAAACCGAGGCGGTGCGGCAGCGGTTCGTCCGGACGGCGGCCGCGGTGCAGCGGGCATCGGGGTCGGGGCTGGGACTCAACATCGTCGACAGTATCGTGGAAGCCCACGGCGGGCACCTGGACATCGAATCCGTGACGAAGAGCGGGTCGGTGTTCACCCTGCGGATTCCGGTGAATCCGGCTAGCCCCCACGCATTGCCCATCGGGCCGCTCCCGGAGGGCGCATCCGAACCGAGGGAACCACAGCAGTGAGCAGCATATTGATCATCGAGGACGAACCCAGGATCGCAGGGTTCATAGCCAAGGGACTGAAGTCGGCGGGATTCACCTCCGAGACCACGCCCTCCGGTGAGACGGGGGCCACGCTGGCGGTGCACGGCGACTTCGCGCTGATCATCCTGGACGTCGGATTGCCGGACATCGACGGATTCGAGGTGCTGGAACGCATCCGCGGGCAGGGTGTGGCGACGCCGGTGATCATGCTCACGGCCCGCTCGTCGGTGGCCGACCGGGTGGCGGGGCTGGAGGGCGGCGCCGACGACTACATGCCGAAACCGTTCTCCTTCGAGGAGTTGCTGGCCCGGATCCGGCTGCGGCTCAGGGCCGAACCCGAACCCGCGAGGACATCCGTGAACTACCTGGAACATCGCGGTTTGGTGCTGGACTACCGCACCCGTCGCGCCCAGGTCGACGGCCAGTGGGTGGATCTGTCGGCCCGCGAATTCACCCTCGCGGAGGTGTTCCTGCGCAACCCGGGCCAGGTGCTCAGCCGCGAACAACTCCTCAGCAACGTCTGGGGTTTCGACTTCGACCCCGGCTCGAATGTCGTCGACGTCTACGTCTCCTACCTGCGCAACAAACTGGGCAAACAACGCTTCGAAACAGTCCGGGGAATGGGCTACCGCCTGGTGTGAGGGGGTCGTCCCCAAAGCCGACCGGCTTTGTCCTCCCTGATGTTGGTTGAGCCGATCTGCGAGCGTCAGCGAGCGGGTCGTGTCGAAACCACGGCGACCGCAGTCCAACCCTGCGAAGAAGTTATCGAACTGTTATCGAAAACGTCTTCTATTTGTGGGCGGGGTTGGATAGAATCGTATGTATGTTCGAGATGGTTCCCGGGTGTGTGGCAGAGGCTTTTGCCGCGCTTGATGAGGCGAATCGCCATGCCCGGGCTGCCGAGGTCGCCGCGGTGGTGGCCGTGGCGAAGGCCGCCGAACTCTACGAGGTTGATCAGGAAGCGGTGTTCGAGGGCATGGAGCGCGTGATCTTTCCCGGTCACGCGGGCACCCCCGGGGTGGGGGAGTTCCTCGCCGCCGAGATTGCCGGGATCCTCGGGATCTCCACCGGTTCGGCGCTGCAGAGGATCGCCGACGTGCTGGATGTGCGCTTCAGGTTCCCGCGGCTGTGGGAGGCCTTCCTGGGCGGGGAGCTGCGGTGGTGGCAGGTGGTTGACGTCACCAACCGGGCTGCCGTGCTAGGCGTGAAGGCGGTGGAGTGGCTGGATCGGCAGCTCGCCTGGGCGATGAAGGTCTGGTCGTGGCAGCGGATCCTCAAGCACATTGACCGGTGGATCGTGGAGGCTGATCCCGCGGTCGCCGCGGAGCGGGCCGAGGCGGAACGCCGCCGCCGGGACGTGGAGGTCTCCGGGATCACCGACGGGCACTGCACGATCTGGGGGATCGTGGACGCCGCCGACGGTGTTGCGTTCGATCACGCCCTCACCGCCGTCGCCCGGACCCTGCCCGCCGAGGAGGGCGACCTGAGGCAGCGGCGCGCCGCCGCGGTCGGTGTTCTGGCCCGGCGGGTGAGCGGTCAGGACGCGCTGCCCGCGGCCACCGTGGTGGTGCACGTGAACGCCACCGACCCCGCCCTCGGGCTCGTGGAGCCGAAGGATGGGACCGGCGGGATCGCGGGTTCGAGTCCCGTCGCATCGGGTGCCGCCGTGGTGGAGCGCTGGGGAGTGCTCCTGACCGCTCGGATCCCCGAGTTCCTGGCCGGTTCGCGGGTGACGGTCCGTCCCGTCGTTGATCCCTGGGCCATCAGCCCCGAGACCCCACATCACCCCTCCGTTTCGCTGCGCACGGCGGTCGAAACCCTCATGCCGCACGACGTGTTCCCCTACGGGGCGACGCCGTCACGGAGCTGCGACCTGGACCACACCGTCCCCTACGCCGACGACGGCGGTCCGGGTCAGACCAGGTGGGGAAACCTCGGCCCGTTGTCGAGATTCACGCACCGGGTGAAAACTCACGGCGGCTGGCACCTGACCCAACCCGAACCGGGCATCTTCCACTGGAGCTCCCCGGCCGGATACCAGTACCTGGTCACCGCGCAGGGAACCATCCGCATCGCATCCCCGCCGCCCCGGCCCCGGGAACCCGAACCCCCGCCCGGCTGGGAGGAACCACCCCCACCCGAGGCGGAGCGGTCGCTGGAAACCGAGGCCTGGGCCACCGCGGCATGGGTCCTCGCCACCTGACCGGCGTCCCGAGCTGCCCATGTGAAGCCGGTTGAGTCGGGCCGTGAGCCCCTGGGCGAACAGCCCGTGCCGAAACCAAAACCGTCCGAGCTATTCTTCCCGGTCCGGGAGATCGAGGTCGCGCCATTCCTCGAAGTCATCCAGCGCGCTCGCATCGCCGGTCCGCAGCGCCTCGGCGACCGCCCGGGCGAGCTCGTACCGGGGGTTTTCCTCCTGTGTGAGGCGTTCCAGGCTCCCCTCAAGCGACCAGCCGCCGGTCGTGACCCCGTCGGCCAGCAGGGCCTTGAGTGCCCGCCCCGACGCGGTCCGGTGCCGCGGGGAGTGCATGAACAAGTAGAAGTGACACTCCGCACACAGCGCTTCCTGTCCCCGCTCGGCAAGCCCCAATGCGCGCTCGGCAAACTTCGCCCCCTTCTCATCCCGACCCGTCACGAACAGAAGCTGAGAATAATTCCCGAGGGTGATTGCGTTGTTGGGATCGATGGTGAGGGCTTGTGTGTAGAGTTTTTCTGCTTGGTTGTGGTCGTGGCGAATAATGGTTAGAAAAATAGCGTAGGTGTAGAGGATGCTGGCCTTGTTTGGGCTGATGGTGATGGCTTGTTCGTAGAGTTTTTCTGCTTGGTCGTGGTCGTGGCGAATGTATGTGAGGAAGTTAGCGTAGTAGCAGAGGCTGTAGCCGTTGTTAAGGTCGACTTTGATGGCTTGTTTATAAAGTTTTTCTGCTTGGTTATAGTTGTGGCGAATAGTGGTGAGGAAGACAGCGTAGGTGTCGAGGGTGCTGGCGTTGTTGGGGTCGATAGCGAGGGCTTGTGCGTAGAGCTCTTCGGCGTGGTCGTGGTTGTGGCGAATGTTTTTGAGGAAGTTGGCGTAGCTGCCGAGGATGGTGGTGTTGTTGGGGTCGATGGCGAGGGCTTGTTCGTAGAGTTCCTCGGCGTGGTCGTGGTTGTGGCGAATGTTTTTGAGGAAGTTGGCGTAGGTGCCGAGGTTGAAGGCGTCTTTGGGGTTGATGGTGATGGCTTGGTTGTAGAGTCTCTCGGCTTGGTCATGGTCTTGGCGAATCGTGGTGAGGAAGTAGGCATAGATGCCGAGGAGGTTGGAATTTGAAGGGTCTGTGGAAGAATTTTCTTGTAGTAGGTCTGCTGCTTCCTGCACGAGGTTCTCCGTCGCCGTGTCCCCTGTCGGCAGGTTCTTGGAATGCATCTCGAACACCAGCGTCACGGCTTGGCGTGCTGTGTGTGGGCAGGTGGCCATGGTCGTCAGCGCGGTTTTGGTCAGGGGCCAGTCCGCCTCCTCCGCTATGAGGTCCAGGGCTTCCCAGGAGTCCTTGCCGGTGCGCAGCACGAGTGGCGCATCGGTGGTTTCGCCGATCGCCCAGGACCACTCTGCCTCCCAGTCGGGCTCCTCCCAGAGATCCTCGTCGTAGGCTTTCGCCAGCCTGAGGAGGGCCTCTTTGCTTGCGGCCCCCAAGCCTACGCGGTTCCAGTCCACCGCGGCCTTCACCAGGCCGGCCCGGCCCTGGTGGCTGTCGAGTGCCGACGTGAACCGTCGGCGTATGTCCTCGACCCTGCCGAGCACGCGACCGAGCCCGAGCTGCTCAATGGATGCCAGATCCCCGGCGTAGCTCGTGCTTCCCACCGCATCCAGTTCGTCGTCGGACAGCTTGGCTTCGAGGGGGAGCGGGTGGAATCTGTTGACGATCTCCCAGCCGGGGAACTTGCTGTCCAGCTCTGCGCGCCATCTTGTGTAGTTCATGCGGGTCGTGGTGGCCACCACGGTGCAGGAATCATCGATCCACGTGTTCAGGACCCCGAGCGTGAACTCCTCTTTACCCAGGAAGCGTTCCAGTTCGTCGAGGAAAATGATGGCGCCGCGAACGGGTCTTCGCCAATTTTTCAGCAGCTTCTCCACGTCGTCCTCGCTCTTGGGAAACAGGACGCGGGCGTCGGGCCATTCCTCGCGGAGCACCTGGACCACGAGGCGGGTTTTGCCCGCCATGGACGGGCCCTCCACCAGGACGGGGGTGCGGTCTTTCAGAAAATCGTGAAGCTTTTCGTGCGCATCGCGGCGAACGTATTCATCGACATTCCTGTCGGACCTGTGAATGCGCAGCGATTTCAGGTCTGCCCTGCCTATCGGGCCGGAATCCCCGGACACCTCGGCGATCCATTTATTGAGCGCCCGCGCCGAGATCCAGTTCCTGACCGGCGGTGTGAAATCCGCGACAACGCCTGCGGCGGCTCCCAGAAGTGGACCGAGCACATTCCACACCCCGCCGAGGGCGCTGAGGTAGGGGATTGCGGCGCCCACGATGGCTCCGATAACTGGTAGGAGCAGCCACCACACCGACGTGCCGGGGTCGAATGATCGCGTGGACCGTTTCGACATCCTTGGTTCCCTCCGGCGCTGTCCCGGAAACAGGATAGTGGAACGGAGGGCGGCGAACCGGGCTCAGTGGTCAGTCGTTGTCGCGGTCGTCGCCGTCGTCGTCGCTGTCCTTCTTGGTCGGTTTGGCTGTCGCGGCTTTCGTGCTTTGCGTGCTCTTCCTGTCGTCGTCATCATCGTCGTCGTCCCGGTCGATCTTCTTCGAGGCCGTGGGGGTGACGGTGGTCTTCGTGCGACTTGTGGAGGTTGGTTTGCTGGTGCCGGTGCCGGTGGCTTGGGGTGTGGGACTGTTTGGGTCCGCGGGGCCCGCCGGGTCGACCTGGGTGACCTCCGTGGGGATCGGGGTCTCGGTGGGAGAAGGACTTCCCGACGGTGTGGGCGGGGTGACGGCGATCGCTGGCGAGGTCAGTTCGGGTTCCGCTGGGTGCGCGAGGTGGAACAGCAGCCCCGCCGTCAGCAGCCCCGCGGCGCCTATGCCCACCAGGGTGAGGGTGAGGCGGTCTCGTTCCGACTTCATCATGCTTCTCCTTCCACGTGTTTCAAGTGAACCCCGTGCGGATGAGGAATGGCGCAGACCTTCATGAGGAAGTTCTCATGAAACGCCCTGCCGGTTGTCAGCACAAATTTCTACACCCCGCGGCGGTGACCCGTCCGGACCCGACCCGCCCGGGCTGCCCCGATTGCGGCAGGCTGGCGCATCCCGCGCGGGAGGGTTATTGTATGTACAAAGCTCCCGGCGGTTCCGGCCGTCGGGCCAGCGGACTGGACGGACCCGAACGCGGTGCAGTCGGCACTGCTGCCGGTGGGGGACGAAGCAATCCGCCGGACCAGCCTGAACGTCCCAGAAACCAGGGAGAGGTACATGACCACAATCACCCACTGGATCGACGGCGCCCCCTACGAGGGTCAGCCTTCCCACACGATCCCCGTCGAGAACCCCGCCACCGGCAAGGTCGTCGGTGAGCTGATCTCCGCCAGCCCGGCCGACCTCGACCACGCCGTCGCCAGCGCCAGGGCGGCCCAGAAGAAGTGGGCCAAGGTTTCCCTCGCCAAGCGCACCGCCATCATGTTCAAGATGCGCGAGCTGGTGCTCGCCCACCAGGACGAACTGGCCAAGGCGATCGTCGAGGAACACGGCAAGGACTACTCCGATGCCATCGGCGAGATCCAGCGCGGCCGCGAAACCCTCGACTTCGCCTGCGGCATCAACGTCGCGTTGAAGGGCGAGTACTCCTTCGACATCTCCACCGGCGTCGACATCCACACCATCCGCCAGCCCGTCGGCGTGGTCGCGGGCATCTGCCCCTTCAACTTCCCCGTCATGGTGCCGATGTGGATGCACCCCATCGCCGTGGCCACCGGCAACGCCTTCATCCTGAAGCCCGCCTCCCCGACGCCCACCGCGTCGCTGATCATCGCCCGCCTCTACAAGGAGGCCGGACTGCCCGACGGCGTGTTCAACGTTCTCGCCGGTGATCGCAACCTGGTCTCCAACATCCTCACCCATCCCGGTATCGACGCCATCTCCTTCGTCGGCTCCACCCCGGTGGCGCACGTCATCCAGGACACCGGTGTCGCCCATGGCAAGCGTGTTCACGCTCTCGGTGGTGCGAACAACCACGCCATCGTCCTGCCCGACGCGGACCTCGAATTCGCCGCCCAGCACATCTCCGCCGCCGCCTTCGGTGCGGCCGGTGAACGCTGCATGGCGCTGCCCGTCGTGGTGGCCGTCGGCGGCATCGCCGACAAGCTCGCCGAGCTGGTCGCCGCCAACGGCGCGAAGATCAAGGTCGGTTTCGGCCTCGACGAGGGCGTCCAGATGGGTCCGGTCATCACCGCCAAGGCCCGCGACCGCATCGTCGGTCTCATCGACGACGCCGAGAAGCGCGGCGCGAAGGTGGCGCTCGACGGCCGCGGCCTGAAGGTTGAGGGCTACGAGGGCGGCTTCTGGCTCGGCCCCACCGTCCTCACCCACGTCCCGCTCGACGCCCCCGCCTACAAGGAGGAGATCTTCGGCCCGGTGCTGTGCATCGTCGATGCCGAGAACTACGCGGAGGCCATCGAGATCGTCAACGCCAGTGAATTTGGCAACGGCGCGGCGATCTTCACCAACGACGGCGGCTACGCCCGGCGCTTCCAGCTGGACGTCGAGGCCGGCATGGTGGGCGTCAACGTGCCCATCCCCACCCCGGTGGCCTACTACTCGTTCGGCGGATGGAAGGAGTCGCTGCTGGGCGACACCCACATCCACGGCCCCGAGGGTGTGCACTTCTACACCCGCGCCAAGGCCATCACCACCCGGTGGCCCTCGGAGTCCGGTGCGTACGCCGCGACGATGAGCTTCCAGCGCGAGGAGTGAACGCCCCGTCCTGAGCGGAATTGAGCGTCCCGGCGATCCATGCGGCCGCCGGGACGCTCAGCGCGTTGTGTAGCTTGGAAAGTTTCTTGCAAGGTCATGAAAGATTGTGTGGTGTGTACGCTACAAAGCCTTTCAAAATGACATAACGACAGGGCGGAGGTGGGGAAGGGCGATCACTCCCGCGGCTTCTTGGGCGACGGACCCCGCAACCGGGAGGCGGTCAAGATCGCCAATGCCGCCAGGCAACTGATCCCCGCCGTGATCCCCAGGGTCGCAGTGCGCGCCGGGCGCGGATCCGGTTCCGGCTCCGGGGGGCTCAAGGAGGGGGTTTCCTGCTTCGTCGGGGCCGGGAAGCGGGGATTCTCCGGACCCTCCAGGGAGCCGTCGTTGACGAAACCCAGGGCGTCGTAGGGGGCGATGATCCCCCAACCGATCAGCTTGTCACGATGAGAACGCGACGGACGCAGAGCCGTTGCCAGGATCCGGTGTTTCCAGTCGGCCGGGGTTTCCTCCGGATATTTGGCCACCACCAACGCCGCGACCCCCGCCACGTATCCGGTGGCGTAGGAGGTCGTCGGTTTTTCCCCGGCGAACATGCAGTCGCCGTCGCCGAAGAAGGTGCTGAGCACCCGCGACCCGGGGGCCGCCACCTCGACGTGTTCGCCGTGGAGCACGGAATCCGATGGGGCTCCGTTGGCGTCCACGGCCGTGACGGACAACGCCTGGGAGTAGGCAGCCGGGTAACGCGGCGCCTGGGGATCCTCGGTCTTGTTCTGCTGATCCTGCGGAACATCGCCCGCTGAGGCCACCACCAGTGCCCCCGAGGAGGTGGCATGCTCCACCGCGGCCTTCAGCTCGGGCAGATCCGTGGGGGAGGGCTGGGCCACGACGATCACCTTCGCCCCTTGATCGGCGGCCCAGACGATGCCCTTGGCGGTGCGGGCCCCGTCAGGTCCCTTTCCGGCCGAGATGGCGTCGTGCTGGTCGCTGGTGTATACCCGGACCGGCAGGATTGCGGCCTCCGGTGCAAGGCCCACCAGTCCGGAACCCTCCACCTCGTGGGCCGCTATCTGTCCGGCGATGGCGGTTCCGTGTCCCGCAAGGTCCGTACGTCCGTCGCCTCTGTCCACCAAGTCGGTGCCCGGCAGCACATTCTCCGTGAGATGGACGTTCGATGCGATCACCCCGGAATCGACGATGGCCACCTTCACCTTGCCGCCTCTGGAGAGCTGCCACGCCTTCTTCACTCCGAGGAGGGAAATTGCGGTCGGGGCCTGCTCGACCTTGGCGGTTGTCCCGATCTGGCAGGAGGTGTTCCTGTCCTCGGTCACTGTTGTCATTCTTTTCTGTCCGTCACCACCGATCAGGGCCTGTGCGGGCAGCGACGGGGTCAGGAGGGACGCTGCTACGCAGACGGCGGCGAGTCTCCCACCCAGGGTTTGCAGCTGGATCATTGCTGACCCACCGTGGCCCATGTGCTTTCGGGATCGAGCACGGTTCCCGTCGGTATCAGTGCCGTCCACTCCGCCGGGATCACGTGGATGTCGTCGTCCTTGTATCCCAGGCGCGCCAGGGATTCGGCGGGCTGGGCTCCCAAACCGTGCAGGGCGCCGAGGTCGGAGACTAGCATGACCATGCCGAGGGTGCCTCCTGAAGTGGCCCGGACCAGGGCTCCCGATCCTCCCAGGACGGTGGTGGAGGCCGGGACGGAACGCAGTTTCTCCTCCACGGTCACCTCGGTTCCCGACGGTGTCGGAAGTACGTCGACGAGGGCTTCTTGGGTCATCGAATACAGCGCCGCCATCGACGATCCGTCCGTGGACTGCGACAGCTGGGCGCAGGGCAGAGAACCGTCCGGAACGGTGTCCTCGATGCGGCGTGGCCAGTCGGCCGGGGCGATGCCCGCCGGATCCACCTCGACCGAGGACATTTCGGAGAACGAGACGTTCAGGGGGGCTTCGGCTTGGCGGAGTCTGTCCGCGGTCTCGGACAACGCCGCGACCTTACCGGAACCGGTGACGACGTAACGACGCTGTGAACCGTGGTCGTCGACCTGGATGACGGTCCCGATGGTGACCGTTCCCAGGCGCTCCGGCATGCCGTCCACGGGCTGGCCCGCGTTCGGGACCTCCACAGGTTGCAGATCCGAGCCCAGTTTGAACAGGGACAGCCATGCGGCATCGACCTCGACCGGTGTTGTTGATTCCATTCCCAGCGCCAGGAGCACCTTTTTCCTCTGTTCTTTCGGGATCTTGTGTCGCAGGCCGTCGGCGATCAGGAAGAGATCGTCCTGGTTCTTGACCAGGGCATTTCCGTGCCGGGTTCGGGGTTCGGGCAGGCTCGCCACCCAGGTGTGGGCCCTTCCGGGAGTCGCGCAGGAGAACCAGAGATTCGAGTGGAGCTGACCGGCGGGGGGAACATCGTCGGGAACACCAGTGATGCCGATCTGGGTGCCGCGACTGATCCCGTCGATGGTCGAGGAGGACACCTCGCTGACCTGATATTTGCCCGACTCCGACAGGAGGCGCGCCGAGGTGACGTTGGTGACCGGGCGCAGGGTGCCCTTGATCGTGTAGTAGCGGGATCCGGTTCCCTTCACCACGATCAGGGTCGAGTCCTGCCAGCCGTTCGGCAGGGTTGGGGAGAACTGACTGATGATGGCCCCAACCCCCAGCATGATCGCGACGACGACCACACCCACGATCAGGGGAATGAATGGCGACTTGTACTCCAGCTCGCGGCCGCCGGGTATCCCGGATGAGAACGCCGTGATCAGGCGGTGGCGGTTGTAGCGCTGGGCCTCGAGGATCTCTTTGTTCGACGGCATCAGATGATTCCCCAGACCAGTGCCGCCAGCGGCAGGATCCCCAGCAGCACGAGGATCCCGGCAACATCCGCCAACCGGGTCAACCAGGGACGCAGTTTCTGCGAGACCACGTTGGCGGCCAGGAGCAGTACCGCGGCCAGGATGATCGCACCGAGAATCCAGGGCAGGGCGTCGGGAATGACCGTCGTGGTGGCCACCGCGGCGACGATGGTCAGGAACATGCCGGTGAGCACGCCGATGATGACCTCGACCAAGGAACGCAGTGACCGGGTGGCCAGCATCAGGGCCAGCCCGATGCAGGCCAGCATCGCTATCGCTGTGGGGGAGGACGTCATCAGCGGGGCCAGAACCATCATGGCCGCCGAACACCCCGCTTTCAGCGATATCACCAGCACGCGGGCGTTCTTGACCCGGGAGTGAACCCGTGTGGGGTCGATTCTCTCGTTCTCCCTGCTGGTGCCGATGGTCGCCGGCAGCTGCGCCATGGCCACCCAGGGCGCACTGAGTGTGATCACCACCAACAGGGTGAGGGCAGTGGCAGCTGCCCTGTCGGGAGGGACGCCCAGCATCCCGATCAGCCCACCGACGAGGCTGCACGACACACCCGCGGTCATGGGGGCGGCCATCGAGGCCCGCAGGTCGGAGGGGAGCACCAGGAGCGTTGTCGAACCGGCGAACAGGCCGACACCGGCTGCCGCCAACGGCAGCGAGAACCAGTTCCCCGGGGTGACCACGAAAACGGCGCAGGTGATCAGGATCGGGGTGGTGTGTCCCAGGGACAGCGCACCGGGGCGGTTGGGCATGCGCGCCACGACGGCGGCGGCCAAGGTGGTGAGGATCGCTCCGCAGGCACCCACCGTCGCGGTCAGGACGGGGTCCCGCGAGCCCGTCACCAGGAGCAGGGCTGCCAGAAGCACCAACGCCGCCGAGGCGTGGGCCGAGAGCTGGACGGAGCTGGTCTTCTCCCAGGGAGCGGAGTGCTCGGCCACCGCGGTCCCCACGGCCTCGACCATGTCGTCGTAGCGCTGGTCCTTGACGTTGGTGCCGCTCGGTTCCACGGTGAGAACCGCGCCAGGACGTATTTTCTGGTCGGGAAGGGACTTCGACTGGTTCAGGGCGCGGCCGTCCGAGGCCCGAACGGTGAAACCCCGGGTAGCGGTCCCCGGATCCAAGGGACGCAGGGCCTTGATCATCACCGGCATCAGCTCTGCCAGCGCGATGTTGGGTGGAACCGATATGTCAGTCGTGTCCCCCGCCATGCTCAGTGAGATCGGCAGGAGGGCACCGGCGGGGGAGGTTTCAGAGGGCGGCATCGGGTTCCTTGGTCGTGCTGGCGCTGGAACGTGTTCCAGCGGCAAGGGTACTTCCTCCGGGGATCCTCACCACCCGGAGGTCGTTCAAAAATTGATGAGTGCTGCTCCATGCTATCTTTTAGACCCCCTCGTTCTCCCGGGTCCCCCCGTTCGTGAACTAGACCTACGTTAGGGTTGGGGGCAGTTACCAAGCGGTGCAGCAGGTTTGCGCGCATCGCACACAACCACCACTACCGGAGGAAAACCATGGCAGGTATCATGCGCGCCAATCAAGGCGACCTCAAAGCTGGCGCCGACGCCACGGATGCGGCTCACAACGAGATTGCGGGACACATCGAAGGTGTCCGCCAGAGCAAGGAAGAGGCCCGGACCCGCTGGCAGGGCCAGGGGTCGGACGCCATGTATGCGGCCGCCACGCTCTGGATCCAGAAGGCGAAGGCGCTCAACCATTCGCTGCTGGAGTTCAGCAGCGCCCTCAAGAGGTCTGACGCCAACTCGGGAGACGCTGAGTCGGTTCTTGCCGCGGCCTTCGGGAACTTCGAGAGTCGAATGACCGGCGGCGCCGCCCGCTGAGTCGCGGACGTTTTCTTCGACAGAGAAAGGATTGATGCAAAGTGAGTCTTGAAAAGGACATGCTGGTCGACTTCGCCGCTGTAAGGCAGCTCCATGCGGCGATCAACAAATACAACGGAAACATTGAGGCGAGCATCGGTGATCTGACCCGAAATCTCAACACCTTGGAGAGCAACTGGGAAGGCGAGGACAGGGAAACCTACGCCATGCGCAGAAGGGAATGGGAGCAGAAAGAGGCGGAGATGCGGGCGATCCTTCAGCGGTTCAACGTCGAGGTGCTCAACGCGGAAGCCACTTACCAAAGGGCTGAGCGTCAGAACGTGAGGCTCCTGGAGGGTGTGGCAATCCCCAGAGTCTGAGGCCAGTTCGGGCACGTTGCCAAGCGCGAAAGCGGGGCGGGAATCCTTGGATTCCCGCCCCGTTCCCTGTCCCCGAAAACGTTTTCTCATTGCGGCGAATCGCCCACGATCATCATGGTGCGTCCCCCCATGATGATCGTCGTCCCGAGAGGGAGCAGGGTGCGTCTGCCGCGCGCCAGATGGGCGATGGCGCCGGCGGCGTTGCGGACAACGGTTCCGTTCGTGGACGCGGCATCCTCCACCCACACCCCGCTGCTGGCCGGGCCGAGTCGCAGATGGGTCCGCGAGATCGAGTGGGTGGGGTCCGGGATGACCACGTGGCGTTCCCCGTCGGCGCCGGTGGGTTCCCGTCCCACGACCAGGACGGAATCCACCCTCTCACGCTGGCCGGAATCCACGACCAGCCATACCTGCACCGCACCCGGGAGCCCGCTCGGGCCGGCGGAGGGAGGGGAGGGTTTCGGCGGCGTGGGAGGCAGCGGCGCGGCCCTGCGTGGCGTCAGGGAGTTGGACTCTGTGTTCCCGGAAGGTGCCGCCAAGGCCGGTTCCCGGGAAGCGGCCCTGCGTGGCGTCAGGGGGCTGGCCGCGGGGGCGAGAGACTTCTCCGGGCGCTGCGGGGTCTCCAATTTTTCCCGATTCACGATGGGCGGAGGTGGCACGGGGGCGAGCGGAGGGGGCGATGCCGGGGCAAGCGGAGGAGGCGATGCCGGGGCAAGCGGAGGTGCCACGGGGGCGAGCGGAGGGGGTGATGCCGGGGCGCCGGGCACCGGGAAACCCGGGTTCTCCTGTTTCCGGGGAAACGGCTCCTCCGCTTTCTCATCCCCGTTCCCGGAATCGGGTTGGGATTGCTCGGCCCGCAGGTCGAGCACCGCGGTTCCGGCAACCCGGTCCACCAGATCTCTGCCATCACGGCTGAAAAAGCTGACGACCAGTGGACCCACCACTGTCACGTGCAACAGGACCATCAGCGTGGTGCGCACCAGCTGCCGTTTCAGGCCGGGTGCGTGATCGCTGCCGTTGGCGACAGCAACCGTACCGGAGATCAACCCTCCCGGGGTGCGTCCGGTGCGGGCGCGCAGCAGGGTGAGGACGGCGACCACCTCTGCTATTGCGATGCCCGTCAGCACCGGGGAGTACAGGAGTCGCCAGAGCGGGCCGGCCACCGCCACGACACAGGCCAGATCCGTCAGGTAGGACAACGTACGGATCAACCCACCGGCAGGCACCGGGAGGCTCTCGCGCTGTTCATCCGCCACGGGGTCGGGGCCCGCATCAGGGAACATGGTTTCGGCGCGGGGCGGGGGAAGGCTGGTCAGGTCGAGCTGGGTCATGATGCGATCTGTCGTATCAGGTCGAACAAGCCTGCAGCGTAGGTGGCGGCAGGGAGGACAAGGATCAGGGAGAGTTTCTGCGTGATGTCCCCGATGCGCCCGAGCAGCGCCGACTCGGTGCCCTTGGCGAGAGACGTGGCGATGATGCTGAGCAGAGCGGCCGCGACGATCACCAGCAGCGCCGTCACCTGCGATCCCAGCGGCTGGGAGACGCCGAAGGTGGAAAGTGTCGCGGCGACGATCACCAAGGCTGCGACGCGCGGCAGGATGCGCCCCGGGCGATCACGACGAGTGCGGGGCGCCAGCACCAGGGACAGGAAGGCGCTGAGCATCATGACCCAGCCCGCTATTCCGGTTGTTGGTTGAGTGGACCTCACGAGCTCTGCAGCGGGGAAGGCGCAGATCCCGATTGCCCCACAACACGCGGTGAGCAGCAGCTGCCCCCGGGCGTTGCCCTCACGGATCGAGCGGAGAACCCGGTTCGCGGTGATGGGGGAAGGGGATGCGACCTCCAGGGTGCGGACCGTCGGCGCGGAGGTGGTGACGGTGGGAAGATCCAGCAACTGGGTCTGGGGGATGCGGAATGCGACGGCGGGAATGACGGTCACCACCATGGTCGCGGCCGCCAGCACCAGGGCCGCAATCGTGGTGGCCGGGGTGTCGGTCATGACGAACAGACACGTCAGAACACCGGCCAACCCCCACAGCGCGGCCATGGTGGCGTTGAGGGCGGACCTGTCGATCAACCACACGACCAATGTTGTGACCAGTGCGGTCCAGGTGGTGGTCGCCAGGGCCAGCCGGGGCAGGAATCCGGCATCGACGGGGAGCAGAGCGGTCCCGCAGACCCCGATCAGGGTGGTGGCGACCAGAAGACCAGGGGACGTACAACGCATCCGCCGCCACCTGAGCGACCAGCCGAGTGCGGCGGTGCAGGCGACGGCGGCCGATCCCCTCAGCACGTCGGGGATGGGCCACCAACCGAGGACCGGCCCCGCCAGGCATGCCGCCTCAATGCCCGTCACCAGGGTCAGGAACAAGGACAGCACAAGTGTGGGACGAAACCAGGGGGAGGAGGCCCGGACCGCCACCTGCTGCGCCACCCGTTCGCTCTCGGCGGGGCCGGTGAGCGTCAGGACGGTTCCGGACGTCAGGTCGCTGCCGAGGATCGACTCCGGGTCGACGGGGGTGCCGTCGGGGTGGGTCAGGCGCAGCGTCTCGGGGTCGGCGTCGATCCGCAGCATCGACATGACCCGTGCCACCGTCGTCCCGGCCGGTACCGCGATGTCCCGTTTCGAGGTGCCGTGAAGGATCGTGGTCGACGCCAGCTGCGTGGCCATGGAATCCTCCATTTCCCAAGAGAGAACGAACGGGGGGCGCGGTTCACCCTCCTGACGATAGTATGAAACGGGCTTGGGTGGCATCCAGACCATGAGAATGCGACCAGATCCATAACGTTGCGACAACTCGAGACGGGGAATACCAAGGCATGGTTCAACCCATACAGGACGAGGGGGCCACGGCTCCCGAGCTTCCCTCCGGGCAGATCGAGGTCCAGGCTCCTCCCAACAAACCCGAGGCCGCCAGCATGGGTACCGCCTTGATGACCGTCGTCCCGATGATGGGTTCGGTGGGCGTCATGGTGTTCATGGCGTTCTCGCAGGGGCAGAACACCCGGATGCTGCTCATGGCCGGCGCCATGGTGTTCGCGATGCTCGTGATGGTGGGGTTCAACATCTACCGGCAAGTGGTGGGGCACAGCCAGAAACTCGACACCCTGCGCCGGGAATACCTGGCCTACGTGGGGGAAACCCGCAAGACGGTTCGTACCGTGACCCGCAAGCAGCGCGACCACGTCGGTTGGCAGCTGCCCTCCCCGGATTCCCTGGTGCTGATCGCCCACGAGGGGACACGCCTGTGGGAACGCAACACCGACAACGAGATGGTCACGCGCGTGCGGTTGGGCTCCTCATCGCAGGAGCTGGCGATGCAGCTGGTGGAACCTGAGCTGCCGCCACTGGCCAAACCCGACGTGGTCTGCCTCTCCGCCATGCGGCGTTTCATAGATGCCCACTCGATGGTCGAGGAACTACCGCTGGGGGTCATGCTGGGCGACTTCAGCCACATCGACGTGGCTGGGCCCGCGGAGGCGACGCGAGCCCAGGTGCGCGCCATGATGATGCACGTCACCACCCTGAGTTCGCCGCAGGCGATGCGCGTCGCGATTTTCTGTTCCGAGGAGAACCGCGACGAGTGGGAATGGGCGAAATGGCTTCCCCACGCCCGTTCCACGGAGATCAGCGACGCCCTGGGGCCGGCCCGCATGGTGACAACGGATCCCGAGGAGCTGATGCGGCTGCTCGGGGAGGAGATCATCGGACGTGGCGTGTTCCGGACCCGTTCGGAAACCACCGAATGGCCGCACCTGTTCCTGATCCTGGACGGGGTGACACTACCGGCGAACACCTCCCTGGGAGGGATCGGCGGGCTGGAGGGGGTCACCGTGGTGCGGACCATGACATCGTGGGGGCCGATGACCTCGCGTGCGACCCTGCGCATGATCCTGCATCCCGGGGAGCAGCCGGGCGACCGCGAGCGCATGGAAGTGCTGCTGCTGGACCAGGAACCGATCCTGGCCACCCCGGACGCGATGGGCATCCCCCAGGCCGAGGCCATCGCGCGACGCATGGCCCCCTGGATGGTGGAAGGACGTCCCGAAACCGAGGCGCCGATGGGGAAACCGGACCCGAAACGCTCCCAGAACCTGATGGAACTACTGGGGACCGGCGACGTACGCGATTTCGACCCGGACCGGCAGTGGAGGCGACGGGAGGGGCGCGACCGGCTTCGGGTGCCGTTCGCCGTCACCCCCGAGGGGGCTCCGGTTGTCCTGGACATCAAGGAATCCGCCCAGCAGGGGATGGGGCCGCACGGCCTGCTGATCGGCGCCACCGGTTCGGGCAAGTCGGAGGTGCTGCGCACCCTGGTACTGGCGATGGCGATGACGCACCCGCCGGAGCAGCTGAACTTCGTCCTGGTCGACTTCAAGGGTGGCGCCACCTTCGCGGGCATGGCGGATCTTCCCCACGTCTCGGCCATGATCTCGAACCTGGAATCGGAACTGTCCCTGGTGGACCGCATGCAGGAGGCGCTGCGCGGCGAGATGGTGCGGCGTCAGGAGATCCTGCGGCAGGCCGGCAACTACGCCAACGTCACCGACTACGAGGCGGACCGGCTGGCGGGCAAACACGACCATCCACCCATGCCGGCGCTTTTCATCATCCTCGACGAGTTCTCGGAACTGCTGAGCGCCAAGCCGGAGTTCGCCGACCTGTTCGTCGCCATCGGCCGGCTGGGACGTTCGATGTCGATCCATCTGCTGTTGTCCTCGCAGCGCCTGGAGTCCGGGCGCATGAAGGGCCTCGACTCGCATCTGTCCTACCGGATCGGGTTGCGCACCTTCTCCGCGAGTGAGTCCCGTGACGTGCTGGGCGTGCCGGACGCCTACGAACTCCCGGGCTACCCGGGGGTTGGGTACCTGAAGCCGGGAACGGACGAGATGATCCGTTTCCGGTCGTCCTACGTGGCCGTCCCTCCGCCCCCGCGCCCGGACGACCGGGAACTCCGGGACAGGATGCGTCATGCACCCGTCAGGATCCTGCCCTTCACCGCGGGGCCCGTGGTCCTGGAGAAAACCGAGGCGGAGCAGGAACCAGACGTCATCGGCGTCAGGCCCGAGGACGCGAAGTGGGATGACATGACCCAGATGGACATCGCCGTCGCCCGGATGCGGGGCAGGGGAGTCCCGGCCCACCAGGTGTGGTTGCCGCCACTGGACGTGCCGGACACGCTGGACCAGCTTTTCGGGGACCTGGTGGCCGATCCGGTGCTGGGGCTGATCTCGCCCTCGTGGCGTGCCCGCGGCCCGTTGCGCATCCCGCTGGGCATCGTCGACCTTCCCTTGGAGCAGCGCCGCGACGTGCTGGAGTTCGACTTCTCGGGAGCCAACGGGCATTTCGCCGTCGTCGGCGGTCCCCTGACGGGAAAGTCGACGACCCTCCGGTCGGTGGTGATGGCGTTGAGCCTGGTGCACACCCCCCAGGAGGTGCAGTTCTACGTCATCGACCTGGGCGGCGGTGGCTTCACCGTCTTCAACGGGGCGGCTCACGTCGCGGGTGTGGCGACCCGGGACCGGCCGGACGTGGTGAACCGCATGCTCGCGGAGATCGAGGGCATCATCGACGACCGCGAGAAGTACTTCCGCGAAAAGCGGATCGACTCCATGGACACCTACCGGCAGGGGCGGGCCGAAGGGCGTTTCGATGACGGCTACGGCGACGTTTTCCTGGTGGTCGACGGCTGGGCCGTGATGAAGACGGACCTCAACGAGGTGGACATGAGGATCATGGCGATCATGACCCGGGCCCTGTCGTTCGGTGTCCACGTGGTGTTGAGCACCAACCGCTGGGCGGACATCCGCCAGCAGGTGGCGGACGCGATCGGGTCACGTCTGGAGCTGAAACTGGGTGACGTGATGGACACCAGGCTTGATCGCAAGGTGGCGAAGGCCGTGCCCTCGGAACGGCCGGGGCGCGGACAGGAGGTCGGACATCACCACGTTCTCGTGTGCCTACCGCGCATTGACGGTGAACAGGACCCGTCGTCCCTGGGCGCGGGCGTGAGGACGTCCCTTGAGCGCATCGCCCAGGCGGCACCGGAGCCGGGGCCGAAGCTGCGCCTGCTGCCCATCCACGTCACGGTGGAGAAGGTCCTGCAGCACCCCGGTGCGGCCGAGGGCCTGGTGCTGGGGGTGGAGGAATCCCGGCTCGGTCCCTTCATGTTCCACCCCCGCCAGGACAGCCACTTGTTCCTGCTCGGCGACGCCAAGTCGGGCAAGACCACGTTCCTGCGGTCATTCGTCCGGGAGATCGTGCGCAACTTCTCCCCGCAGCAGGCGCAGATCTTCGTCGTGGACTACCGGCGATCGCTGCTGGACCAGGTGCCGGCGGAATACCTGGCGGCCTACATGACGAACCCGGAGGAAGCCGAGGGAAACCTGAGCCACCTCGCCGATTTCCTGAGGACGCGCATGCCCGGCGATTCGGTGACCTCGGATCAGCTGCGCAACCGGTCCTGGTGGACGGGCGCGGAGGCGTGGATCCTGGTGGACGACTACGACCTGGTGTCGGTCCAGGGAAACAATCCACTCGCGGTGCTGCAACCGTTGATGGCCCAGGCCCAGGATCTCGGTTTGCACATCGTGGTGACGCGCCGGATGGGTGGTGCGTCCCGGGCTCTGTACGAGCCGGTGCTGCAGTCCATACGGGACCTGGGTTCCACGGGCATCCTGCTGTCCGGCAGCCCTGAGGAGGGCAGCATCATCGGTCGTGTGAAACCGGTGAAGTCGATGCCGGGCCGCGCCCAGGTGATCTCACGCGACGACGGCTACTTCCTGGCGCAGCTGGTGTGGACCGACCAGCACTGAGCGGTCGGCTGCGCCACCCCGCGGGTGTGGAGAGTTTTCCCGGTTCCCCAACCGGAGGGGGTCGGGTTGGATAGAGTTGCGGGATGAACCGATGGTGGTGGATTGGACCCAATTTATGGGCAGGTTCCCATCACGATGGATGCCGCCATGAACAATGCTGAGATCAATCGCGAGAACTTCATGAAGAAGAAGTAATGAGTGATCAGACGTGAGGATGGATATTGTGGTTGATGTCAGGCGGTGTGCGGCGTCCGCTCTTGCTGTGGTTCTTGGTTTGTCGGGGTGCGGTGTTCCCTCGGACGATGTGTCTCCGAGTCCTTCTGTGTCGTGGGAGGAGCGCAATACTCCGGATATTGTGACCATTGCGGTGCCTGACGGGTGGGAAGTTCTTACGCCCAGTGAGATTCCCGGGATTTCGCGTTTGGTGCTTGTCAGTGATCGTGAGTCACGTGGTAAGGAAGGGATCAGCGTCGGTAATTTTTCTCCCAAGATTGTTGGTGTGCATGGCCCTGACGTTGATGTGAAGCGTGAGCGGGATTACGGGGTGGAGCATGGTACTGCTCAGGAGAATCTGGTGGGGCGAGGGACTCCTCTGGAGCCGAGATTGATTGCTGGTGTCAAGGCGTGGGGGTATGCCGCGACGGCGACTTTTGGCGAGGATAACACCTATCCCATCCAGCGGTGGTTTCTGTGGCGTGAGGACGGTGAATGGCTGATTTCGGTTGCTGGTTTCGCGAACACCGATACCATTCCCGCTGAGTTGATTGGGGTGCTGGACACGATTTCGTTTGTTCGTCCTGCTGCCACTCCTGCGGCTCCGTACACGGTGAACGCCCCGTCGCCGTCCCCCAGCGCGACGGAATCATGAGGATGGGTCATCGGTAGACCGGGTGTGTCTCGTTATGGCGCGTGGAAAGATTCCGTCGAGGTTGTGGAAGATTTCGTGGCGTATACAGTGCAAAACCTTTCGGATCGGCCCCGGGCGATGTTCGCCGTTCCCCGTCAGGCTGTGCTCTGCCGGTGCAGCCCTGCGCGGACCCCGGCTCCACGAAGCGGTCGGCGTGAGCCTGCGTCGCGGGCTCCCGGGAACCTGATTCGTTAGCCCGGGCGTATCGCCTTGTCAAGGCATGATTCACCGAGGCCTACGGCGACACGCATGATGGTTGGGAATGACCCCGTGCAAGGCTAACGTTGGCCGGGTGAACAACCAGGCATCAGAGCGGGAGGTCAACAGTTGAGCGACCTGAACATCGTGACAGGGGACCTGGAGGCCCTGTCGACGGATGCGGGCAACGTGGCATCGAACATCGGCGGAGTGGACCTGAGGGCCAACGTGGCGCAAGCGCCCGCGGCGATGCCCGGGTCCTCATCCGCCACCTTGATCTCGTCAACACTCGACACCATCCAGGAACGGTGTAGCTCTGCCCAGAGAGGCTACGAGGACTTCAGCGCGGATGTGCGGACCGCGGCGAACAACTACGGAGTGTCCGAGGCGAACGTCGAGGCAGCCATGCGTTCCGCAGGGAGCTTCGCCCCTGTCACAAACCCGGCGGGAAAGGTGGGCAAGCATGGCTATCACATGGAGTGAGATCCGGCGATGGGATCCGGCAAACCTGAACACCGCTGTTGAGGATCTGACCAATTCCCGCAAGAAGTTGATGGAGGAGGCCGATGAAGCGGCTTCCGCGAAGGGGAGAGTGCAGTCCTCGGGTGCCGCGGTGACCGCCATGCTCACCTCGCTGGGTTCACTCAATGAACTCCTTGACGCCATCGTGAATGAAGTGTCCGAACTCATAATGGCAACGGCCGAAGCCGCCACCGGGGTGTGGGACGTCAAGACCAAGGTGTTCAAGTGTACGTCCTTCCTGGAACAGTGCCCTGACCTCAGCATAGGGGAGGACGGACAGGTCACGGGCCCTTTCTCTGATGCCATGGATAAGGACCATCTGGAGAAGTTGATCAAGAAAGCCATTGAGCGTGCCGTCGAGGTCGACAATGACTATGCCAAGAGGCTGAGGGCCGTGGCGAACGGCAGATACGTGTGCAAGGAGACGGCCGCCAGTGACTCCCAGGGATTGCCGGATCTTCCGCAGAAGGGCTGGTCGCCCACCGAGGCGGCTGCCTGGTGGGGTGCTCTGACCGGAGCGGAACGCCGAAAACTGATCAAGAACCACCCGGAGGCGATCGGGAATCTGGACGGCCTTCCCGGAAGCGTTCGCGACGAGGCGAACCGGATTATCCTCCGGACTATCCTACCGAAGAAACTTGAGGCCGCCAAGAAACATCTGAAAGAGGTTCAGAAGGAATTTGATGCCGAGCAGAAGATAATCGACGGAATAAACTCGGGTCCTAAAGGGAAAAACAGCCATACAGATGCTGTTCTAGAGGCCCGTCGACGGGTTGAGGATCTGACCAAGCTGAATGAACTGGTAAGCGCGGGCGGAAAATCCCGTCATCACTACCAGTTGCTCACCTTGGAGGTGCCCGAGAGGTACGACAAGGACGTGAAGGCAGTTGTTGCCGTTGGCGACATCGACAAGGCCACGAACGTCGGGACCATGGTTCCCGGTATCGGCAACACGGTCAGGAAAGGCATGGATGGGATGCTGGACACCGCCGAGAAGCTGCGCGCCAAAGCTGGTGCCCCCGACAAGACTGCTGTCGTCGCGTGGCTCGGCTACGACACCCCACCCGGCCCCTTGGTGTGGGATTACGACGCCAATGGGAGCGATACGGACTACATGACGACCGAAGTGGCGGACAAGGCGGCTCCGGCCCTCAACAGATTCCAGGAGGGCATCCACGTGTCGCACCAGAAACAAGGCGTGGATCCCTACCTGTCCCTTCACGGTCATTCCTATGGTTCCACCCTCTCCGGCACCGCCCTGCTGAACACGAAGGTCGGTGTCGTGGACGCCGCCCAGCTGCATGGATCCCCCGGGGGGCGTGCCACCAACGCGCACCAGTGGAATGTTCCCTACGGTCACATGTATGCAGCTGCCAACGGGGATGATGATATCCTGGGCAAAGGGCAGCTTAATGGTTTCGGGCCAGAGCCCTCGAAGGTTCCCGGAGTGCAAAAAATCTCGTCGGACCCCGATGGCGGGCATTCCGACTACTGGAGCAATCCTGAATTCATGGAGGACGCCGCCCAGATAATGGCCGGTGAGGATCCGTCTGTCGATCGCAGCGACAATGCGGCGGAAGCATCCGCACAGTGTGCTGCCAAGGATCCGAACGGCGCGCAAGGAGCCTCCGGGCCCCGGCTGCGCCCGGCGGGGACCGGTTGGGGTTCGTGAAACGTTCGTGAAACCGGGGCTCATGGCTCAAGTGTCGTGAGCCCCGCCCGCAGTACGGCCACATCGACACCGTGAAAAGTTGCTCACCAGGTGTCCCCGTCATCCGTCTCCCTGACTCGGGCCACGACTCCCTTGGCCATCTCGATGTGTGAACGGAAATCGTCATGCCGGGCGGTGAGGTTCTTTTCGTAGTGAGCCTTGTAGGCCAGCGCGCCCGATGGGTGTGGGCCGTGACCCATCGAACCCCATGCCGTTCGCGCAGATGCGTGTTCCCGAGGCCGTGACTGCTTTTGGTTCCCCTGGAATTGGTGGAACTTCTAGAGCTCTAGGAAAACGCGACTGAGGGCTCCCCGGACCGGGGAGCCCTCAATCGTTTCTCGTACGCTACCTGTTCTTGCGCTCGTCGATGATGATGGCGATGACGATGATCCCGCCCTTGACCACCATCTGCCAGTACGGGGAGACGTTCAGCAGGCTGAGGCCGTTGTTGATGACGCCGATGATGAGGGTACCGACCATGACACCCCAGACGGTTCCGATGCCGCCGTTGAAGGAGGTGCCACCGATGACGGTGGCGGTGATGACGTCGAGTTCCATCATGTTGCCGTAAGCCGGGGCGCCGGAACCGTTACGGGCGGTCAGGATCACGCCCGCCAGGCCGGCCAGCAGACCGATCAGGGCATAGATCTTGAGGTGGGTCTTCGGCACCGAGATCCCGGAAACCTTCGCGGCCATTTCGTTGCCACCGATGGCGTAGACGTGACGTCCGAAACGGGTCCGGTTCAACACGAACCACATCACGACGGCGGCGAGCGCCAGGATGATGATGGGGGTGGCTTCCTGCCCGATGAGGTTGAAGTTCCACGCGGTCCCGGAGATCGGGCGGCCGTCGGTGTACAGGTTCGCGGCGCCGCGGGCGGCGGTCATCATGCCGAGGGTGGCGACGAACGGGGGGATCCGGAAGACCGCCACCAGGCTGCCGACGATACCGCCGACCAGCGTGCCCACCGCCAGCGCCGCCAGCACGGACACGAAGACCGGCAGGGCGGGCAGGCCGGGGATGAAGGTGTTGGGGCCCGGGGGCTGGGCCAGGGAGGCGGCGACGACGGCGGCGAGGGCGGCGGTGGCGCCGACCGACAGATCGATGCCCTTGGTGATGATCGCCGCCATCATGCCGAGGCCGATGATGCCGATGGGAGCCACCTGCACGACGACGTTGAGGAGGTTCTGCAGCTGCAGGAACCGGCCCCCCGTGATGATGCCGAGCAGGACAATGAAGCCGAGCAGGATGAAGACGATCGAGTACTTCTTCAGGAACTCCCCGAAATCAAAGCTCGAACGAGTGGTGGTTGCGGTTTCAGACATTGGGGTTTCCTTCGCTCGCGGCGACCTCGTCGCCGCCGGTTGCCAGGTGCATGACGGATTCCTGGTTGGCCTCCTCGCGGGAGAGCTCACCGGAGATGCGTCCCTCGTGCATCACGAGGATGCGGTCACTCATGCCGAGCACCTCTGGCAGCTCGGAGGAGACCATGATGATTGCCTTGCCCTCCTGGGCCAGCATGGACATGAGACGGTGGATCTCGGACTTCGCGCCGACGTCGATGCCGCGGGTGGGTTCGTCGATCATCAACACGTCCGGGACGGTCAGCAACCAGCGGGAGATCAGCGCCTTCTGCTGGTTGCCGCCCGAGAGGTTCTTGATCAGCTGACCCAGCGACGGGGTCTTGATGCGCAGCTTCTCGCGCTGGTCCTCGGAGTCCTTCCGCATCTCGCCGACGCGGAGGAAACCGTGAGGGCTGTAGCGGGGCAGGGCCGCGGCCGTGATGTTGTCGCGCACCGACAGCACCCCCATGATGCCGTTCAGCTTGCGATCCTCCGTGAGCAGCGCCATGCCTGCCCGGATGGCGTCCGAAGGCTGCTTGATCCGCAGCGTTTTGCCGTTGAGGACGACCTCTCCGGAGTCGGCCTTCTCGATGCCGAAGATGGTCTCCAGCACCTCGGTGCGTCCCGCGCCCATCAGTCCCGCGAGCCCGAGGATCTCGCCCCGGCGCAGCTCGAAACTGACGTCCTTGACCACGGCGCCCCGGTTGAGGCCCTTCACCGAGAGCACCACCTCACCGATCTCGGCCTCCTCCTTCGGGAACAGGTCCGTCAGCTCGCGGCCCACCATCAGTTTGATGAGCTTGTCGCGGTCGAGTTCCTTCGCCGGGTAGGAGCCGACGTGCTTGCCGTCGCGGAAGACGGTGATGTCGTCGGAGATCCTGAAGACCTCGTCCATCTTGTGGGTGATGTAGATGATGGCGACGCCGAAGTCGGTCAGGCGCTTGATCATCCCGTGCAGGTGCGCCACCTCGCGTTCCGGAATGGCCGAGGTGGGTTCGTCCATGATGATGATCTTCGCGTCGTAGCTGATGGCCTTGGCGATCTCGACCATCTGCTGTTTCGACACCGTCAGGTCCTTCATCCGGGCCCTCGGGTCGATGTCGATCTTCCACTCGTCGAAGAGCTCGCGGGTCTTGCGGAACATGGATGCGGGGCTGAGCAGCCCCAGCGGGCCGCGCGGCTCGCGACCCAGCCAGATGTTCTCCGCCACCATCATCTCGGGAACGGGGGACAGCTCCTGGTGGATCATCGAGATGCCGTGTTCCAGGCCGTCCTTGGTGTCCTTGAACCTCACGATGTCGCCCGCCAGCTCGACGGTTCCCTCATCGGGGGTGTACATGCCGATGAGACATTTCATCAGAGTGGATTTACCGGCCCCGTTCTCACCCATCAGCGAGTGCACGGTGCCGCTGCGGACATCGAGATTGACGTTGTCCAACGCCACGACGCCCGGGAAGGTCTTGCGGATGTTCTGCATCCGCAGAATTACCTCTTGCATTGGTTCTCCCTGCTAGAGGGGACGGGAGCGGCTCCCGGCCCCTGCGTCGTCACTGCTGGAACTGGCTCATGTTCTCGGGCGTGACCAGCTGGTAGGGGACATTGATGACGTCCGGTACCTCGTCGCCGTTGATCATCTTGATCGCGGTGTCGACACCTGCCTGCCCCTGGCCCTTGGCGTCCTGGAAGACGGTGACCTCCAGCTTGCCCGCGGTCATGGCTGCCAGCGCATCGCCGGTGGCGTCCACGCCCCCCACGACCACCTTGTCGAGCATGCCGGCGCTCTCGAGGGCGTTGATGGCGCCGAGGGCCATCTCGTCGTTGTTGGCGCAGATGACGTCGACCTGCTGCCCGGACTGGATCAGGTTCTCGGTCAGCGCGAGCCCCTTGTCGCGCGCCCAGAGGCCGGTCTGGTTGAACACGATCTTCATGTCGTACTTCGCGGCGATCTCCTCGCAGCCCTTGGTGCGCTGCTGGGCGGCCTCCTGGGTGGGGTCGCCCTGCAGGATCGCGACATTGCCCTGATGGTTCGACAGCTTGGCCAGCTGTTCCATCTCGAGCTGGCCCGCCACCAGGGAGTCGGAACCGACGTAGGGCACACCCTTGGGCAGGTCGGCGGGGCGGCGGTTCACGTAGACCAGCGGGATGTTCGCCGCCTTCGCCTTCTGGGTGATCTGGGCGGTGGTGGCGGTGTCCTGGGGCAGGACAATGAGGGCATCGACACCGGAAGCGATGAAATTCTCGATCTGGTTGAGCTGAACCTCGATCTTCTCCTCGGCGGATGTGACGCTCACCTCGGCGCCGGCGGCCTCGGCCCGCGCCTTGATGGAGTTGGACACGTTCTGGAGGAACTGGTCCAGCAGCGGGAAGGAGGCGCCGATCTTCACCTTCTTGCCGTCCTTCGGTTTGATGACCTCGGCAGGGGCGTAGTCCTGCGTGGTGACGGCCACGGGCTGGCCGTCCTCACCGGCGGTGCCCGGCAACGGATCGCTGGTCATGCCGCACCCGCTCAGCGCAAGCATTGCGCTGAGCGTGAGTACGGCCAACTTCGGTACTCGCTTCATCACTTCTCACTTCCTCGTGTCGGCGTCCCGAACAGGACTTGGAAGTCGCCTCCCTGCGACGAGTTGATCCTGTCGTAAAAAGGCGTGGAATGTCAATACAAATGACTGGATGCCGGAGTGTGAGACGACTCAACCGGTTCAGAACCGGTCCAGAGGGTCATTCGTAGGGGAGGTAGCCGTTGCGGTGGATCTCCTCCAGGTCCATGCGGGCCCGCAGGATCCGGGCGGTCCCGTCGCCGATCCGCCCCTCCCGTACGAACTGGCCCAGCAGTTCCCGTTTCCGTCTGAGCACCGCCCCGTGGAGGCGTTCGAGGGCGACGATCTCCGCCACGTCCTCCTCCTCGTCGTCGGCCCCGATGTGGGCCGCGATGTCGTCGAGGCGCTCCTCCATGGCCTCGGCGATCCGCGGCGAGACCCCCGCCTGCTCGGCGAGGGCGGGAAGTTCGGGGCGGACGGCCTCCAGGATCGCGAGGCGTCCCTCGGTGGCGAGCTGTTCCTCGGTCAGCTCGGCCTCCTCGTCGTCGCCGGTGTGACCGCCCTTCGCGGCCCATGCGATCACCTTGGGCAGCAGCGGACCCTGCACCGCCATCCCGATCACGATCGCCAGGGCGGCGACGAGAACCACGTCGTCGCGGTAGGGGAACGGCGAACCGTCGTTCATGGCCAGGGGGATCGACAGCGCGATCGCCAGGGAAACCCCGCCGCGGAAGGCCGAGACCGCGCTGACGACCCGGGCCCGGTAGCTCAGGCGCCGCTGCCGCTGCTCGGGCCGGCGGTCGAGGGCGCGGATGATCATGACCGTGATCTGCAGGAACACGAAACGGGAGACCACCAGGGTCACGGCCACACCGATCGCGATGCCCGCCAGCGTCAGGAGCTCGGAGAAGCTGAAGTTGACGATCAACAGGCGCGTCTCGATGCCGATCAGCAGGAACAGGGCGCCGTTGAGCAGGCTGGTGGCCAGCGGCCAGAAGTGTTCCGCCTGGGTGCGCGACTCGGGGGTGCTGAGCCGGTTCGACAGCGTCGAGATGATCAGGCCCGCCACCACCGCCGCCAGCACACCGGAGGCGTGCACCAGCTCCGCGGCCAAGTAGGCGGCGTACGGGGTGACCAGGAGGGCCATGTTGATGGTGATGGGTTCGTGGAGGCGGCGAAAAGTCGGGTAGGCGACCGCGGCGACGGCGATCCCGATGAGGATCCCACCGAAGAACGAGACCACGGCCATGCGCGTGATGTCCCAGGGGGTGTACTGCCCGCCGAGTGCCAGGCCGACGGCGATGGTGTAGACCACCAGGGCGGTGCCGTCGTTGGTGAGGCTCTCGGCCTTCAACAGCATGAACTGGCGGCGGGGCAGGCCCTTGGCCAAGGCGGCCGCGGCGGTGGCGTCGGGCGGGGCGACGGCGGCACCCAGGATCAGGGCCGCCTCCCACGGGATTCCCAGCGACGACGCGATCCACGCCACAGCGAAGGCGGTGGCCACCACGAACACCGTCGACGTGATCAGGATGCCGCGCAGGTCGCGTCGGATGGCGTTCTTCGACGTGGTGAGGCTCTCCCAGAACAACAGGCCCGGGAGGAACAGCAGCAGCACCACCTCGGGGGGCATGTGAAGACTCTCCAAGCTGGGCACGAAGGCCAGCGCGAACCCGAGGAGGACCTGCGTCAACGGCACCGGAAGACGCAACTTGGGGGCCAGGGCATTGCCCGCCACCACCGCAATCCCGACCCCGACCGCGATGATGAGACCCTCCATACGCCACCCTTCCCTGATGTCCCTCGACGAGTCACCCGGCGGTTGGGACCGGGTCGGTTGAATTATCCCCTATGCCCCCAAACCGGAAAACCGGTTGAGCCGGACCGCTCGCTCGGGGCTCGCGGTCCGGCTCAACCAGCTTCGGGAAGAGAGATCGGGCGACTACTTCGCGAACTCCTTCTCCAGGCGTTCACGCATCCGCACGTGGATGGCGTCGGCGTCCTCCTCCCAGCCGAAGACGCACACCGACAGCGGGCCGTCGTAGTCGATCTCCCGGAGGTACCCGAAGACCTCGTCCCACGGCACCTCGCCGTTGCCGATCTCGTTGTGCTGGTGGATGCGGGCATCCACCCCGGGCGGGTTGATGATGTAGCGGTTCCCGACGTTCGCGAGATGGTTCCACACGTCCGCGACGTGCACGTGTCGCAGCCTCGGGCCGGCGTACTCCATCATCGCCCGCGGATCCCCCCGGCCCTCGGACAGGTGGAACATGTGCGGCAGGCAGAACTCGTAGTTCAGCCACGGCTTGTTCACCCCGCGCACGATCTGCACGGCACGTTCGTTGGTCTCGACGAAATCGTAGGGGTGGGCCTCGATGGTGCACTCGATGCCGCGTTTCTCGAAGTCCGGGATCAGCTCCTCAATGGACTTGTAGAACTGGTGCTCCGACTTCAGGGGCTCGTTCGGGTCGCCCGAGAACTCGGTGGCGATCAGCGGCACCTCCAGCTCCTCCGCGATCTCCAGGAGACGACGGAAGTTGCGCACCTGTGCCTGGCGTTCCTGTTCGTCGGGCGAGGACCAGTTGAACACCGGGTTGAAGGTCCAGATCTTCACGCCGGAGGCGGCCATGGCCTTCCTGACCTTCGCGACCTCCGCGTCGTCGACCTTGGGGTAGTGGTGCCACTCGTGGAAGTCGGCGCGCGGCGACAGCTCGATGTACTCGTAGCCGAGATCGGCGGCCTTGAAGCACTCCTCGGCGACGCTGAGGTGGGGGTGGTACATCGACGGGTCCAGCAGGATTTTCACCATGGGGGTCCTCCTCAGGCGTAGAACGCGGGCTTGGGCATCATCTCGACCGCCACCTCGCCGTCGGCCTCGAGGGCCTTGACGCCGGCGTCGCAGACACAGGCGGCCGCGTAGCCGTCCCACGCGGTGGAGCCGGTGTGACGGTCCTCGGCGACGGCGGTGATCCACTCCTGCACCTCACGCACGAAGGCCTGGCCGAAGCGCTGGTTGTGGTCCATGGTCAGCCGGTTGCGGCGACCCTGCAGGTCGGCGCGCTGCACCAGCTCCTGGTCGCTGAGCCGCACCGCACCGTTCTCGCCGACCAGTTCGCACTGGATGTCGTAGCCGTACTGGCAGTTGACGAAGATCTCGTCGTCGACGCGCACCCCGGAGGTGGTGGTGAGGATCAGCACCAGCGGATCCTGCAGGTGCGGGAAACGGTTCCTGGTCTTCTTCGGCTTGTCGACGCGGACCGAGACGAACTCCTCGCCGAGCAGCCAGCGCATGGTGTCGATCTCGTGGATGGCGGTGTCGTTGATCGCCATGTCCCAGGTGTAGCCCTTGGGCACCGTCGGGTTGCGGTGCGCGTTGTGGACCATGAGGGCCTCGCCGATCTCGCCGGCGTCGAGGATGGCCTTCATCTCCCGGTAGGAAGCATCGAAGCGACGCATGAAACCGACGGTGACGAGCTTCTTGCCCGCCTTCTGCTCGGCCTCCATGATGCGCGCACAGGCCTCGGCGGTGGGAGCGAGGGGTTTCTCGCAGAAGACGTACGTGCCGGCCTCGACGGCCGCGATCACGTCGGGCTCGTGGGCGGGCCCGAAGCTGCAGATCATGACGGCGTCGACGTCGTTCGAGGCGATGAGTTCCGCGGAGCTCGGGAAGGTCGTCGCGCCGATCCGGTCGGCGACCTCCCGGGCGTTCTCGGCGTTGAGGTCGGTGACGGCCACCACCCGACCGCCCGCGACGACGCTGTGGATGCGTTCGATGTGCGCCTGCCCCATGCCGCCGGGGCCGATCATTCCGATTCGCAGGGTCATGATGTCGCTCACTTCACCCCGAGGCCGATGGAGGCCAGGTATTCGCGGACCTCGATGGCGTTGGGCAGCGGGTAGGACGGGTCGCAGCCGTACATGTCCTGCTCGCAGATGACGTAGAGCTCCTTGTCGAGATCGGCGAGGGCCTCGACGAGGCTCGGCATGTCGGGTTCGCCCTCCGGCGGCGGCACGGAGCAGCCCGCCTTGACGGCCTTCACGAACGGCCAGTCCTCGTCGTGGGCGTGCTTGACGAGCTTCGGGTCCATGGCCTTGATGTGGACATAGGAGATGCGCTCCGGGTAGTCGCGGATCAAGGCGGTGTTGTCGGCCATGCCGTAGACGATGTGGCCGGTGTCCAGGCAGAAACCGACGTACTCGGGGTCGGTGGCCTGGAAGATGCGGTCGATATCCTCGCGGGTCTCGATGTGGGAGTCGCCGTGCGGGTGGAGGACCATCGTGAGGCCGTAGTCCTCCTTCATCATGCGACCGAGCCGGTTGGCGTTGCTGATGTACAGCTCCCAGGCCTCGCCGTCGAGATGACGGACATCGGTGAACTCGCCGGTGTGCTCGTCGCGGAACATCGGTGGCAGATGCACTACATACTCGGCGCCGACGGCGGCGTGGGTCTCACCGATGGCGCGGAAGGTGCGCTCCGTGTCGGCCCAGGCCTCGGCCTTGTGAAGGACGCCCCAACCGGTGCCGGCGACGACGCGGAAGCCTCGCTTGCCCATTTCCTCGGCCAGGCGCGTGGGGTCGGTGGGGAAGTAACCGAAGGGACCGGTCTCCATCACGGAGAAACCGGCCTCGGCCATCTCGTCGAGAGCTTTCTCCCACGGAATCTGCGCCGGATCCTCGGGGAACCAGACACCCCACTGGTCAGGACAGACGCCGATGGTCAGCTTGTTGTATCGAGGCTCGGGGTTGCAGGACTTGTCGGCCATGAAGGTCCTTTCTGGCGCGTCGTTGGGCACGATCCAGCCTAGGTTCGGTCAAATGTCCTGTCAATTGTTTCCAAGGTGCAAATTTTCGTGATGGAAGTGACTCTCGACGCGGTGTGGCGGGGTCGCGGGTGCGGTGGCTCGAGCCCCATGGGTGGGGACCGCACATCCGGTCTGCCCGGAGGTCACGCCAGCTAGGATGCGGTCCATGGACACTGCCTTGTTCGAGGCGCGAGTCAAGGAGATCCCGAGACTGAGAAGCTGTCTCTGCGGCGGTCGGGTCGAGCGCTGGCCACGAAAACAGGCGCTGCGTGACATGCTCTTCGACATCGTCGTCGGCTGCATGCAAGAAGGGTCTACGTGGACGGAGCGTGAGATCACCCAAGAGCTGGCCGCGATCACGGCGGACCCCGTGACTTTGCGGCGCGCCCTCATCGACGAGGAACGGCTGATGCGCTCACCTGACGGAAGCCAGTACCGGCTGGCATCGAAGGTTGCGTCCGGGTAGTCGCTCCCGGAAGGGACCCGCTTCAACTAGGGAATTCGCGCTCGGCCTGCTGGTTGTGAACAAGCTCGTGGGTTCGCCCCAATCCGGGATCACTTCTCCATCTCAGGATCCGCGTCGCTTCTGTCCTCGAACCGGTGGTCGTGACGTCCAGTCAGGGGTGTTTCGGGCCGGACCGTGTCAAGGCACGCCTGGTCGGTGTTCCTCACCATGTAGCGCTGCATCTGTCTCACGGTCCTGCCTAGGTTCGAGTACCGGGCGGCAAACTCTCCGAAGGTCGGTTCGAGCTGGGAGGACAGGCGTTGGTTGACATCGCTGACGATGCTCACCACGTGGTCAGGCTCCAGGTCGCAGTCGACGGCCAGAGCGTTCCAATCCTTCAAGGTGATGTTGCCGGTGTGTCGCCGCGACCCGATCGGCATGGTGAGCCGTTGGCTGTACTGGTGGTAGGCCCCCAGGGGAACCAGGTCGTACAAAGGCGACAAGCGGGGTTCGTTTTCAAGCATGATGCTGTAGTTCTTGGCGTGGGCATCATCGTTTTCCCGGTGCCAGCTGGTATTCGGCGTCGGGATAGAAGTCCTGCGGATGCTCGTGGGTGGCCACGATGACGAGGCGGTCCTTTGCGCGCCACCTGTCCATCTCGCTCCACAGGACTCCCCGGGCATGATCGTCCAGACCGAGGAACGGCTCATCCAGAACGACCGCCTCGAACCGGCCGAGCGTGCGGATGATGAGCCACAGTTTGCGTTCGGTTCCGGAGGACAGCTCGTAGGCCCGGACGTCCAGCCACTCATCCAACCGGTAGGTACGCACGCGCGCCAGGACATCATCGATGGGGACGTCGGCCAGTTTCGCGGTGAAGGCGAGGTGGTCGAAGACACTCATCGTGGGGTAGAGAGCGGGTTTGGTGCGCACCACCCGCCTGAACCCGCGGGCGGCCGGGCTGTCGGCGGGGTGGCCACAGATCTCCACGCGGCCCTTCTGGGGCGTCAGATGGCCGCTGACAAGCTCGACCAACGTTGATTTTCCGGCCCCGTTGGCGGCACGCAGCGCGACGACACCCGACCTAGGGAAGGTCATGGTGACATCGTCGAGAACGGTCACCTCCGGGGTGTACCCGAACGTCACATGATCGAGAAGGATGCGTTGTCGATGACCTTCCCAGATGGGCCACGTACCCGCCCAGGAGCATCGCGAACGCGGCCGTCAGTTGATGCCGAATCTGGAACCGATGTCATAGGCCCACAACAGGGCCGCCGCTCTCTTCTGATGCACGGGGTCTCTCCATCAGAAATTCCGGCTCGGCCGATTCGTCTCACTACGTGACGCCCATGTCATGACACAGATGACGCCCAGAAGACCCGCGGAGACGATGCCGATCCATCCCGCGACGTTCTGGGGGATGAACGAGACCGAAGCGGCGTGAAAATTGCCTCCTGCGGCGAGCATGACGGCCCCTAAGAAGACCAGGGATGCTCCCACCGCGCGTTCCTGGAGGCCCAGAAGCAGAACCGGCAGGATGACGATGCCGCCGATTGTGATGAAGATGTAGGCGGCGGGACCCTCGACGGTGCTCATCAGCGCGGACAAGACATTGCTCACGATGGCGAACACCGCCAGGGCCAGAAGCCAGGGTTTCGTGTTCCGAACCGGCATTGCGCTCTCTTCCTGGGATCACGTGTGAAATAACTGGTTTCCTGCACGTCGATGTGCACGATCCACCCCTGCGGTTTCTCTGCTTGTGAATCCGGTTGGCTCAGCGGGTGGGATTGTTGTCGTGAGCATGGCTGGCCAGGCGCTTCAGCGTGACTGCGGCCGCCATTTGGAGCGCCAGGGGAATCAGAAGGATCGCAGGGATCCACAGTCCGGTGAGGCCGTGTTGTCCGATGGCGTAGGGCACGGACAACACAGTGATGGTCCCGGTGAGGGCGATACCGAATATCAACCAGGCGAACGAGCGTTGGGCGTTTTCTTCGGGTTTCATAACCGGCTCTCGTCAGAATTGCAGGAAACCTTGGCTCTTGAACAGCGGTCGGGACTGGTTCGAATTTGCTGTCCTGCTCGCGAGTGCATGCTCCAGTACTGTGGTGTCACCATGCCATGAAATCGTATCGCCACTGACGCCGTCGCAATCCGGCTCTGCTGCTCCCGAGTAGGGGCGCAGCCCCTTGGCGAGGCAGCCCCCTTGATATGTTCGGACATGTGGGTCGCCGTAGGGGCCGGCCCCCGGATGTCGGGAGAACAACATGAGCAAGCGGATCGGTGTGGGGGTCATCAGCCTCGGGTGGATGGGCAGGCTGCACGCGCGCAGCTACCGCGCCCTGGCGGAGCGCTATCAGGGGCTGGGGGTCGAGGTGCGTCTCGTCGCCGCCTGCGATCCCGTGGAGGCGGCCCGCGACGAGGCCGTCACGGCCCTCGGATTCGAGCGGGCCCACGCCGACTACCACGAGTTGCTGGCCGATCCCGAGGTCGACGTGGTGAGCATCTGCTCCCCGAACTTCCTCCACCACGAGATCGCCCTGGCCGCCGTCGCCGCCGGGAAACCGTTCTGGATCGAGAAACCCATGGGGGTCTCGGCGGCGCAGTCGCGCCAGATCGCCGAGGCCGCCGAGGCGGCCGGGCTGATCACCGCCGTCGGTTTCAACTACCGCCACACGCCCGCCATCGAACGCGCCCGGCAGCTCATCCGCGACGGCCGGATCGGGCGCGTCACCAACGTGCGCTGCTGGCTGATCGCCGACTACGGCAGCTCGCCCGAGGGGCCGCTGACCTGGCGTCACAGCCGCGACAAGGGCGGCTCCGGGGTCATCGGCGACCTCCTCAGCCACGGCGCAGACCTGGTGCAGTACCTCGCCGGGCGCATCGAGTCCGTGACCGCGACGTCGGCGCAGTTCATTCCCGAGCGTCCCATCCCCACCAAAGTCGGTATCGGACACTCCGGCTGGGAGGTCTCCGACGAACTCGGTCCCGTCGAGAACGAGGACTGGGTGGCGGTGCTGGCGCGCCTCGAGGGCGGGGCCGTCGCGACCATGGAGGCCAGCCGGGTGGCGGTGGGGCCGCGCGCCGAGTACGTCGTCGAGGTCTACGGGACCAACGGGTCGCTTCGGTGGAACTTCGAGCACCTCAACGACCTGTTCGTCTGCGCGGGCCGCGACCAGGAGTTCCAGGGCTACACGCGCGTGATGGCCGGCCCCGACTTCCCGTCGTTCAGCATCTTCCAGCCCGGGGCGGGCACCTCCATGGGTTTCGACGACATGAAAACTGTCGAGGCGGCGCAGTTCATCGAGTCGGTGCTGACCGGCGAGCAGCTCGCCCCATCCGTGGCCGACGGCTGGGCGGCCGCCGAGATCGACGAGGCCGCCGTCGCATCGGCCGCCGACGGCCGCTGGCACGACGTCCCGGAGGTGACGGGCCGCACCACCTGGGGGTCGTGAGGGCTGGCTCGTCCGCGTGGCGACACGGTGCCGCGGGTCAGTGCAGCAGGTACAGCGACGAGACGATGGTCAGCGCGATGATGACGCGCGTGAACCACGTCTCGTCGATGTGGCGGATCACCACGCGACCCAGCCAGGTGCCCAGCAGCACGACGGGCGCCAGGACCAGCAGCGGCACCAGCATCTCGCCGCCCAGCAGCCCGAGACCGAGCGAGAACGGCAGCTTCGCCACGTTAATGAGGAAGAAGAACCACGCCTGGGTGCCGAGGAAACGGATCATGTCGAACCGGGCCGCCAGGAAGTACAGCGTCATGACGGGGCCGCCGGCGTTCGCGGCCATCGTCGTGAAACCTCCGAGGGTGCCGTAGCCGATCCGCGCCGGCGCCCCCTTTGCGGCGTCGTCGAGGCCGCGCCGCATGTTCCACAGGGTCAGGGCCGTCAACGCCAGCAGGATGACGCCGATGGTGCGTCGCATGGTGGTGTTGTCGGCCCAGGCCAGAAAAGCCGCCCCCAACGCCAGGCCGGCGATCACGGGGGGTGCCAGGCGCAGCAGAGCCCTGAAATCGGCGTCGCGGCGGTAGACCCAGATCGCGACGAGGTCGCCGACCATCAACAGCACCAGCAGCACCGCCGTCGACTCGCGGGCGGGAAGCACGGCGGCGAACATCGCGGCGACGAAGGTCGCGAGCCCGGGAAGTGCGGTTTTCGCAACCCCGACGAGCAACGCCCCGGTGACCACCACACCCCAGGTCAGCGCCGTCAACTTGATCACCGGGCCAGCCTAGACACCTTCGTGCGGTGACGGGGCGGCGGGATGAGCTCGCCGCTGGTCACCCAGATCCTTATTGCCGCCCGGTCGCTCTCTGAGCACGATCACGAGTTCCAACACAGAACGCAGCCGACATCCTGATGTTGTCCGTTGTGGCGAGAATTCTCTTGAAGGTCTCCGCCTCGGGCTCCTCGTTGAGGATTGCGACACCTACAGATGTGTCGACTATCACTTCGGTAGTCCATTCTCGTCGTACATGTCCTCGTTGGTGAGCCAGAGATGCTTGGTTTTCGCGGCCCGGGCCTGGAGTTCCTCGATGGCGGCCATTCGGTCGAGTCGTCGTTGTTCGTCCTTGGTGAGCTGCTGCTCGACCGCGTCTCGGACCGCCTCCGTGGCCGTGACGCCGCGTTGTTTCGCGAGGTGGTCGACCATGACCCGCACGCGGAGATCGTCGATGATGAGTGGCGTCATGAGGCAAGTTTAAAAGGTTGCCAACGTGTGGGGGTTGGCGAACAGCTGGTGGGTCAGGTCGGGTTGAAGGTGGCGACCGGCTGGTTCGTGAAGCGGGAGTAGTGGCCCTGGAAGAGGGCGTCGATCTTGTCGAGCTGGCCGTTGCGGTGCTTGAGGATGTGGAAGGCCGCCTGGTCGCGTTCCTCATCGGTGGGGTGCTGAGTCTCGTCGCGAACCAGCGCGTGCGAAAACAAAGGGCATGCTTGACCCCGATCTCCTTGTCAACCGCACCGACGCTGTCGCGTCCGCTCTCGAAACGAAGGGCACCGCGCGCGAGTCCGTGATCGCAGCTCGTGATGCGCTCCTCGAACGGCGATTGGTCCGGCAGAAGCTCGACGAATTGCGTACGGAATTGAATCGGCACAGCAAAGTGGTGGGCGAAGCCATGAAGGCTCACGATTCGAAGGCGGAGACGCTTCGGGGACAGTTGGCAGAACTGAAATCCTCGATCCGCGACGCCGAACAGCGTGCGCGAGACGCGGATGACACCTACACCCGGCTCGCGCTCGTGCTGCCGAACCTGCCCGATCCTGCAGCACCGGTGGGGCTCGATGAGAGCGACAACGTCATCCTGCGGCACGAGGGAACCCCGCGTGCGGATGAGGTTCCGCCGCACTGGGAGATCGCGGAGGCCCAGGGATGGTGGGAGCCCGAGAAGGCCGCACGGATGAGCGGGTCCGGGTTCGCCATCCTCCGCGGTGACGGTGCGCGCCTGCTGCGGGCTCTTCCGCAGTACGCGCTCAACCTCCACCGCGACAAGTACACCGAGTTCGTCGTGCCGCACATGATGCTTCGCGACACGATGGTGGGCACCGGACACCTTCCCAAGTTCGCGGACGACGCCTACGCCACGACAGACGACCGTTGGCTGATCCCCACGGGCGAGGTGCCGCTGACGGCGATGCACCGCGGTGAGATCCTCGACGCCGACTCCTTGCCGTTCCACTACACGACCTACACGGTCTGTTTCCGCCGGGAGGCCGGTGCGGCCGGGAAAGACACCCGGGGGATGCAACGGTTGCACGAGTTCCACAAGGTCGAATTCATGATCTACTGCCGGGCCGATCAGGTGGCGGCTGAGTTCGCGGGCTTGTTGCACGATGCAGAAACGAGCCTGCGAGGCCTCGGGCTGCCCTATCGCGTCGTCGACCTCGCCACGGGCGACCTGACCTTCTCCTCGGCGCGCATTCACGACCTCGAGGTTCACAGCCCCGGGGTCGGGCGGTGGCTCGAGGCTTCCTCGGTCGGCAATTTCTCCGATTTCCAGGCACGGCGCAGCAATATCCGGATGAGGGATACGACCAGGAAGACGGTGCCGGTGCACACGCTCAACGGGTCCGCGTTGGCGACGCCGCGGGTGTGGGCCGCACTTCTCGAGAATGGTTACCAGCCGGACGGTACCGTCCGGGTGCCCGAGGCGCTGGTCCAGTACCTCGGAACTGACACGCTGGGTGTGCCGCGTGCGCACTGACGGGTGAGCCCAGCGGCCGTCGGCATTGTGGGGTAGCGCTGATGTTGACTGGCTCACTCCGCGCGATGAAGAGAAGCGGATCTCATGTCCCCTTCGCACTCCCGGTCATCGAACTCACATCCGCCGAGACCCGCGACGCTGTCCGGAGTGCTCCGCGACGCGCAGCACTTCAGGGTCAGGTCGGGTTGAAGGTGGCGACCGGCTGGTTCGTGAAGCGGGAGTAGTGGCCCTGGAAGAGGGCGTCGATCTTGTCGAGCTGGCCGTTGCGGTGTTTGAGGATGTGGAAGGCCGCCTGGCCGCGTTCCTCATCGGTGGGGTTCTGGGTGTAGAGCTCGGGGCGGTGCAGCATGATCACGATGTCGGCGTCCTGTTCGAGCGACCCGGATTCACGCAGGTCGGCGAGCTGCGGCACCCCGTCCTTGCGCTGCTCGGCGTTGCGGCTGAGCTGCGACAGCGCGATCACCGGCACCTCCAGCTCCTTGGCGAGGAGCTTGATCTGGCGCGAGAACTCCGAGACCTCCAGCTGCCGTGACTCCACCTTCTTGCCCGAGGTCATCAGCTGGATGTAGTCGATGCAGATCAACTGGAGGTTGTTGCGCTGCTTGAGGCGACGGGCCTTGGCGCGGATCTCCATCATCGTCAGGTTGGGGGAGTCGTCGATGAACAGCGGTTTCCCGGAGAGGGTGACGGAGCGGTCGGTGATGCGCTGCCAGTCGTTCTCGTCCATGCGTCCGCCGCGGATCTTCTGCAGCGGCACCGACGACTCCGCACTCAGGATCTTCATCACGATCTCGGTGCGGCTCATCTCCAGGGAGAAGAACACCGTGGCCAGGTCGTTGTGGATGGCGGCCGTGCGGCAGACGTCGAGGGCGAAGGTGGACTTTCCCACGCCGGGGCGGGCGGCGACGATGACCATCTGACCGGGGTGGAGGCCGTTGGTGAGTGTATCGAGCTCGGTGAAGCCGGTGGGTACCCCGGACAGGGCGTCGCCGGAGTTCGCGATGGCCTCCATCTCGTCGAAGGTGGGTTCCATCAGGTCGTTGAGCGACTGGTAGTCCTCGCTGGCCCTGGAACCCGTCACCTCGAACAGCGTCTGCTGGGCCTCGTCGACGATCTTGTCCACCTCGCCCTGCCCCTGGTAGCCGAGCTGCGCGATCCGGATCGAGGCGTTGACGAGGCGTCGCAGGATGGCCTTCTCGCGCACGATCTCCGCGTAGTAGGAGGCGTTGGCGGCGATGGAGATGGTGGCGAGGAGGTCGTGGAGGTAGACGGCCCCGCCGACGCGTTGGAGGTCGCCGCTGCGGCCCAGTTCGGCGGCGACGGTGATGGGGTCGGCGGGCTCGCCGCGGCCGTAGAGGCTGATGATCGACTCGAAGATGGTCTCGTGTTTCGGCTGGTAGAAGTCGCTGCCGCGCAGCACCTCGACCACGTCGGAGATGGCGTCCTTGCTCATCAGCATGGCCCCGAGGACGCTCTGCTCGGCCTGGAGGTCCTGCGGGGGGGTGCGTCCCACCGACTCCTCGGCGTATTCCTCCGACAATGCATCCCCTTCCTGGCCCCCGCCGACGCATCCCGGTCGGGCTCATCAATGTAGCCCCGCCCCGCGACGACCGCCGCCCGAGCTGTGGAAAACTCTGTGGACAGCTGTGGAAGACCGGTGGGGAAGCGACGGCAACGCTGGCCGGGACCGGGGGAAAACCGCCCGGAATCGTTATGAAACCGTTATTATTGGAGGTGGGGTCGCGCCCTGGGCGGGGCCTCCGCGCGTTTCGCTTGCCCTGCCGTCGTGTGCTTGCGCTGTAGCGCTGGCGTTTGTTCACAAGGCTGGCGTTCCCGTCGGGAAGGCCAGCGGACGACGGGTGGGCTGGCGAGTCGGGGCTGGTGCCGTGGGCGTGGTGTCTTTCTCCTGGTTCGCTTGCCTTGTGGTCGTGTGCTTGCGCTGTAGCGCTGGCGTTTGTTCACAAGGCAGGCGTTCCCGTCGGGAAGGCAGGCGGACGACGGGAAGGCCAGCGGACCGGAGGCGGGAACGCTTGAAGCGGTTACCCCTGGGGGGTATGGTTGGCGGAGTGGAAAACGAACACGAGGACTGCCATGTGCAGCACGGTTACACCGCCGACAAACAGGCCTATCTGCGGCGGCTCCGGCTGATCGAGGGGCAGGCGCGTGGGATCGCCCGCATGGTGGAGCAGGACGAGTACTGCATCGACATCATGACCCAGATCTCCGCCGTCACCAGCGCCCTCAAGGCGGTGTCCATGGCCCTGTTGAAGGACCATCTCGAACACTGCGTGGCAGCCGCCGTGCGTGAGGGCGGGGACGTCGCCCAGGAGAAGTTCGACGAGGCCATGACCGCCATCTCCAGGCTGGCCCGCTGAACGCGGAAACCCCTCCGACAAGGGTCGGGGAAAATGTCAGGTCCCCGGATCGCACCAGGGATCGGAAAGGAAACAACCATGAAGACCGACTACGCCGTTGCCGGGATGACCTGCGGACACTGCGCATCCCACGTCACCGAGGAGATCCAGGCGGTCGCAGGCGTCACGAGCGTCGACGTCGACTGGGAATCGGGCCGGATGGTCATCGAGTCCGACGAGAAGATCCCGTTCGACGTGGTCGTCGAGGCCGTGGCCGAGGCCGGCGACTACACCGTCACGGAGGCCTGAGACGCGGCAACGAACCACACAGGACACGCAGGAGGTGAGCAATAGATGACCAACACCAGTGTGGTGGAGCGGGGCTCCACCGGGGGCGCGAAGAACTCGGTGGCGATCTCCCTCGACCTGACGGGCATGACCTGCGCCTCCTGCGCCAACCGCATAGAGAAGAAACTCAACAAGGTCGACGGGGTGCAGGCCACCGTCAACTACGCCACCGAGAAGGCCAGGGTGCAGGCCCCGAAGGGCACCACCGTCCAGGACCTGATCGCCGTGGTGGAGGCCGCGGGCTACGGGGCCCGCGAGACCACCGTCGAACCCCGGGAGGAACGCGCCGACGTGCTCCTGCCGCGGGTGCAGCTGGCATTCACGCTGGCGGCCCCCGTGATCGCGGTCTCGATGGTGCCTGCCCTGCAGTTCCCCGGCTGGCAGTGGCTGGCGTTGCTGCTGACCACCATCGTCGTGTTCTGGTGCGGGCGCAGCTTCCACAGGGCCGCGCTCGCCAACGTCCGGCACGGCGCCACCACCATGGACACCCTCGTCAGCCTCGGCACCTCGGTGGCGTGGCTGTGGTCGGTGGTGGCCATGTTCTTCGGTCACGCCGGAGCCATCGGCATGACCCACGAGTTCACGCTGACCCTCGGGCACGCCGACCCGATGGGCAGCGTCTATTTCGAGGCCGCCGCGGGCGTGGTCGCCTTCCTGCTACTGGGCCGCTGGATCGAGGCCCGCTCCAAACGCGAGGCCGGATCGGCGGTGCGGGCGCTGCTGGAGGTCGGCGCGAAGGAGGCGACGATCCTGCGCGACGGCGCGGAGGTCGCGATCCCCGCGGGTGAGCTGTCGCTCAACGACCTCATCGTGGTGCGTCCTGGTGAGAAGGTGGCAGCCGACGGGGTGGTGGTCGAGGGCAGTTCCGCCGTCGACGCCGCCGTCATCACGGGCGAGTCGCTGCCGGTGGAGGTCGGCCCGGGCGCGGCGGTGGTGGGCGGGTCGGTCAACACCACGGGACGCCTGGTGGTCAAGGCGACGGCGGTCGGGTCGGCCACCCAGGTGGCGCAGATCGCGCGGCTCGTCGAGGAGGCCCAGACCGGCAAGGCCAGGGCCCAGCGCCTGGCGGACCGGATCACGGAGTTCTTCGTGCCCGCCGTGCTGGTGCTGTCGATGCTCACCTTCATGGTGCAGCTGCTCGTCGGCGCAGGCCCCACCTTCGCGCTCACCGCGGGCATGGCGGTGCTCATCATCGCCTGCCCGTGCGCGCTCGGGCTCGCCACCCCGTCGGCGCTGCTGGTGGGCACCGGTCGCGGCGCCGAGCTGGGCGTGATCATCCGAGGCGCCCAGGCCCTGGAAAAGGCCCGTTCCGTGCAGGCGGTGGTGCTGGACAAGACCGGCACCCTCACCACGGGGAGGATGTCGGTGCTGGAGGTCGTGCCCGCCGAGGGCGTGGCCGAGGCCGAACTGCTGGCCGTCGCCGCGGCCGTGGAGGCCGGTTCCGAGCATCCCATCGCCCGCGCTGTCGTGGAGCGCGCCGGGGACACGTCCGCGGCGGAGCGGTTCGAAGCCCTGCCCGGCATCGGAGCGCGAGCCCTGGTGGACGGGGATCCGGTGGCGGTGGGTTCCCGGCGCCTGCTGGCCGAGCAGGGCATCGAGGTCCCGGGCGAGGCCAGCCGGGAGGGCAGCGAGGTGTTCGTCGTCCGCGACGGCGCGTTGCTGGGGCGGGTCGTGGTCGGCGACCAGCTCAAACCCGGGGCCGCGGAGGCCGTGGCCGGGTTGAGGGATCTGGGATTGCGACCGGTGCTGCTGACCGGCGACTCGTGGGCCGTGGCCCGGGAGGTGGCCTCGCAGGTGGGCATCGAGGACGTGCACGCCGAGGTCCTGCCGCAGGGCAAGGCCGAGGTGATCTCCGGGTTGCAGGCCGACGGGATGCGGGTGGCGATGGTCGGCGACGGGGTGAACGACGCCGCGGCGCTGGCCACCTCCGACCTCGGTATCGCGATGGGCGCGGGCACCGACGCGGCCATGGCCGCCAGCGACCTCACCCTGATGCGCGACGACCTGATGGGCGTGGTGGACGCCATCCGGCTCTCCCGCGCCACGGAACGCACCATCCGGGGTAACCTGCTGTGGGCCTTCTTCTACAACGTGGCGGCCATCCCGGTGGCGGCCCTCGGGCTGCTGACCCCGATGATCGCGGGCGCGGCCATGGCCTGCTCCAGCGTGTTCGTGGTGCTGAACTCTCTCAGGTTGCGTAACTTCCGTTAAGGTCGTCCGTCGCGGCTCTCCCGGCTTCCGGCCTTCCTCTCCGGAAGCCGAGGATTGCTGTGAAACTCGTGGTCACATGAGGTTTCAGATTCCGGATGGCGGAAGCTGGCGAGGATTCGTTCCCGATGGAGAGGAACAGGGGTTACAATCGAAGTGCGTGGCCCTGAGAGATTCTCAGGATTCGTTTGGAATTAAATCGGTGCTCGGCTAGGCTGGCCCCGCCGGTAAGGTCCGGGAAGTCTTAGACCAGGAAGAGATCTATGGCCAAAAAACACGTGGTTATTGCCGCAGTGGCAGGCGGTGTGGCGCTGACGATCGCCGGTGGCGTCGCCGTCGCTATGGCGCTGCACAAGAACGATGTGGTCCTTTCCGTGGACGGAGAAACCCACAGTGTCTCGGTTCGCGAGGACACGGTGAAGCAGGTGCTCGAGAGCGACGGGATCACCGTCGGCGAGCACGACGTGGTCGCCCCGTCGCTGGACACCAAGGTCACCAACGGCATGGAGATCAGCGTCCTCTACGGCCGCCAGCTCCAGCTGACCGTCGACGGCGAGACCCGCGCCGTGTGGACCACTTCCCGCACCGTCGAGGACGCGCTGACACAGCTCAACCTCAACGACCCCGACTCCAAGCTGTCCACCTCCCGGTCGACTGCCATCGGCCGCGAGGGGCTCTCCTTCAACATCAGCACCCCCAAGAACGTGACCATCGACGCCGCGGGCACCCCGGTCGAACTGCGGGTCGCCGGGACCGTCGGCGACGCCCTGACCACCGCCAAGGTGACCCCCGACGAGGATGACGTCGTCACCCCTGCCGCGGACACCTCCCTCACCGATGGCCTGGCCATCGCCTACACCAACGTCGAGAAGCGCACCACCACCAAGGAGGAAGCGGTCCCCTTCGAGAAGAAGGAGGAGAAGTCCAGCGATCTGGAGGAGGGCAAGACCAAGGTCGCCACCGAGGGTGTCGACGGTGTCAAGACCCAGAACTTTGTTGAGGTCTATCACAACGGCACGCTGGTCTCCTCCGAGCTCCAGGACGAGCAGGTCACCAAGGAGCCCGTCGCCCAGGTGACCAAGGTGGGCACCAAGAAGGCCGAAAAGTCCTCCGACTCCGGCGGGTCGGACTCCGGTGGATCCGGCTCCGGCGGGTCTGGCTCCGGTGGCGGCGACCTCAGCCCCGCAGAAGGCAACTCATGTCAGGCCTCCTACTACTGGCAGGGTCAGACGACGGCCTCCGGTGAACGGTTCAATCCCAACGACCTCACCGCGGCCCACAAGACCCTTCCCCTCGGAAGCAAGGTCAAGGTGACCAACCCGAGCAGTGGCAAGACCGTTGTGGTCCGCATCAACGATCGCGGCCCTTACGTCGGCGGGCGCTGCCTGGACCTCTCCAAGGCCGCCATGGAAACCATCGGCGGCACTTCCTCTGGCGTCATCACCGTCAACTACGAGGTCCTCTGACAACTAAAACGTGGCTTTCAAGCCCTTCCTCAATTCCCGCTGAACCCCTGCACACACCTCCGTGCAGGGGTTTGGTGGGTGCTGAGGGTCTTGCTCCCCAAGGTGGCTGAGCTGGCCTGCGAGCGGCCAGCAAGTGGATCGTGTCGAAACCATCCCGCGGGTGAATGGCGGTCGGGTTCCACCTGCTGGGCGCCCAGTGATGGTTTTCGACTCAGCCGTTTGCTGACGCTCACGTGCTGACTCAACCAGGTTCATTGTGGTCAGAGAGCTGCTCCTGGCTGCTGCGTGTGGGCATCGTGAGTGCGGCCAAACCGGAGACGGTGTAGGCGATGATGATGACCCACAGGCCTGCGGTCACGTTCTGGCTGCTGTCACCGGTTGCTCCGAAGTATGCGGTGCCGGACAGTGCGATGCCGAACACCATGCCGACTTGGGCGAAGGTCGTGAGGGTGCCGGAGGCTGCTCCGGCTTCGGTCGTGGGGATCTCCGCCAGGGTGATTGAGGTCTGCGGCATGATCAGCACCATCATCCCCACGCCGGCGAGAGCGAAAGGTGGCAGGAGGTTCCAGCCGTTGAGGGTTGTTCCGGTGTGTTCGAGGGTGATCATGACCCAGACGAAGGCCGCGGCCTGCATGATCCCGCCGAGACACACCGACCACTTGCCCAGTTTCTTCATCAGGAGCATGGCCACCGGGGTGCCGAGTATCGACCCGATGGCGATCGGCAGCAGGGTGAGTCCCGCTGCGAAGGATGTGAAGTGAAAAGCGGCCTGCATGTGGAACAGGAGGATGAGTGCGAAGCCGCCGTGGCCAATCGAGGAGAGTATCTGTACGAGCAACCCGCTGGAGAAGGAACGGATCCTGAAGAGCGGGAGCGGCAGGAGTTGTGCTCCGGCCCCGGTCGCCCTGCGATGTTGTTGCCAGATGAAGGCGATGATCGCGAAGGGTGCGGCGATCAGCAGGGCCCATATCCACCACGCCCACCCGGCTGCGCGGCCCTCAGTCAGAGGAAGAACGAGGAGGATGACGGCCGTGGCGCCAAGGGCCGAACCAGTGAGGTCCAGTCGTAGGGGGTGTTCGGAGCGGCTTTCCGGGATGCACAGGAACGCCATCACCGTCAGGACAATGCCCACCGGGACATTGATGAGGAAGATACTGCGCCATCCTGTGCCGAACAGGTTTGCCGTGACGAGCCAACCGCCCAGGAGAAGTCCGGTGATTACACCCAAGGCGTTCAGGGAGCCGATGACGCCGAATACCGGCCCCCGCTCTTCTGGCGTGTACATGACCTGAACGCTGGACAACACCTGCGGCACCATGACGCCGGCGAAGGCGCCTTGAATGATCCGGGCCGTTATGAGGGCGTTCCCATTCCAGGCCAGGGAAGCGAGCATCGAGGCACACGTGAAGCCGATGACGCCGACGAGGAAGATGCGTTTCCGTCCGTAGATGTCTCCCAGGCGGCCTCCCGTGATGAGAAGCGTCGCGAAGGCGACCACGTAACCGACGAGTGTCCACTCCAGTTGAGTGGGTGTCGCACCCAGGTCGGTACTGATCGCGGGGAGCGCGACATTCGTGATGGTGGAGTCCATCAAGTCCATGAGCATTGCCGTCATCAAGATGATGGTGGCCGTGACCCGGTGTGTCACTTCTACTCCTTCCGGGGTCGAACGAATGCTGCGTACGGTGTACGCATACGTTGGTGGATACACTGTACGCATATGGACTTGTGTCGTCAACCAGGAGGTCGCATGCCCGATACGACACCACCGCGCTGGATTGCCCTGTCCTGGCAGCTTCGCGAGTCATCCCCCGTCACGGATGGACTCAGCATCAGTCGCATCGTCCGGGCGGGAATCGAGATCGCGGATGAGCACGGATTGGGGGGGCTTTCCCTGCGCAAACTCGGTGAACACCTCGGGGCGGGCACGATGGCTGCCTACCGGCACATGCGCTCCAAGGAGGAACTGATTCACCTCATGGTCGATGTGGCATTCGGCCAGCCACCCGAGGGGATCATCGAGGCGACGGATTGGCGCACCGGTGTCAGGCTGTGGGCTGGTGGGATGGCGGAGCGCTATCGCCAGCACTCATGGCTTCTCGACGCCCCCCTGGTGGCGATGTCGATGACCCCGAATCGACTGCTCTGGCTCGATCACATCCTGCGACCGCTCAGTGAGACCGGATTGGACATCCAGCATCTGCTCGACGCGGCATTGTTCGTCGATGGCCATGTTCGTCACGTCGCCTACCTACGGCGAGAACTTAGCGCACGGACATCGCCGCCCCTGCAGGCGATGCCCCCCTGGCTTTCCGCGCTGCTGGATGACGACTCTTTCCCGATGGCGCGTCGTGTTCTCGCGGCTGGTCTTCTGGAGGATGGTGATGAGCAGGACATGGAGTTTGGTCTCGACTGGATCATCGCGGGAATCGAAGCAAACAGCCCCGGGCCCGGCGACGGTGGCGGCAACAGGAAAGGTCGCAGCCACGGGGCAGACGAGGCGCGTTCTGACATCGTGTGAGCAGGTGTCTCTTGTGAAGCTGGTTGGCTCGGGTCGTGACGGAGCAATGCCGTGTCGATAGTGGCTGAGCCGGGCTGCGACGGAGAAGTTGCCCGTGCCGAACCACGGCGACTGTCTCCAGACGCTGTGGCGGGGTTTGTTTCCCGGCTGTCGGGGTGGTGTGACTCAGCCATTCGCTGATGCTCACGTGCTGGCTCAACCGGCGTCCGGGAATTCGTCGCGGTCCGGCTGAACCGGTTTCGGAGGGTGGGTCTCGCTAGAGTGACGCCATGGCACGCCCCCTGAAAGAACTCATCGCCCCCGACTGGGCCGAGGCCCTGGCCGACGTCGAGGACCAGATTCACGCCATGGGAGATTTCCTCCGCCAGGAGCTCGCGGAGGGACGCAGCTACCTTCCCGCCGGCGACAACGTGTTGCGCGCCTTCAGCCGGCCGCTGGCCGATGTGCGGGTACTGATCGTCGGACAGGACCCGTACCCGACCCCGGGACACGCGGTCGGTTTGTCGTTCTCCGTCGCCCCCGATGTGCGCCCCATCCCCCGCAGTCTGCAGAACATCTACCAGGAGCTCAACGACGACCTCGGCATCCCACCCGCCCCGCACGGCGACCTGAGCGCCTGGTTCAAGCAGGGCGTCCTGCTGCTGAACCGGGTGCTGACCGTCTCCCCCGGCAAGGCCGGATCGCACCGCGGCAAGGGCTGGGAGGCCGTCACCACCGCCGCCATCACCGCCCTCGCGGAGCGCGGCGGCCCGCTGGTGGCGATCCTGTGGGGCCGCGACGCGCAGTCCACCCGTTCCCTGCTGGGCCAGACCCCCGTGATCGCCAGCGCCCATCCGTCGCCGCTGTCGGCGCACAACGGATTCTTCGGCTCGAAACCGTTCAGCCGCGCGAACGAGGCCCTCGTTGCGCAGGGCGCCGACCCCATCGACTGGGACCTCAACGCCTGAGAGTCGGTTTCGACGCATCTCAACCACCTTCATCAGGCCTCGGCACAGCCACACCTCAGAGGCCCACGGGTCATCCGGCGAGACCGTTGCGGTGGGCCCACACCACCGCCTGCACCCGGTCCCTGGCATCGATCTTGGGCAGGATTCGGGTCAGGTGGGACTTCACGGTGCTGATCTCGACCACGAGTTCGGCCGCGATCTCCGCGTTCGACATGCCCGTGGCGAGGAGTTTCACGATCTCGAGTTCCCGCGCGGTCAGCTGCTGAAGCTCGGCCGGGTTCGCCGCAGGTGCGTGACGGCGGGCGAACTCCGCGATCACCCGGCGGGTGACGCTGCGGTCCACCAGCCCGTACCCGGCGGCGAGACGACGGACGGCATCGACCAGTTCCTCCGGTTCGCAGTCCTTGAGGATGAAGCCGTCGGCCCCGGCCTCCAGCGCCCCGAAGACGTCGGCGTCGAGGTCGAAGGTGGTGACCACGAGCACCGCGGGCACCCCGTCCGTTCGGGACGCGACGATCCGGCGGGTGGCCGTCAGGCCGTCCCCCGCGGGCATCCGCAGGTCCATGCACACCACGTCGGGGCGGGTCCGGGCCACCAGGTCGACGGCCCGACGGCCGTCCGATGCCTCCCCCACGACGGTGATGTCGCCGTGTTCCTCCAGCAGGAAACGGAATCCCGCCCGCACCACCGACTGGTCGTCCACCAGCACGACTCGAATCATCTCTCCTCCTCGGCAACCACGGGAACGGCGAGCCGGACCCGCCAGCCACCCTCCGGGGTGAGGCCGGCGTCGAGGGTTCCCCCGGCCGTCGCCGCCCGTTCCCGCATCACGTTCAAACCGTTGCCTCCTGAACCGGACTCGCCCGGCCTCTCGGATGGCCCGTTGACGATGGTCATTTCCAGCTGGCCGGCAACCTGCCCGACGTCCACCCGCAGCCACGCCCCGGGGGCGTGCTGCAGGGCGTTGCTGATGGCCTGCTGCGCCACCCGGTAGACCGCCATGTCGGCCACCGGGGGCAGCGCGATGCGCGCGGCCGAGAGGGTGAGTGTCGCGTCGACGCCGAGGTCGCGGGTGGTGGAGACCAGCTCCGGGAGGTCTCGCAGCCCCGCCACGGGTGCGGTGTTCCGGCGCAGCAGCCCCACCACCGACCGCAGCCCGTTGAGGGTTTCCCGGCTCTGCGACTTCAGCTGCGCGGCGGCCTGTTTGGCGGCTGCGGGGTCGCGGTCGATCAGCCGCCCGACGACCTGGGACTGCACGACGATGCCGGCCAGGTGGTGGGCGGCGACGTCGTGCAGTTCACCCGCGATCCTGCGGCGCTCGTCGATCAGGACCAGGTCGAGCTGGTGCTGGTGCTCGCGGGCCTCCCAGTCGCGTTGCTGCTGCACGCGCTGGGTCCGGGCGGCCGACATCGCCCCGCCGAACACCGGCCCCAGGTAGAGGGACAATTTGCTCAGCATGACGGTGATGAGCATGATTCCTCCCGTTGGTCCCAGAATCGCCTCCGTCCATCCCAGGTGCAACACATCCCGCACCACGTGGGCCAGCATCTCGCCCAGCGCCAGGAGGCCCATCAACACGACCCCCCGCGGGAGCGGCAGCCGGAGCCCGATGCCGAACCCGGCGACCGCCTGCGCCAGCATCATGAAGTGAGATGTTTCGGGCAACAGCGCCATTATGACCAGCTGCAACCCCCAGACCAGGAGCTGGCACACCACGGGATGGCGCCTCCACCACACCACGACGATCCCTTGCACCCCTCCCACAGCCACCAGAGCTGCGTGGCGCTCCCAGGGAAGGTCGCTGATAGAAATCAGCAGGACGATTGCAACCACCCCGCATACGATGGCCAGGATCACGTCATTGCGACGGATCGGGGGCGGGGAGGACATCATGGCGTCATTCTTCCGCACTCGCTCAGACGCTGATGTCCCAGGACAGGGCGTTGCTCGTCCAGGACCACCGGGCCATGCCGAGCAGACCGGCCAGCAGCAGCGACGCCATGACGATCCGAGGCCACCCGGTACGGCGTTTCACGTCGCTCACCAGGTCCATCCCGGCGGGGATGATCGCCGTCACACCGAGCCATTGGACCGCCTGGACGGGTCGCACGCCCCCGGGTCGGCAGCCTCATTTTCACTCCTTTTCAATCACGTCTCCATGCTTGCGGTGCTGACATGAAAACCGCTACGCGCCCGGGAAGGAACCCCATCTGCGACCTGCGATGCAAGCAGCTCCTCCCCGACGGACACCACCGGGGGATCCGGATCAACTCCTCCATCAGGGGCCGTCCCTGACCGCTACCACTCGCCATCGCTGCCGCTCGCGGCGACCAGGCCATCCCGCGCTCCTCACCTTGGCCTTCCACGGTCCTGGCACATTGGCGAAAGCAGCGACCACATCCCCACCCGACCGTGACGGTTTACCCTCTCGGAGTGGCCCGCATCCACGGATGCTTTGTACACTTTCCCGTACAGGAGGTGGCCGTGAAGACCATGTCGTACACCGAGTCCCGGGCCAACTACGCGGCGGTCCTCGACGAGGTCGTGAACAATCGCGAGGAGATCGTCATCACCCGGGCGGGACACGAACCCGTCGTGATCGTTTCGCTGGAGGAGTACCAGTCCCTTCGCGAGACCGCCTACCTGCTGCGTTCGCCCGTCAACGCCCAGCGGCTGGCCAGCGCCATGGAACAGCTCGACAGGAACGACGGCACCCTGCACGACCTTCTCGACGACCGCTGAGATGCGGATCTGCTGGGCCGATGAGGCGTGGGAGGACCACCTTTGGTGGCAGGTCCAGGACCGCCGGACCCTCAAGAGGATCAACTCCCTGATCCGGGACATCGCCCGCAACGGGAACGAGGGGCTGGGCAAACCGGAGGCACTGCGACACCAGCTCTCCGGCTACTGGTCCCGGCGCATCACCGAGGAACATCGGCTGGTGTACCGGATCACCGACACCGAGATCCAGATTGCCGCCTGCCGGTACCACTACGGCCGCTGAGGATCCCTGTTCAGAATTCAACTCACCCGGCTGCGCAGCGCTCAACCCCGATTTGGCCGCCGAATAGCGGTTTGAGCGCGTTGAGTGTTGCAGAACCGGGGAACATCCTGAAGGCCGGGTCTGTTTCCTGGACGTCAGCGTTGGTTTCGACTCGGGCCGCTCGTTCCTCGCGACCCGGCTCAACCAGCTCCGCAGCGGGGGCACTCACGTGCTGGCTCAACCGGCTTCACTGGAATGGTTCCGGCTCCATTCAGTCTCGAGGCAGGCGTGCCTCGTACACTGAATTTCATGGAGATCGATGTCCTCGGGTGGCTGAGCGGCCGCCGGAATCCCCAGCTCGTGACCGCCGACGACGCCCTGCCCGGGCGCGAGGTCCCGATCCTGGATCCCGTTCCCCGGCACGCGGTTCTCGGGCTGCGACTGGACGAGGTCCCCGAGGGTTGTGAGGTCGCCTATTTCGCGATGGGATGTTACTGGGGCGAGGAAAGGCTGTTCTGGACCACCGACGGGGTGGTCAACACCGCCGTCGGGTTCATGGGAGGCATCACCCCGAACCCCACCTACCGCGAAACCTGCACCGGCCGAACCGGGCACACGGAAACGGTTCGAGTGGTCTTCGACCCGTCGCGCATCGACTACGAGGACTTGTTGAGGATCTTCTGGGAGAATCACGACCCGACCCAGGGTTTCCGGCAGGGAAACGACATCGGCACCCAGTACCGGTCCGCGATCTTCCCGGCAGACGCCACCCAGCACGCCGCCGCCGTCGCATCCCGTGACGTCTTCCAGAACCGCATGACCGAGGCCGGGTTCGGTGAGATCACCACTGAGATCACCAACGACGCCACTTTCTACTACGCGGAGAAGGAGCACCAGCAGTACCTCCACAAGAACCCGGGAGGCTACTGCCCTAACCACGCCACCGGAGTCAGGTGTGAATGAATGCCGGCCCCGACTTTATCTTCGTCCAAAAGGATGACGCGGTTCGGGATCTGGGCACTACGATCCGCGCCGCCACCCAAAGTAAACTGACTCGGTGAGTCTGCGCCGAGCCATTGTCATCGCGATGGTTGTGCTGCTCGCAGGATGCTCCTCCACATCGGATCCCGAACCCACCCACACCCCCTCCGTCGCCGCCTCCGAAAGCGCCACCCCGGAACCCAGCCCCGCCCCGTCGCCGACCGTTGTTTTCCCGGTTCCCATGAACGTCACCCAAGACCTCATCAGGGGCGGTGCCAAACAGATCGTGCGACGCATGATGGAGATCACGAACAACCGTCCCGCGCTGAAACTCGACGTCTCCACATCCGAGGTGATCCTCACCGTACTGGACACCGACCAGAAACCTTTCACCCTGCTCTGGCGCTCCAACCAGATAGCCCCCACGGACTCCGACATCCAATACCTCGGGCAGACCACCTTCCGCCCAACCGACTACCCGCTCGGCAACATCAGTGAATTGTTCGACACCGCAACCCGGATGGGCGCCACCGGCGCGGACAAGATCCTGCAGATCGTCGAGCAGCGTCCCGGCGAGGTCTACCTCACCGTCACCACCACCCCCGAGACGAAAACCGTGTTCTTCGAGAAGGACGGCACAGCGGTACGCAACCTCGGCTACACCTCCGTTGCGGACCTGACCGACGGCCTCGCCGCCGTCATCTCGGGCAGCCGCGCCGCGACGCAGATCGGATTCGGACCCAACACCGGATACTGGATCGACCTTCCGGCGAGCAATGGCATAACCGAACGACGCATCCGCTCCGCCGCCCTGCCCGTGTACACGACCAGACTCAAGGAGACGTCCTCCCTCACACCCTTCGACCCGACCCAGCTCAACGCCCTGGTGCTGGCGCGTTCCATCCAGAAGTTCAACCTCAACTCCAGGACGGAATGCAGGATCGAGGTGGACAACCGCTACAGGCGAACAACCCCGATCATCCGCTACGACTGCGGCGGCAAGGTACATTTCACGGCCCCCGACGGCACCGAGTACACCGAGGAACAGCTGAAACAGTGAGGGGGCACACAAACTGGGATGACACGAGCGCCGCCCCGAAACCGGTTCAGGATGGATTCCCTCAGCCGAGCAGCCCCATGCGTTCGGCCTCGGTGCGAAGCGACTCGCGGGCCTCCGGTCTGGCCGCCTCGATCAGACCCATCGCCTGGTCGCGCTGGGAGGCCCCGAAGACGCGGGCGGTGTTGTGTTCCGTGACCACCCAGGACGGTTGCAGCGACGTCGTGGGTTCCGTGAGTTTCGGCACGATGGTGGAACGGTTCGCCTTCGGGTGCCACGACTTCAACGCGATGATCGCCTGCCCACCCGGGGAGTGCAGCGCCCCGACGATGAAATCGGCCTGCCCGCCGGTTCCGGAGATGATGCGGTCGTTGACGCGGGTGGCGTTGACGGCCCCGAACAGGTCAACCTGCAGCGCGGTGTTGATGCTGGTCACCGCCGGTTGCCGGGCGATGTTCCCGGGGCTGTTCGTGGTTTCGCAACGCAGTAGCCGCAGCTGCGGGTTGTCGTCGGCCCAGGCGTAGAGCTCCTCGGAGCCGTAGGCGAAGGTCGCGGTGATGGGGTGGGTCTCGTCGAGGGCACCGGAACGCAGCAGCCCGAAGAAACCATCGGCCATCAGTTCGGTCCACACCCTGAGGCCACGGCTGTTCCGCAACGCCTGCATCACCGCCTCCGGCAGCGCACCGATTCCGAGTTGGAGTGTGGCGCCGTCGGGCACCATCGCCGCGAGCCTCTCCCCGACCGCCGCGGATTCGTCGTCGATCCTGGCCTCGGGCGCCACCGGCACCGGTTCGGCGATCTCGACGGCCAGGTCGATGTCGTCGACCGACAACACCCCGTCGCCGTGGATGAACGGGAGGTTCTCGTTGATCTGCGCCACCAGGACCGCGCCGCGCTGTTTCGCGGCGTCGATGGCGCCGGGCAGCACCTGCACCTCGATGCCGAGGCTGACCCTCCCGTCGACGACCCGCGAGGTCTGCACCGCGACGACGTCCGGGGGCAGCGAGACACGAAACAGCTGGGGGGTGGTGGACAGCCGCGCCGGGTAGTAGTCGACGCGGGGATTGCCGCGCAAACCGGACCCGACGAAGGTGGTTTCGATCCGCACCCCCTCGCGTTCCGGCAGCCTGCCGAGCCCGTTGACGATGAACAACCGGTACTCGGGGATGGCCTCGTCCAGCAGCCCGAGCAGGGCACGTGGAGTACCAAAGCTGCCCTGGGTGACGATGCGGGGATTTCCGGGCAGCCCGGGCAGAGCAGCGGCCAGCTGCTCGGGGGCGACGATTCTCACTTCAGCCTCACAGGTCCTGGGTGTCGAAGGTGTTGCAGGAGGAAGGATTACCGGAGTCGAACCCGATGCTCAACCAGCGCTGCCGCTGCTCGGAGCTGCCGTGGGTCCACGACTCGGGGTTGACGAATCCACCCTGCTGTTTCTGGATGTGGTCGTCACCGACGGAACGGGCTGCGTCCGCTATGCGCAGCAGGTCATCCTTGCTGACCGCCTTGATCGGCGAGTTCGAGTCCTTCATGACCTGGTTGAACACCACCCCGGCGTAGCAGTCGGCCTGGAGTTCGAGCCGCACCTGTGCGGAATCGGCTCCGGTACCGCGCGTGACCTTGCGCATGGTTCCGTCGAGGTTCTGGACGTGGTGCCCGAACTCGTGGGCGACGATATAGAGCTCAGCCGCATCCCCGCCGGAGGCACCGAGCTGTTTGAGGAGCTGACCGACGTAGGAGTCGTCGATGTAGACGGTGGAGTCACCGGAGCAGTAGAACGGCCCCATCTCGGTCTGCCCCACCCCGCAGGCGGTGTTGATGGTGCCAAAGAACAGTTTCACCGTGGCGTACTTGTAGTTCGTTGCCGTTTTCGACCAGTAGCTCTGCAGGACCTTCTCGTAGAGCAGCCAGCGGCATTCGCGGTTGGCGTTGACGTTGACGTCCTTCTGTTTGCAGTGGTCGAGATCGCTGCCCTGCACCACCGGTTGGGTGTCCTGACCCGACCCGGACCCGAGCAGGTCGGAGACGTTGATGCCGAGCCGTGGGCCGACGAACACGACCAGCAGCATCAGCACCAACCCGCCGACGCCACCGCCCAAGGCCATCCGGCCACCACCCCCACCACCCGAGGCGCGTTGAGTGTGCGAATCGGACAGGTCCACGCTATCGCGATAGTCCATGTGCCACCTCCTCTGACCGGTTCAGCCTAGTGGGATCCGGACGATCAACGCCTCAGGACGCCAAGACCCCGCGCAAGCTCTCGGCGAAATTCCGGGCCTGCACCGGTGCCAGGTCCCCGTACTGCAACAGCAACGCTGGGGGATGGTCACGCATCGCGAAATCCCCCAGCGTCGAGACCTGGTATCCGGCATCCTCCAGCCGCATCTGCACCACCAGCTCGTCGGCCCTCTCGGGCAGGTGCAACACCAGTTCCGTGCCACTCGGATCGCCGAAGATCCGCACATCGGGCACCAGTGTGCCGAGCGCCGTGAGCAACGCCGCCCGACGTTCCCCGAACAACGCGAGTGCCCTGTTGCGGTGCCGATACATGGCTCCGGAGGACATGTAATGGGCCAGCGCCCGCGCCGAGAAGTCCGAGACCATCGCGACATCCGCGGCGCGCCTGCGGAACTCGTCATCAACCACCAGCCACACCAGCCCCAGCTCTGGGGTGATGAGCTTCGAGGAGGAACCGATGTAGATCACCCTCACGCCCTCCCCCGCCATGGAGAACAGCGTCGGCTGGGGAGCATGTCCGTAGGTGAACTCGGCGTCAAGATCGTTCTCGATGATGACCCCGCCAGTGTGAGCCGACCACTCCAGCAGTTCCCGGCGACGCCCGGCGCTCATCGCGACCCCGGTGGGCCACTGCCGTGCCGGGGTGACGTGAACCACCTTGTCGGCACCGGTCAGCATGTCAATCCTGAGGCCTTCCTCGTCCACGGGCACGCAGTGCACCCGGCAACCCTCGTTGATGAGATGCCGCTGCACCCTCGGATACCCGGGATCCTCGATGGCGACCCCGCGGCCTCGCAGCTCCAGCCCGTGGACGATGTCCCCGAGCACACTTCCAATGCACGGTCGCAACACGATCCGATCGGATTCCAGCACCATGCCGCGGAAAGAACGCAAGTGATCGCTGAGCGCCTTCCGCAGGGCCGCGATGCCGTTCGTCATCTCGAATGGATCAATGGCCTCCCGCCAGGCCCGGTTCCAGTCCCGCAGATTGATCACGGAGTTGTCCGCACCCCCGGGAACGGTCAGGTTCACCGATGGGGCGGACCCGGCCTGGTTCCTGGCCGACGTCTCCCCAACCTCAGGCGGGCAACCCCGCAAAAGGTCCCGCGCGCCCTGACTGATGCGGGTGCCGCTGCCCTGCGAGGACGTGACCAGACCCAATCCGCCGAGGGTCTCGTAGGCCTCGACGACGCAGGAACGTGAGACGTCGTACTCCTCGGCGAATCTTCTGGACGAGGGCAAGGGGTCGCCGTCGGCGAGACTGCCGTCCTCGATCCCGCGTCTGATCGCCGCGACGATGCGATGGGGAATCGGCGTGATCCCGGGTTCGAGGACCAGGCGCTGCTGAATTGGTAGTGCGGTCCTTGCCATGCCAGACAGGCTACCCAGCGGCCGAGTCCCTCGGACCGATTCAACCCAGACCCACGGGAAACTGGCTCAACGGGGAACATCCGAACCGCCCCACAGGTAACGCGCCATCGCTCAAAGTGGTCTGCCGTTTTCGTGCTAAGTGGTCTGGGAAACTTCCTGCAGGATCGGCACCATGTTCCTGTCCGTGGGTGCGCGGGTGACTGTGGGTGGCCTCGTGATACGCGGATGCGAGTGGGATCCCAACGAGGGATCTGGACAAGGTACGGGACAGACACAGGAGTCGCAGTGGGCATCAACGAGATCATCCTCTGGATATTGATGATGTGCATGGTCCTCGGCGGCATAGACCGGGCCATCGGGAACAAGTTCGGCCTGGGGGAACAGTTCGAGGAGGGCTTCAACGCCCTCGGTCCCCTGGCACTCGCCATGGTCGGCATCATCTCGCTCTCACCGGTGCTCGCGACGCTGCTGGGGCCGATCATCAACCCGGTCTATGCGCTCGTCGGCGCTGATCCCGCAATGTTCGCGGGCACCCTGCTGGCCTGTGACATGGGAGGCTGGCCCTTGGCCCAGCAGATGACTGAGAACCCGCAGGCGGCTCAGCTGTCGGGTCTGGTGCTCGGATCCATGATGGGCGCGACGATCGTGTTCACGATCCCCGTCTCCCTCGGGATCATCGAGAAGGACGACCGTGGCTTCCTGGCCAAGGGAATCCTGGCGGGCATCTGCACCATTCCCGTCGGTGTATTGGTCTCCGGCCTGATCGCAGGCTTCCCGATCGGCATGGTGCTGATCAACCTCATCCCCATCGTCACTGCCGCCCTGCTCATCGCTTTCGGCCTGTGGCGCTTCCCCAACGCCATGACCACCGGCTTCGAGTGGTTCGGCAAGATCCTGCTCGCCATCATCACCGTCGGTCTCATGATCGCCGTTCTCGAACAGGTGCTGAGCATCAAGATCATGCCCGAGGGCTGGGAGCTCAAGCCCGTCACCGAGGGCCTCGAAACGGTTGGACTCATCGCCATCGTGCTGCTGGGCGCCTTCCCCGCGGTCTTCCTCATCATCAAACTCGCAGGCAAACCCCTCGGCAAGGTGGGCAAGCTCATCGGAATCAACGACACCGCGGCCGGCGGCATGATCGCCACCCTGGCCAACAACATCCCGATGTTCCAGGTCATGAAGGACATGGACAACCGCGGCAAGGTGGTCAACTCCGCCTTCGCCGTGAGCGCCGCCTTCGCCTTCGGCGACCACCTCGGTTTCGTGGCCGGGGCAGAGTCCAGCATGATCGCCGCAGTGATCGCCGGCAAACTCGTGGCGGGTATCGCCGCCGTCGCCCTGGCGTTGCTGTTGTTCGGCAGGTCCCTGCCCAAGACAGAGAATGCCCCGGCACCGGAGGCACCCGAAACAGCCGCCGAGGGGGCCTGAGACGATGCGGATCGCTCGCGTGATCGGCTCTGCGGTCTCAACCATGAAGCCGGACAACATCCGGGGCTCGAAGCTCCTGATCCTGAGAGCCGCCACCCCCGACAACAAACTCTACGGTGATCCCTTCGTGGCGGTGGACGTGGTCAGCGCGGGCACGGGGGAACTCGTCCTGGTGGCCGACGGAAGCGCCGGCCGTCGCGGCCTGGAGAACGACGCCGCCCCCGTCGACTCGGTGATCATGGCAATCCTCGACTCCTTGGAGGTCGAGGGTGCCGTGACCTTCAGAAAGCACTGATTCCATGGCAACGAAATCCAGGGAGATGCTCAGCGTCGGGATTGACATCGGAACGACGACGAGCCAGCTCGTCCTCTCGCGCCTGTCGGTCAGCAACCACGCGCGCGTCGGCCTGGTGCCGCGCCTCGACGTCGACGAACGCATGGTCCTCTACCAGAGCGACCCCCATCTGACACCGCTGTCGGCCCCTGATGAGATCAACGTCGGGGCACTGGTGGGAATGATCCACCGCGAGTACGAGCGCGCGAACATCGACGCATCGCAGGTAGAGACCGGGGCTGTCATCATCACCGGCGAAACCGCCCGCACCCGCAACGCGGAAGCAATCCTCCAGGGCCTGTCCGATCTGGCGGGCGAATTCGTGGTCACCGTCGCGGGGCCGAGCCTGGAATCCCAGATCGCCGGGCGCGGCTCCGGCGCCAGCGACTGGGCCGCCGAGCATTACGCCACCATCGTGAACGTCGACATCGGGGGCGGCTCCGCGAACGCGGCGCTCTTCCGGGCCGGCAAACACGTCTCCTCCGCCGCGATCATGGTCGGCGGCAGGCAGGCCATGGTCAATCCCGACACCGGAGTGCTGGAGCATCTCAAACCCGGCGGCCAGGTGGTCGTGGAGACCCTCGGCCTGACCGACCTCGTGGTCGGCCAACCAGCTCCTGTGCCCGCGCTGCGACGCTTCACCGACGCGATGGCCGACGTCGTCATCGACCTGGTACTCGGCACGACCTCACCGCTGGCCGAGAAACTGGCCCTCACCACTCCCCTCGACATCGACGGCCCGGTCGCTGCCTATTTCGTTTCTGGAGGGGTCGGTGCCGCCTATTACGCGAACCTGCCCTGCTCCACCATCCAGGAGATCGCCCGTTTCGGTGATGTCGGCCCTCTGTTCGCGCAGTCGCTGCGGGAAACCCGCGCTGGCAGCAGCTTCACGTCGAGGAACCCGGACAGACCCTGCGCGCGACCGTGCTCGGGGCCGCGAGCCAACAGGTGACGCTCTCCGGTTCCACGATCTGGGCCGAACGCGAGCATCTGCCGTTGAAGAACCTCCCGGTGATCGAACCGAGGCTGCTCGACGCCGTACCCGAGTATCGCGACCCGGAAGGTGTCAGGCGTGCCGTCACCCGGGCCGTGAGGCGCTGGGACCGCGGAGAGGCGGACCAGGGGAACTTCGTGATCACTCTCGACCTGCCCCGGCGGATGGACTATCCCCAGGTGATAGCCATCGCCACGGGCCTGGCGCTGTTCGCCGAGGACTACCTGCCGCGGGGCAAGCCACTGATCCTGGTCACGGAGGAGGACTACGGGCAGGTGCTCGGCCAGACGATCAAGTCCCGCAGCCCCGACCTGCCGGTCATCGTCGTCGACCAGATCGGTCTCGGGGAGGGCGATTTCATCGACATCGGGGAGCCGCTGTTCGAGGGCCGGGTCGTCCCGGTCTCAGTGAAGACCCTCGTTTTCTACCAGTAGGACCTGAAAGGTGAAGGAAACAACCATGCGAAACGGTGTGAAGGAGGTGGCCTGATGCTGCTGCGCACGAAACTTTTCGGTGAAACCTACGAGTTTCGCGACCTGAAGGATCTGCTCGCCAAGGCCAACGAGGAGAAATCGGGTGATCAGCAGGCCGGTATCGCGGCCAGGACCGCGGCTGAGCGGGTGGCGGCTCGGCTGATCCTGGCGGAGGTGCCGTTGAGTGCCCTGCGCGAGAACCCGGTCGTACCCTACGACGAGGACGAGGTGACGAGGGTCATCGACGACGCGGTCAACGAGACCATCTACTCGGAGATCAAGAACTGGACCGTCGGTGAGTTCCGCGAGTGGATCCTCAACAACAACACCACCAGCGAGATGATCCACCGCATCAGCAACGCCCTGACCGGCGAGATGGTCGCCGCGGTCACGAAACTGATGAGCAACCTGGACCTGGTGCTCGGCGGCAAGAAGATCCACGTGGTCAAGCACTGCAACAACACCATGGGCCTGCCGGGTACGCTCGCCTCCCGCAACCAACCGAACCACCCCACCGATTCCGTCGACGGCATCCGCGCCGCCGCCTACGAGGGCCTGTCCTACGGGTCGGGTGACTCGGTGATCGGCATCAACCCCTCCGACGACTCGGTCAGCAGCGTCAGTCGCCTGCTGGAGATGACCAAGGAGATCATCGACCGCTGGGAGATCCCCACCCAGAACTGTGTGCTGGCGCACGTCACCACTCAGATGGAGTGCCTCAAGCGTGGTGTACCCGTCGGCCTGGTGTTCCAGTCGCTCGCGGGCTCACAGAAGGCCATGGAGAGCTTCGGGGTCAGCATCGACATGATCGACGAGGCCTACGCACTGGCGAAGAAGTACTGCTGGACCCCCGGACCCAACTACATGTACTTCGAGACCGGTCAGGGATCCGCGCTGTCAGCGGACGCGCACAACGACGCCGACCAGCTGTGCCTGGAGGCCCGCATCTACTCGATGGCCAAACGGTGGGACCCCTACCAGGTCAACACGGTCGTCGGGTTCATCGGACCCGAATATCTCTACGACGCCACCCAGATCACCCGGGCGGGCCTGGAGGACCACTTCATGGGCAAGCTCACCGGGATCTCCATGGGATGTGACGTCTGCTACACCAACCATGCCAAGGCGACGCAGAACGACCTAGAGAACCTTGCAGTGCTGTTCGCCGCTGCCGGTGGCAGCTTCATCATGGGTGTACCGCAGGGCGACGACTCCATGCTGTCCTACCAGTCCACCAGCTACCACGACGCCCCGGCGCTGCGACAGGCCCTCGGCCTGAGCCCGCTGCCCGAATTCACGGCATGGCTGGAGGACATCGGCCTGTGGAAGGACGGACACCTGACCGACCTGGCCGGCGACCCCTCGTTCTTCCTGAAGAGGTGACCTCACGATGAATGAAAAACTCGAAGAGATCGTCGCCCGCGTCATCGCGGAGTTGAAGCGCGACGGCATCACTCCCCCTGACGAGGCCACTCTCGTCCCCGCGGCCACGGGCAACGGCGTTGCCGCGTCCGGAGACCTGGTGATCGACCTGCCGGATCCCACCGTGGAATCCGAACGACGCAGGCTGCGGGTGGACAACCCCTACGACGCGGACGGGCTGCGCAACCTGTGCGCGACCACCACCGCCCGGATCGGGATCGGTCGCGCGGGTGCCCGGCCCAGGACCGCGTCGCTGCTGCTGTTCCAGGCCGACCACGCCGTCACCCAGGACGCCATCTACGGCGTCATCAACGAGGACACCAAGGAGAAGCAGAAACTGTTCACGGTGCACAGCCGGGCCGCGGACCGCTCCGAGTACCTGCTGCGCCCCGACCTGGGACGCCGCCTGACCGACGAGGCCAAGGCCACCATCCAGGAACGCTGCACGAAACAACCCGATGTGCAGATCTGCATCGGCGACGGCCTGTCCGCGGCGGCCATCTCGAACAATCTGGGCGACATCTACCCGGTGATCGAGCAGGGGCTCAGCTCTGCGGGACTCACCCTCGGCACGCCTTTCCTGATCGAGAACTGCCGCGTCGGGATCATGAACGACGTGAACACGATCGTGCAGGCGAAGGTCGTGCTGCTGCTCATCGGTGAACGCCCCGGACTGGGTATCGCGGACGCCATGAGCGTCTACATGGGATTCGACCCGCAGCCCGGCAAGAGCGACGCCGACCGCGACCTGATCTGCATGATCACCACCCACGGCGGCACCAACCCCCTCGAGGCCGGCGCCTACGTCGTCGAGGTGGTCAAACGAATGATCCAGCACAGCGCATCCGGCGTGAAGCTGCGTGCGCTGTCCGGTGGCGAGGACTGAGGAGACGACCATGGCCATTCTCGATCCCGTCAGGCCCACCATCCTGGCGGCACGCATCATCTCCAACGTGGACCGGGGCTTCGCGGAGCACCTGAACCTCAAGGACCACCAGCGCTCCCTGGCGCTGGTCACCTGTGACATCGACGACGCGTTGTACGTCTCCCTCGACGAGGCGACCAAGTTCGCCGAGGTCGACGTGGTCTACGCGAAGAGTTTCTACGCCGGTTCCGGTTACCCGTCGGGTCCCCTCTCCGGTGAGATCATCGGCATCCTGGCCGGGCCAACCCCCGCGGAGGCCCGCTCCGGCCTGGACGCCTGCATCGCCTACGCGGAGGAGGAAGCCTGCTTCTACACGGCCAACGAGGCCGGGGACCTGACCTTCTTCCCGCACCTGATCAGCAGCACGGGCAGCTACCTCAGCGAGGCAGCGGGCATCAACCGCGGCGAGCCGCTGGCCTATCTCATCGCTCCCCCGCTGGAGGCCACCCTCGGTCTTGACGCAGCCATGAAAGCGGCCGGGGTGGAGATGAAGGTGTTCTACGAGCCACCCTCGGAGACCAACTTCGCCGGTGGCCTGCTCACCGGCACCCAGAGTGCCTGCCGCGCGGCCTGCACCGCCTTCCAGGAGACCGTTCTCGACGTGGCGGTCTCGCCTCGAAAGTACTGAAGGAGAATTCAGTGACGCACATCGACAAGGATCTGGCATCCATCCAGCAGGCCCGCGACCTGTGCAACCAGGCCCGCGAGGCGATGCGCAGCTTCCAGTTCGCCTCCCAGGAGGAGGTCGACCGGATCTGTGAGGCGATGGTCGAGGCCGCGGTCACCGAGGCCGCCCGGCTCGGGCAGCTCGCCCACGAGGAAACCGGTTTCGGTTTCCCCCTGCACAAGAAACTGAAGAACGAGTTCGCGTCCCGCAACGTGTGGGAGTACATCAAGGACACCCCCACCTGCGGGGTGTTGCACCACGACAAGGAACGCAAGATCGTCGAAATCGGCGCTCCCGTGGGTGTGATCGTCGCGCTGACGCCGTCCACGAACCCGACCTCGACGGCGATCTTCAAGTCGCTGATCTCGGTCAAGGCCCGCAACGCGGTCATCGTCGCCCCCCACCCGTCGGCGTCGAGAAGCACCGCCGAGGCGATCCGGGTGATCGCAGAGGCCGGGGAGAGGGCCGGCATGCCTGCGGGGCTGATCTCCTGCCTGGAGAACCCGACGATCCAGGGCACCACCGAGCTGATGAGCCACCACGCCACCTCGATGATCCTGGCCACCGGTGGTCCCGGCATGGTCAAGGCCGCTCACAGCCAGGGCAAACCGGCCCTCGGCGTCGGCCCGGGCAACGTGCCCGCCTACGTGGACCGCAGCGCCCACGTCGTCAAGGCCGCCAGAATGATCGTCGAGTCGAAGTCGTTCGACTGCTCCACGATCTGCGCCACCGAGCAGGCGGTGATCGCCGACAGGCCCATCGCGGAGCGCCTGAAGGCCGAGATGCAGGCCCACGGTGCGCACTGGCTCACCAAGGAGGAGGCCGACACGCTGGCCGCGGTGATGTTCCGCCCGAACGGAATGATGGTCGCCGGTCTCGTCGGTCGTACCCCGCAGTACATCGCGAAGAAGGCCGGCATCCAGGTGCCCGAGACGGCTCGCATCCTCGTGACCGACCTCGAGGGCATCGGTCCCGACCACCCGCTGTCGCGTGAGAAACTCACCACCGTGCTCGGCTTCATGGTCGTGGACGGCTGGCGTGAAGGCTGCGACCGCGCCATCGAGATGCTCACCTTCGGTGGCGACGGCCACAGCATCGTCGTCCACTCACGCGACGAAGAAGCGGTCCTGACCTTCGGCATCGAGAAACCGGCTTTCCGGATTCTCGTCAACACCTGGGGTTGCCTGGGTGGGGTCGGATACACCACCGGGCTGGCACCGTCACTGACGCTGGCACCCGGAGGTGTCGGCGGCGCTGCCGTCAGCGACAACATCACCCTCACCCACGTCCTCAACGTCAAGCGTCTCGCCTACCATCTGCGCGATGCCCCCGAGGTCGCCAAGCTGTGGGGTGGCCGTGGTTCGGCCCCCGCCTCGGCCCAGGCCACCTCGAACGATCCGGGACAGGACGCGATTGACCGGATCGTCGCCCAGGTGCTCGCCGAGATGCGCGGCACCAGCTGAGCGTGGAAGGAGCTGAGACGTGACCGCGACCAACCAGGCCTCAACGGCATCGACCAAGGAGGAAAAAGCTCGAAACACCAGCAAGACACCGGAGCAGAAAACACCGGCATCCACGTCCGGGTCCGCCACAGTGGCGAAGCCCCGGGAAGAAACCGACCAACAGCCACAGACCACCAACAGAAGGAGCACTTCCATGGCTGATGTAACTATGACCGCTCTCGGCATGGTCGAGACCAAGGGCCTCGTGGGCTCCATCGAAGCGGCCGACGCGATGGTCAAAGCCGCCAACGTGACCCTGATCGGCAAGGAGCAGATCGGTGCCGGACTCGTCACCGTGATGGTCCGCGGCGACGTCGGCGCCGTGAAGGCCGCCACCGACGCCGGGGCCTCCGCGGCGTCGCGCGTGGGCGAGCTGGTGAGCGTCCACGTGATTCCCCGTCCTCACAGCGAGGTCGAGCTCATCCTGCCCAAGACCAAGGGTTGATCCTGTATCCACCGGGCCTGTGTGCTGGCCGGGAGATCTCCGGCCAGCACACGGGGGCGGTTCTCCGCCCTCGTTCACTGAAGGAGCATCATGTCCACACGCACCGTCATCTCCGCGGATCAGGTCGCCCAGGCCGCAGCCAACGGACGACTCACCGTCCCCGAAGCAGCGATCGTCACCCCACTGGCCCGGGACCGTGCCGCCGAGCTGGGCGTCAAGCTCGAATCCGAGGGTTCCGCCCCCACGCCCATCCCCCCTGCCACCTCTGCACCGACCACGTCATCGGACGACGACCTCACCCAGCACATCCGGACCCTTGTCACCTCGATGCTCGCCAACGACGTCACCGCGACGGCAGCGAGTCGTACACGTCCCGTCAAGCTCTGCCGCGCCGCCGATGCGGTCACTGAGCCGTTCCCCCATCCCGGGCCGAAGCCCGGCCAGCAGGTGCGCACCGGGGATGTCGTCACCTCCGACGACGGTTCTCCGATGGCCGCCGGCTACATGACCTTGACCGAGGGCAGTTTCCCCTGGGAGTTCAGCTACGACGAGATACAGATCGTGCTCGAGGGTGAACTTCACATCGGAACCCCCGAGGGCACGAGGATCGCCACACCCGGCGACATCATGTACGTGCCCAAGGGCTCCAGGATCACCTTCGGCACACCGAGCTGGACCAGGTTCGTCTACGTCACCTTCCCCGCCGACTGGGAGTCGGGACTGTGACCGTCGTCACCGAGGCGGAACTCCGCGACCAGCTGCGTCGCCCCACCCTCGGGGCCACCGTCGCGGTGCCCGCGGAGGCCCGGCTGACGCCCTCCGCCCAGGACTTCATCAAGCAATGGCAGCTCAAACGGGTCGATCCCTCACAGCCAACACCGGGAACCGCACCCGCGGCGGCGTCGCCGAGCACTCCTCCCGGGAGCGGGGAAACCGCCGACACCTCGTGGCAGCAGGAGTCGGTGTTCCCGATCAACCGTCCGCAGCATCCGCGTTGCGACTGCTGCGGCGGCGAGCTCACCTGCAAGGGCGACAACATGACCCAGCTCAACGACGAGGTCTTCGTGGTCAAGACACATCCCCGGATCCGGCTTCGCGGAAAGTTCGACAGCCTGCACGCCCTGGTGCTCATGGCCGAATGTCAGGCACGCAGCACCGGTCCGGACTGGCTGGCGGAGTCGCTGGCCGTCCTGGCCGCGTACTGCCGGGAACTCACCAGCGCCGAATACCATCAGCGGGTCGTGGCACCGTTGTCCCTGCCCGGGTGGGACGAGAAGTCCATCCACCAGGCCACCCACGACCCGGATTCCGTTCTGGGCGTGCCCCATGAAACCCTCGACGGTTCATCGCCGGTGTTGTCGCACTGGCTGAACCTGTGCCGCACCGGCTCCCGCGAACTGGAGATCGAGGCGCTGACGGCACTGCCATCCCAGGACGATCCGTTCGCGGTCTCCCTGAACCACGCGCTCAACAGGCTCTCCAGCGCGTTCTACTTCCTGCAGCTGCGCCTGTCGCAGACCAGCCACACATCCAGGTGAACACTTCAGAAGGACAGGCCCATGCCCAGACATGTGATAACCCAACAGGACATCAGCCAAGCCCTCGCCGATGGCAGGACCGAACTGACGCTGCGTCCGGACAGCATCGTCACCGCGTTGGCGGCCGAGGTGGCCCAGCAGAAAGGCATCCGCCTGGTGCGGGCCTGTGAGGAAACCCACGGGGCGGCTCCCACGGAGGCAGCGGGGCAACCTGGGTTCGGGCGTACCGACGTCCGCAACGCCGTGATCGCACGCTACGGCGGCGAACCTGATGGTCTCGACCATGTCCTGGACCGGGTGCTGGGGTGCTGACATGACCCGAGCCGTTCTTCACATCGCACCCGTCCGGCCCGACATCAGCGTCGAGGAAACAGCTCGTCGTCTCCTCACGGACCTGGAGAACCGGGCCGTCCACGTGAACCTTGGCCCGCTCTTCGCCGCCGACCCCGTCACCGTGGCCACGGATCCCGACCGTGTCCTGGCGGCTGCTGTGGAGGCGGTGGAGAAGGTCAGCGGGGATGTTGTGGTGACCTCCGCGCAGCTGCCGGAGGCACTTCACCCGGTGGCGTTCACGCTTCAGGCCCGGTTGGCCACGGAGCTGGGAGCCGGCCTGGTCCTGGTGAGCGACGGCAATGACGGTTCCCTGGAGCAGGTCGCCACGGCAGCGGCCACCGACCTCCACGCCACGGTGGTCGGCGTGCGGCTCGTCGATGGCAGCTGGGCCGGAGACTCCGGCGGGGCATCGTCCTACCGTTTGCTCAGCGGGTCGTTCAGCAACCACGTCACCGATCCGACGCACATCACCATTTCCCCCGGGGAAAGCGCAGGCGACGTGCTGAAACGCCTGACCGGGGACACCTGCCCGGTGGTGCCCGTCGGGCGCATCGACATCCTGATCGGACTGATCGTCGGCCTGGCCTCCGGACGGTTCCCGCTCCCTGCGGCAGTCCTGGTCTCCGGCGAGGTGATTCCGGAGTCCGTCACGCGCACCTGGAGTCGTTTCGTACCCACCGTTCCCCTGGTGCAGCTCGGCGCTTCCCCGAACGGGGGTGCCGTGCTGGCGCATGCGCGACAGGTCCGGGAAGCCCGTCCCGTCACCCCGCTACTGTTTCAGCGCAGGCTGCTGGACGAGGCCCGTGCCGTGAACCAGCGCATCGTGCTGCCGGAAGGCACCGAGCCGCGCATCGTGCGAGCCGCCGCGGATGTACTGCGCACAGGAGGCGCCCGGTTGATCCTGCTGGGCGATCCCGGGGCCGTGCGACGGGTGGCCGCATCGGAGGGCGTCGACATCTCCGGCGCGGACATCGTCGACCCCACGAACGATCCCCTGCGGGAACGGTTCGCCGACGAGTACGCCGAGCTGCGCGCGACGAAGGGAATCACCCGGGAGCAGGCCCACGACCGGGTCGCGGACGTCTCGTACTTCGGGACGATGATGGTGCGCGACGGCCTGGCCGACGGCATGGTCTCGGGCGCGGTCAACACCACCGCCCACACGATCCGCCCCGCCTTCGAGGTCATCAGGACCAACCCCGGGGTGTCACTGGTCTCGTCGGTGTTCTTCATGTGCCTGCCCGACCGGGTGCTGGCCTTCGGCGACTGCGCGGTGAACCCGAACCCGACGGCCCCACAGCTCGCGGACATCGCCATCGCTTCGGCAGTGACGGCCGAGCAGTTCGGTCTCGATCCCAGGGTCGCGCTGCTGTCCTACTCCACGGGCACTTCGGGCACGGGTCCGGACGTGGACCTGGTCACGGAGGCCACCACCATCCTCCACGAGAAGGCGCCGGGGCTGTGCGCGGACGGTCCATTGCAGTTCGACGCGGCCGTGGCCGAGACGGTCGCCCGTTCCAAGGCACCGGGATCCGCCGTCGCGGGACGCGCGAACGTGCTGATCTTTCCCGACCTGTCGGCCGGCAATACCGGGTACAAAGCCGTGCAGCGCACCGCGGGTGCCCTCGCAATCGGCCCGGTGCTGCAGGGCCTCAACCGGCCCGTCAATGATCTCTCGCGCGGCGCCCTAGTTGAGGACATCGTCAACACCGTCCTGATCACCGCCATCCAGGCGAGTAGGGAAACCCGATAAGTCATGTCCCCGCTGCTGAAGGAATACTCCTCGAAGACCACGGTCTCCCTGCAGCTGCTTCGTGACCCGGCCTGAGAAGACGACCGGCGAGTCGTGTCGATGGTGACTGAAACACCCCGCGAACGCCAACGAACAAGTCGGGTCGAAACAGTGCCGCGGGTTCCCGGGAGGGAGTCGTGGTCAGGTCTGCTTCTCGACCATCAGGAGTGGTTTCGCGCCGGACCGCTCCTTCAGCACGATCCAGCTCGATCGGCTTGCGAAAGCCATGAAACCCTTAGGATGCCAAGGTGCGTTTGATTGGTCTGTTCACCGACGACCCCGTGATCGAGCTACCGCTCGGCCACGGGGAACACCCAGACGCCGCTCTGCACCGCGCCGGCTGGGTGGCGGGCCGGCCGTTGAAGGCAGAATACCGCGACGGCGACGTCATGGTGACCCTGGAGGTTCACCCCGCATCCCCCACCGACGTCCCGCCCGCCGAAAGACTGGTGGTGCACGAGGAGCCGGGGGCCGGGGAGGTGCCGCTGATTCACCAAAGGATCGGGACCTACGGGGTCGTGTTGTCCGATCGGGGCCTGTTGGGCACTGTTCTGTCCCGGATCACCGGGGCCCCGGGAGTCTGGGCCCTACCGGGAGGTGGTCTCGAGGCGGGTGAGGAACCCACCGCGGGGCTGCTGCGCGAGGGACACGA
>CALLVV010000003.1 GCA_938012815.1 uncultured Propionibacteriaceae bacterium
CCGCTGCTGTGGTTCACCGATCTCCTGTGCCGGGACGATCAGGACTGCACCATGTGGTCGTTCATCGCCACACTCGTGCTGCCACCGTGGTGGCCCTTCCTCCTGGCCGGTGTGCTCCACGCCGCCGCTGCGGGCATCATCGGACTGGCGGTCATCAGCCGGCGCGATGACCTGACCCCGTTCCAGGACGTCCCCGGTTGAGGAACCACCCGCGCCCCGCCCCGGTCGGGTACGGGTCGTGCCACCCGGAGGTCAGGAACGCACGCAGGTCTGCACCGGCTCCGAAACCTGCCCCTTGGCGCGCCGCAGCAGGATCTTCACGCAGGTCTGCTCCCCCTTCAAGGGAAGAATGATGCTGGGTTCGTCAACGCTGTGGCGGGCCTCGGACTCGGGCGCGCCGACCACCTCCACCAGGTAGGAGTCGGCGGGCTGCGGATCCGGATTGGTCCAGGTGAACTTGATCTCCTGACCGGTCACCCTGCCGGACGCGTCAACCACTGCCGGGACCGTCCTGGTGCCCCGGTCGTTGCCCCCTTGGGAATCCTGGGCGCCGGGGCCGATCACACCGTTGAACCACAACACCCCGAAGGTCACCGCGGTGGCGATCACCGTGATCCCCGTCACCAGCAGGGCGAGCTGCCTGCGCTTCCTCTTCTTCTTCCTGCGCACCTTCTCGGCCTCATCGGTTTTGTTCACCTCCAGGCTCTTCGGCTCGGGCACGGGAAGCCCCTCGACGTGCCGGAGCCCCGCCTGGGCGAAACCATGCCCACGCAGCAGCACACCTGGCCCCGGGGCCCCCGTCGACATCCCCGGAGGGGTCGGATCGAATGCGGGGCTCATCGTGTCGTGGAAGGTGTAGCCGCCCGTCAATGACGACATGCCCATCGTGTAGCCGGCGGTCAGCATCGATCCGGAGTCCCCCAGCAGCCAGCCGGAATCGATACTCCCCGGCTCCCGGTGCTCGGTGCCGTAGGCGGTGTGGTCCTCAGATTCGGTCAGGACGTCCACCGGCGTCACAGGCACTCCCATGGAGGCCTGGACGGCCTGGATCGCGCGCGCGAACTCCAGAGCCGAGCTGTAGCGCCGGGCCGGGTGTGCGGCCATCGCGGTCCCCAGCACCTGTTCCAGCATCTCGGGCACGTCGGGTCGACCCGTCCGGGGGGCCACGAAGGAGCGTGCCCGTTCACGCAGGGCGTGCCGCTCGTTGTCACCACCCGGCACCGCGAGTGGGCTGCGCCCCACCAGCATCGCCCACGTGGTGGCGGCCAAGGAGAACACATCGCTCCATGGTCCCGCCTCCAGTGGCGAGTCCGGGTGCATCTCGGAGGGGGCCCACAGCGGACTCAGCGCGTTCGCCGCCGCGGAGAAGTCGTGGGAGGCGGAGATTCCGAAATCGGTCAGGGCCGGGCGCTGAAAACCGGTGAAGAGAATGTTGGCGGGTTTGATGTCGCGATGGAGGATGTCCTGCCGGTGCACGGTTTCCACGGCGCCCGCCAGCTGTACCGTGTACTCCATTGCCAAGGTGGTTGCCAGGACCCGGTTCGCCACCCGGATTCCCAGATGGGCCGTGGAGCACTCCTCCATCACCAGGAAGGGCCGGCCGTCGGCGGACAGGCCCGAGCTGTGAATGGTGACGATGTTCGGGTGACCCGACAAGCGGGCCATCAGCACCGCCTCCGCGGCGAACGCGTTGAAGGTGGCCTCGTTGACGGTCTGGTGCAGGACCTTCACGGCCACCCCACGCCCGAGCGAATCACGGTAACGGAAGACATCAGCGAAGCCACCGCCACCAAGCCACTCGATGAAGGTGAATCCCGGTATTTCGGGAGGAGTTGTTCGCTGTGCCATCAAGGAATCCGATCAAGATGTAGAAGCAGGTCGTGACCCAGGTCGATCACGTCTCCAGGCAGCAGGGTAATGGGCCTTTGGGGCAAGCGCACGGGCGGTTTGGCTCTGCGCCGCACACAGGTGCCGTTCCTGCTGGCCAGGTCCAGGGCCAGAACACGCCACCCGTCCAGCAGAATCGCCAAGTGGTTACCGGAAACGTGCCGGTACTGCAGCGCCAACAGCTTCGGAGGTTCCGGCAATGAGAGCGCATCCACGCTGGGATGCCGGCCGATGATCATGGATTCGAGCAATGGGATGGGTTCGATGTGCGGCACCTTGAGCCAACCGAGCTGGGGGCGCTCGGTACCGCGCGGCTCTCCCTCCACCGGCTCGCCGCACACGAAACAACGGGACCTTTCCTTCGGATTCGGGTGGCCCGCCTCGCAGAACCGGGCAACCACCTCGGTGGTCTCGGGACGGCGGGGCCTGTTGTCCTCCGAAGCATCGGAGAGGGTGTCGCCCATCAGCAACTCCTCGTCGCTGGGGGGCACCGGGCCGTGTTTGGGCGCGGGCGCGTTCTCCTCGAGCGCTGGGCCTTCCTCCGGGATGGCCGGTTCCTCCGATTCACCGACGGCCCGGGATTCCTGTGGCAATTCCCCGAATCCCACGCCATCGGCCAGGACGACACCCTCCACCAAAGGGCTCGACGGCTCCGTGACCCGCCCCATGTGAAGTGCCGTCACCCTGGAGACCACACGCTCGGCCCAGGTTGCGACCCCCTCGCCACGGAGCGGTTCGTTTCCGGCTGAACTCATCACCGTCGCGGTCAGGGCGCCACGCACCGCCAGATGCCATCGACCTTCGTCCGCGATGGCGGCGGCGAACGGCGGCAGCTTCAGAAGTCCCGCTCCGGTGCTCTCCGAAAGGGTCCTGACGAATACCCCGAGTTCTGATTTTTCCCGCAATCTGGAGAACAACAGCTCCGCGACGGGCAACCCAACGCTGGGAGAGAGCAACGCGAACCCACCCTGCCAGGCGACAGCGATCCACCGTCCCTCACTCCATCGCAGCACGCCATCGAACGCCATCAATTGCCCTCCGGATCAGGAATGGTGTCCTCGTGAATCCATGAGACTGTTTCCCCTGCCCCCTCGTCAAGCGACACGACGTCATCCACTTCGCCAATCTCGCGAGCCACAGTCCCGGCGAGATCAGCCACTAGCACCGGAATACCACCTCGTGAGTGCTCGGGATACCGACATCACTCCTTGGATGCGGCCCCGCCCACCAACCGCTCAAGAAGCCGAAGGTACCGCTGGGCAGATGTCCTCGTTTCCGGGACGTATCGAACCCGGATGAGTCGCGGCGGCGAACCGCATCGTCATCCGGGATCTCCTCACGACACCAGCCTCAGCGTGCGCCCCCCGAAATGCACCAGGTCACCCGCCGAGAGTCGCCAGGGTTCATGGATCGGGATCCGGGTGCGCTCCCGGCCGACCTCTATGTAGACGCCGTTGGTCGCCCCGACGTCGATCACCTGAACGCGACCGCCGACAGGTCGCAACACCATGTGGGTCTTGGACAGTCTCATGGTTTCGTCAGTGACCTGTACCGAACGCGCGTCAGGATAGGTGTCGGGGGCGAGCGGGTTGCGCCCCAGCACCAGCGGGCCGTCGACCTTGATCCGCAGGCCGTCGTCCAGGACCACCTCGGGGTTCACCGGCTCCTCGTCTGCAACCGTCTTGTCCTGCACCAGGGACGGGGTCCGTGCGGCGCGGGCCGCCGAAACCGGTTTGGCCGTTGGAGGTTCCACCGGGCTGGACATCGTGGCGCGGGCGGGCGAAACGGGAGGAAACACCGGGGAGGCCGAGGTTGCCGCCCAGGAACCAACCGGAGGTTGGAACACGGACGCCTGCGACGGGCTCGCCGGCGAGGGCGGCGGGAACGGGGATGGCGACGGGAAGGGTTGCGGGATGAAAGGGATCGGGGGATGCACCGGTTCCGCGGCGCGCGTCGGGACGACCTCGGCTCCAGGATCCGGTCCGGTCGGAGGCACCCCGTCCGACATGCCGCGTGCCGGGGCGGGTATTGACCAGCCAGCATCAGCCTCGGGGACCGGGGATGGCACGGACGCAGGGGAAACCTGATCCAGCACGGACGTCACAGGTTCGGGAGGAACCGGATCCGCGGTGGGTGGGTAGACGGGAGCCCCGATGGGACGGATCCCGGGATCTGGAGTCTCAGAGGTGGAGAACTCCGAGGGCCGTTGCATCTCGGACACCGCCGGTTCCCCTCCGCCGCTACCTGCGCCAACCGCAACGGGTTGCGGCATCCTCACCTGCTGCCCGGGGGGCGTCAACCGGGTCGCGGGACCACCGTAAGCGGGGGGCGCGAACGCCGACTCGGGGGGCATTCGTTGGGCCGGGGCACTGAATGGGGATGCCGCGCACGTCCCCACGGGCTGTGGCATCGCGGCCCTGCCCACCGCAACCTCCTCAACGACGGGCTCCTGGGGAACCGGGATGGGCTGCGAAGCCTTCCTCGCATCGACGGCCACCAGGTTGAAGGCCCTGTCCAACCAGTGCTGGCCATCCCTGTAGGTGAAGTAGTAGGAGATGGCCCCCAGCAACAGGGTGACGCACTCGAAGATCACCTGAACCAAGAACTTGGCCAGCATCATCGAGCCCTTCGGCTGGTCGGTGTTGCTGTCAACGAAACGGTAACCGAGGAGTTTGCCTCCAAAGGAAGTGGACCACAGGAGCGCCGCGGCAACACTGAAGACGAGGACCACGCCCCCCAGGATCATCCCTCCCAGCCTCAGTGGCCCGGCGATCTCCTCGGAGTTGAGGAAGATCCCGCCGACCGCGAGCAGGGAAGGAATCAGCAGTCCTGCCACCCAGAGCAGGTGTCCGACCACCCTGCGGCCGACGCCGACAGGCGTGGCCTTGTTGCCGCCGAACTGTCCAGGCATCATTCTCTCCTCATTTCTTCAGTCCCCCGGTGGAATCCTCGTTCCTCCCAGCACGGCCACTCGTCTGCGATTTCCGGGAAAGCCATTCCGTTTCCACCCCCACCCGTCGAAGCGACTTGAGGGAGAAGAAGACGGCGGGCCGAGCGTACCAAGGCTTCGTGGCTATAAGTGAACTCCTGAGCTTCCCCCCCTGTTTCCAGACCGAGTCCCGAACCTCAGTTTCGGGTTCCCCCGGCCCGAAAACGGATGCGTCCACCCGATCCGCCATGGACCTGATGGGCAGATCCGGGTAGCCCTCCTGGAGATCGTCGGCGGATTCCCTGCGCGTGTGGTTCCTGACGGCGACGAACCCCAGGTCCCTGGCGCGGTCCACCACCTCGTCCCATGCCCCGGCCACCTGGTCCGCGATCTCCCCCTTCTTCCGACGTCTGGCTGCTCGCCTCCCTTTGAGGATGGCGATCACGATCAGCGGGGACAGCAGGAGCAGGATCCCACCGACGCTGACGGCGACCACGACGGCGACCTGCACCCAGTCCGAGGGCTGATCCTTCGGATCGTCGAACTCCACCTCCTGCTGATCGGCGACAACTGTCTCGTCCTCGACCTGATCCCGGGGGGGCGGAGGTGGATCGACGCGGGGTTTCGGCTTCGGTTTGGGCTGGGGATTCTCGGAATTCGGCACCCGGTTGCGCTCCGGGGTGGGATCGAAATTGACCCAGCCGACGCCCTCCAGGAAGGCCTCGACCCACACGTGGGCCTCGGTTCCGCGCACCTGCCAGCCGTTGCCGACATCAGCATCGGCAGCGGGATAGAAACCCATGACGACCCGGGTCGGGATGCCCAGCTGCGTGGCCATCAGAGCCATGGAAGCAGCATACTGTTCGTCGTCGCCAACCCATTGTTCCTGGTTGAACATGTAGGCCAACCGCTCAGCGGTGTGCCCCGCCCTGGAGCGGTTGTCGGATCCGTCCGAGTAGAAACCCTCCGTCCGAAGTTTCTGCTCGATCATAGACAGCTGGTCGTAAGCGCTGGCCGCCCCCCGGGTCCAATCCGTGGCGTTCTTGACCAGCACCTCCGGCACCCGGTCCACCCGCGCCAGGGGGGCCACCCCGCCACGGACACCTTTGAGACCCTCCCGCTGAGATTCCCCGAATGGGAGGATCACCACACCGGTCACTCGCAGCATGCTGCCGTCGCCGATCCGGGCCGTGGTGAGCAACTGCCTGGTGTTGCGGTTGAAGTACAGTCCGCGCGCCTGCCTGGTGGCCTGTTCCCCCGCAAAATCGAGCCGGGACGGTTCCCCGAAACTCGGAACCCAGACGTCATCGTAGGCCTGCGCCGTGATCTCCGAGACCTGGGTGGCCACCTCCGGCTGCCATGGCAGTTCCCGCCCCACCCGCAGGTACTCCCCGGTGTTCTGGGAGACGTTGAACACCACACCGTTCCACTCGTCCATCACGGCCAGCCGGAGCCTCCCGCCGGCAGGCATCCCGGAAACCTGGAAAAGTACGTCGTTCTTCTGGTTGAGCTCGTACAACCGGTACCTGGTCAACGGGCTCGGATATTCCTGGAGATTCAGGGGAGGAGCCACGTAATCGCGCAGCACCTGCCGGTGGACGTCATTGCCGGTTACCACGTTCACCCCGAGCGCGGTCCCGGACGCGAGAGCGATCACCAGCATCGCCGAGAGCCCCTGCCAGGTGCGACGGGACAGGCCCCGGGGCTGGCGCACAAGAAACTCCGCGTTCGCCGCCCCCAAGCGGCTGATCCTGTGGGCCGTGGTCCACAGGAGTAGACCGGCCCCGAGTGCCGCCCCCAGCCACAGGGATGTCGGTGCCTGCCGGACACCGAAGGCGATCCCCAGGGCCAACCAGGCCGTCGGCAACAGCATCGGCCACACCACGGCCCGCGTGAACCTGATCACCCCGACCAGCGCGGCGGCGAACAGGAGCCCGCCGAGCAAGGGCGCCGCCTGGGGACCGGAGAGGTCTCCCGCGGGAATGGCAACCGTCAGGATGTCGTACCAGCCCTGATAGGTGAGCTGCATCAGCCGGGCGAGGGTGGTGAGGCTGGGAACGAAACCGTTGATCGTGGTTTCCGGAAGCGCCAGCGGTCCCCCCAGGAGCAGGTAGAACCCGAGGATCGCGGCGAACCACATTGCCGCACTCCACCGGAAGCGAGCGGCCAGCAGGGGAACGACGGCACCCGCCGTGATCCCGACCAGCGCCGGCAGATATCCGGGGGTCCCGCCGAAGACCGGCTGGAAGGCCACCACCCCGGGCAGCAGCAGCAACCACGCCCCTGCGATCCGGGGCAGGGAGAAGACGCCTTCGCCTCTCATGCCAGGCTCCCCGTCGCGGGGCGCAGATCGTCCAGTTGCGGAATGTCCAGGACCACCAGATCCCCCACCCTGCGTCTGGCCAGTTCCTCACCGCCCAGACACCTGACCGCGAAGGGGAACACCCCCGGAGGCAGGGCGAGCTGAGCTGATCGCAGCACCGCCGCGCTGGGGTTCCCCGTGACGAAGGCCGCCACGGAGATTCCCGGCATGGAACCGTGCTTGACCGCCAGCCCACGCAGGTCGTGTCCCTTCTCCCCCAGCTCCACCCCGGAAAGCCGATCCAGCAGCCCCATCGCGTTCGGGAAGGGAACCTCGCCCTTCGACGTGCAGAGGGTGACCTGTTTCTCCTCCCGCAGCGCGGAAACCCCCAGGGAACCCGCCACGGAAACGGCTAGCTCGAAATCGTCCGGGGAGGCGTAGTCATCAGGGACGGTGGACAGCATGATCAGCAGATGGGCCCGCATGGTCTCCTCGAACTGCCTAACCATCAGCTTTCCCGTCCGGGCAGTCGTGCGCCAGTGCACGGAACGGCGGTCATCACCCGGGACGTATTCCCGAAGCGTGTGGAAGGAAACGTCCGAGGAGGAAAGGTTCTGCGTCGCTATTCCCTCGATATCCCTGAGGAAACCGATTGCGCCGGCCTCCAGCAGCACCACGCGCGGATGGACGAACAAGTCGCTCACGTCTGAGAGCAACTTCTTGCGGCTCACGGCGGCGAGCGGATCCGTCATGGCGGATCGCACCGGCCCCAACGAGATCACTCCGCGACGCCGAGCGGGAATCGCGAAGGGTTCCTCGTGGACCTGGCCGGGGCCCAGGGCCGGCACCCGAAAAGAGGCGACCTCCCCGTTCACGGGAAACTCGAGAGTGGCCGAACCGGAAGATCTACCCGGCGCCGAACGAACCTGCACGTTGCCCCTGGCCTCGTCACCCACCTGAACCCTGGGACGTTGCAGTTCGAACACCACCTCGTGTTCCCGCTTCCCCAGCACTGATAGGACCGCTACGACCATCACCACCACGCACATGACGGAGAGGGCCCGGAACTCCAACCAACCGAACCACCAACCCGGGATCCCGGTCACCACGATCCCAAGTATCAGGGCCCATCCCAGTGTGGTGACGGATGCCACGAGGCGGAGCTTCGGGACGCGCCGCAGGGCCCGGAACAAACCGGGCCTTTGGGGAACAGCTGCGGGGGAAACGGGTTCTGGCACAGGTCTCAGGCGTTCATCCGATTCGTGGGGGCCTCCACGGAGGCGAGCACCCGGGCGATAACGTCAGTCGGTCTAACACCAGCGAACTCTGCCTCGGGCGACATGATCAGCCGGTGCGTCCACACCGGGGCCGCCAGCTCCTTCACGTCGTCGGGCAGGACATAGTTGCGGCCGTGGGCGGCCGCCCACACCCGCGCCGCCCGAATCATGGCGATCGCGCCGCGGGTGGAAACCCCCATCGAGGTGTCCTCATCCTCCCGGGTGGCCTCCACCAGCCACTGCGCGTAGTGCAGCACCGAGCTGTCGACATAGTTGTCCTTGACGGACTCGATCATCTCTGCCACTGCCTGCTGGGCGAGCACGGGGTTGAGCCGTTTCGAGCGGTCGGGTTGGGAGGATCCGGCGAGCACATGGATGGCTGCCTCCGTGTCGGGATAGCCGACGGACGTCTTCATGAGGAAGCGGTCGAGCTGCGCCTCAGGCAGCCGGTAGGTGCCTGCCTGTTCCACGGGGTTCTGCGTTGCGATGACCATGAACGGGCGCTCCGTCGGGTAACGCTGGCCGTCCACCGTGACCTGCGACTCCTCCATCACCTCCAGCAACGCCGACTGGGTTTTCGGCGATGCGCGGTTGATCTCATCGGCCAGCACGATTGAACTGAAGATGGGTCCGTGGTGGAAGGTCCAGCGCGAGGTGGCCTGGTCGTACATGGTGATACCGGTGATGTCGGAGGGAAGCAGATCCGGAGTGAACTGGATCCGGTTGTGACTGCCGTGAACCGAAGCGGCGATAGCCCTTGCCAGAGCGGTTTTTCCGGTACCTGGCGCATCTTCGAGAAGCAGATGACCCTCGGCCAGCATGCAGGTCAGCGCAAGGCGGATCACCGGGGCCTTGCCGAGCAGCGCCTGCCCGACGTTGTCGGTCAGCCGCGCGAAGGTGTCCGCGAAAAATGCGGCCTGTTCCGGGTTCATGGTCATCTTGGGTCAATCACCTTCGTTTCCGGTCGGGACATTCACCTGCACCGGGCAGTGATGTCGAATCCCTCTGAGGGGACGTTGTAGTTCTCCGGGAACACCCAGTCCGAGAACTGCCTACTCGCGTTTCCGCTGGCGTCAACCGGCCCCACCTTAACCTTGGCCACGTCTTCCTCATCGGCAGGGTTGGGCAGCTCACACTTGACGCGTTCCCCGGGCTTCCAGTTCTGCAACGTCACCTTGAAGGCATTGCATCCCCGTCCCCCTCCGTCCGGGCACTCGACCGAATCGCCCTTGGACAGGGTCGCCTTGGTGTCCCCCCAGGTCGAGGCGCAGGACTCGGCGGAGTAATCGCTCCAGTCGCCGTGCTCGTTCTGTGTTCTCGCCTTCACGCAGACATTCTGCTTGCGGTCGTTCCCCTTGTCCACGGACCCGGAGAGATCGGTGGTCGTCCACGTCTCGGTGCTGGGGTTCCTACCTTCGGCATTCACCGTGCTGGCGATCTCGACCTGCTTGACCCGGGCGCCGTTGCTGGAGCCGGGCACCTGCCAGCGCAGAGTCACGTGATCCACCCCGGCCTCGCTGTTCACCACGGGCGCCTGAGGCGGCCCGTAGGCCGTCACGGTGGCGGTCACCGTGTCCCCCTCCGATGTCTGGCCCAGCACGTTCGCCACGGCCACCAACCGCACCGTCACCGCCTGCCCCACCTGGAAGGCGGGGCTGCTGACCACCGTACTGCCGGGTTTCACCGTGCCGGAATAGCCGCCAGCACTCCACCGGTAGGTGATCTCATCCGCCCTGACCCCGTTCCCGGAGGCCGCGCCGAAGCTGAACTCCACCTCCGACCCCTTGCCGGTCGGCCTCAAGGAGAACCCGCTCGGCGCACCCGGCGGTTGGAAGGCGCGCACGGCGTTGGAAGCCGGCGAGGTCGCGGACCACTTGCCCGATTTGTTTGTGGAGCGCACCGAGAAAGTGATGGTCTCGGTGGAGGGATCCATCGGGGTGGTGCAGCTGGTGTCCTGCTGTTCCGGGCACACTTCCTTCCCGTTCGCATCGGTCACCACGTAACGGAAGTTCGAGTCCCCGTTCGGGTTGCCGGGCGGGGACCACTTGATGTTTGCCCTGGGCTTCACCGAACTCGAACTGCTGTCCATGGTCACGGTGGGAGCACCTTGGTTCGACGGCGCACCGGCCGGTGTCTCGGGCCGCGACTCATCGCTGGTCGGCGGGGCGAGTTGGCTGTTCTCATCGGTGAGCCGATTGTGGGCAGTGACCGTGAAGGTGTAGGCCTGCCCGTTCGTCAGGCCCGTCCATGTGAGGCTGGTGGCGGTGGTCTCCTGTTTCTGACCGCCCGGGTACATCGTGACGGTGTACCGCGTGACGGGCGACCCGCCCCCCGGGACCGTGGCGGGATCCCAAGTCAGGGCGATCTGCTGGTCCCCGAAGGCAGCGGTGGGGGCGGAGGGTTTCGACGGCAATGCGTCCACCAGGATTTCGTTACTCGGCTCGGAAAGGGCACTACGGGAGTTCAGGTCGCCCTCCGTCACATCCGCCTTGACGGTGAAGGTGTAACGGCCATTGTTCGCCAGGCCCGAGATGTCACAGGTGGTCTGGAGACCGCAGTTCTTGCTGCCCCCCTGCCAGAAGACGGTGAACCCCTTCGGAGTGGCGCCACGCCACCCGCTGTGGGTCCACGAAACACGGGCGGTCTGGGAACCTGCGTACTGCGCAGTCACGGCCGTGGGTGCCCTGGGAACGTCCTTCACGACGACGCGGATCACTCCCGTGCGTTCCCTGGAGGGATCCTTGGTGGCGTCGGCGACCCTGAAGGTGACCAGGACATCATCGACGTTGTCGGCGCCGGTCCCGGAGTCCGTGGGGGTGACCTTTATGACGTTGCCCTCGTTGGTGACCGTGGCCGATCCGCGGACCTGCGGGCTGCCGACCAAGGTGATCTCCCCTCCCGTGTCCGCGAACGGGTTGGTGACCCACCTGGTCAGGTCGAAGGAGGTGGTGTTGCCGACCCGCCCGTCACGTTCAACGATTTCAGAGACCGACATGGGAGGCCGGGTGGAGGCGATCACGGTGACCGGAATGGTCATGTTGACCGGTTCGGTGGAGCCGTCGTGGACCTTGACGATCACGGAGCCCGTGGAGCCCACCGGGGTGCCCTTGGGCACAGACACGCTGAGTTCCTGCCCGGAAACGCTGGCCTGCACTGGTCCGTCGGTGCTCACCAAGGAGTAGGCCATGGTGTCGTTGTCGCCCGGGTTCGGATCCGAGACCATGCTGCTCAGCGAGATCTGCTGGGGCGCCTCGTCGGGGGCCACATCGAGCTGGGTTGGTCTCAGCTCCGGTGGTTGCTGGCCGTCGCCCTCGACGATGATGCTAAGGCTGAGTTTGCTCTTGAGCGCTGCCGGGTCGTTCATGGATTCGCCGTCGGTGACCTCGAAGGCCACCGTGGTCTGTCCCGAGAAGTTGCCGGCGGGGGTGAACTCGATGGTCTGGTCATCAATCACCCGAACGCCGTTGTTGCCCACCTCAGGGTTGCCCCCGGGTCCTGCCACCACCGAGTCGACGCTGGTCAGGCGCGCCTCACGCCCGGGCCTTGTCACCACCCAGTCGGTGAACCGGATCGTCAACGGCTCCCCTGCCTTGACGCGCGCCTGCCCCCTACCCGTGTTGATCGCGGGGGGAATGGCCTCGCGCCCGGGCACTACGATGGCAGCGCGCGACGACAATCCGTCGGAGTCGGTGATGGTGTAGAGCACGATCTGCCGGTCGTCGGCGAGGGGTACCGTGACCGTACCACCCTTGACCGTGGCCGAGGACTCGGCGGTGACCTTCAGATCGGAGACCACACCATCAGGGTCGGAGTCGTTCTCCAGCACTGGCACCTCGACCTGGTCCACTCCCACGATCGCGGATGTGGGAACCACGTCGTCATTGGCGACGGGAGCCTTCGGAGGCACGTCCGAGGCGACCCGGACCGTGACGACCCCCCGGTCCGAGACACCACCACCATCGGTGATCGTGTAATACAGGTTATAGGTGCCCTCCTGGGCAGGGGTGACCACGACGATCCGCTGTCCTCTGGTCTGCGCCTTCGGATCCCAGCTGCCATCGGTGGCGGTCGCGGAACCCTTCACGAGCTGCAACTGGTCCCCGTCGGGGTCGATGTCGTTGGTCAGGGCGGGGATCTCCAACCTGGTGGACGGTCTCGCCGCGACCTCGTCGGCCACCGCCACGGGGGCCTGATTGGCAGCCGGGGGCGGTACGACGCCGACACGGATCACGCCCTCCCCCTCGGCGCCGAACCGGTCGAGCACCCGGTAGGTGAAGGTGTCGGTACCGGATGCTCCTTTCGATGCGTCGTAGACGAGGTAATTCCCCTCGACCTTCACGGCCCCGAGTTTCGGCACCTGGCTCCCGAGCCCGCCCAGGGTGACCGAGTCACCGTCGGGGTCTATGCCGTCCAGGGAAACCGGTATCCGCACGGAGGAGCCGGCGAATGTCCTGGAGTCGATCTGTTTGGGCGCAGGTTGTTCGTTGTGTTCGTCCTTGGCCCGGATGTTGACGGTCACCGTCGTCGATGCCGGGTTGCCCTGCGAGTCGTGGACGGTGTAGATGGCCTCCGCCGTACCGGCCTCGTCGCCTGCGCGGAACCGGATCGCGCCGTCTGAGACGAAGAATTCGCCCAATGCCGGATCGGAACGCACGTCGAGTTCCGATGATAGCGAGACGTCCAGATCCGCCGGAGAGTAGTCGTTGCTGAGCACCGGCACCGTGACCAGGTCGCCGACCCGCACCACCGAGGTGTCGGGAACCGCGACGGGAGACTGCACCGTGGCTGGAGGTTCTTTCGGGATCACCAGCACCTTTGCCGTCGCTGAGGCGTGCCCGTTGCTGACGGTGTAGGTGAAGCTCTGCGGCGAATCGATCCCCGCCGGGGCTGTGATCCGGAGCTGTGAGTGCTTGATCACCTCGATGCTCAGTCCGGGCGCCCCGGTCTGCGACACCCCTTGGACCGCCAACACCCCGCCCGCCGGATCGAAGTCGTTGTCAAGTGCATCGATCGTCAGGGAACCGTTCGCGGGCAGCAGTCCGAGATCATTCTCGGGCACCGGTTGGAGTCCCGAAGAGTTCGGATCGATCACGTCGACCCGGATGCGCCCTTTCGCGTTGTTGGGACCGTCCGTGATTCCGTAGAACAATGTGTAGTTGCCAGCCTTCGAAGCTGTGAACCGGATCGTCCCCGTCTGATAGTCGGGTTTGAGTTCCACCCCATCGGGAGCTGCGGACACCTCCACGAGTTTCAGGGCATCGGAATCGGGATCCGTGTCATTGCTGCGTGGATCGAGGGTGATGGCGTGCCCGACGGTTGCCACGTAGTGGTCGTTGTTAGCCACGGGTGGGGAATTCGTGGAACCCGGCGACACCTGGGCCGTCAGCTCCCCGGAGGTCGCGTCCCTGCCGTCGGAGACGGTCAGGTTCACCGAACGCCGTCCCGGGCCTCCCCGGCCCAGGTCCTTCACGGAGACATACCCGTCGGGACGCCATGTCATCTCCAGGCTGTCGTCCTCGACGGCGGCCTGTTGAAGATAGATGGGATCGCCATCAGGATCCACCCAGTCCGCGAGCACCGAGTATCCCGAGGAGGCCCGTTCGCTGAGGTCGACCTGGCTGTCACGAATCTTGTGGGGGGCGGAGTTCTCGTTCTCGGCGCGGATGGTGACCGTGACGGTGGCGACGTTCGAGACGTCCACACCGTCGAAGGCCTGATAGGTGAAGGTGATCGGTCCCTTGGCATCCGCGGCCACCTCGATGCGGAGCGCACGACCTTCCTTGGCCGGGGAGATCCTCACCCCGGCGGGGACGTCACGGATTATCGCGGTCAACACGTCACCGTCGAGGTCGATGTCGTTGCTCAGGACGGGAAGTACCGTGGCGGTCCCTGGTCGCGCCCCCAGTTCGTCGTCAACGGCCTGCGGCGGGTGCTGTTCCTCGGAGAACTCCTGGGTCTGGGACTTGTCGGTCTCCTCGGATTTCTTGTCCTGCTTGTCATCCACCAGCTGGGACTCGACCTGCTCCCAGTTGTTCACCTTGGCCATCTGTTTCAAGGGCAGGAAAACGTCACCCGTGACCTCGTCGTTTATGACGATCACCTTCCGGTTGGTACGGAAGACCGGCTGTTTGGCGGCGGCGAGCGCGGGATACTGAGCCCGTTCGTAATCCTCTCCCCCACAGTCGCGGACGTAGTAGCCAGATTCCACCCACAATGCATAGGTGCATCCCTCCAGCTGTACGGGCGCAGTTGGCTTGCCGTTCGGGATGCTCTCCCGGGCCACCTTCCCCGAGGAGATGTCCACCTTGAGCAGCTCTGACGAGGTGGCGACAACGACGGTCCCGGAAGGTCCCGACGGTTGCTGCAGAATCCCGCCCGCGAAGCCATCATCCGTCACAGGGTGTCCGTCGACGGTCAAGGTGGTGCCGTCCAACACCACCATCCTGCCGCCCACCACCGTCAACTGGGCGGAGTCCGAGAGCCTTCCCTCCAGTTTTCTCCCCTGGTCCCGGGTCACCGCCTCGGATCCTGCTCCGGTGACGGTGTAGAGCTGTCCGTCAGCAGTCAACACATACCCGGTGCCGTCGGTGCCGACGGTGATCCTGGGCGTGTCCAAATCTTTCAAGAGCGGATCCGCGGTGAGACTGAAGCTGGCCGCCCCCCGGCTGTCGGTGGCCCAGACCCGTCCCTCGCCCTGATCCGCGAAGAGAACCTCGTTGCCGCCGTGCGCCGTCAATACACCTGACACCCCGGCCTCGCCCAGGAAGGTGAGGGAGGCCACGTCCACGGGCTGGACGGTGTCCGAACTGCGCACCAGCACGTTGCCTGCCGACTGGGTGACGTCGAAGGAACTACTGGGAGGACGGAGTGCACCGTCTATGGTCTGGGATTCATGATTGAGGTGCCCCATCAGCCGTTTGGCCTGATTGGTCACCCAGACGCCTCCGTCGTTCAGTTCGACGTCGGCGGCCGGAACCCCCCGGTGAATCAGCGCGAGGATTCCGAGTGAGAGCGCAACAAGACCAACCAGAGCGGTCTCGACGCGTCTGCGCGTGACCAAGGCCATGCATCCCTCTTCCTACGTTCTCCCCGTCAAGTCGTCAGCCCAGGCACCCCCCACCCATTAACCTTCCGGTACGTGCCCGGACTGACTGGAACATTAGGGGGTCACCCGGGCCTGTCTCCAAACCACAGGGTGTACGGACCTGTACGAGAGTACCTCACCCAAGCATATCCCGTAGTCAGACCCATTTGCTTTTTATTCTCACGCCCACGTCAGTTCATCTGAAGAGCATGATCCGTGCACATGGTCCTCCTTTTAGATGACACCCTTTAGGGTAGTCCATATGCTCCCTCCACTCAGCCGCGATGCCCTGACCCAGCAGATGGCGGCCGCCCGAAGCAGGATCGGGCTGTCCATCAGGCGCGCCGCAGCGATAGCCGAGGTACCCGCCTCGACCGCTCAGGGATGGCTCGAGGGTAGACATCTGCCGACTCCTTCGCTGATGCCACAGTTCATGACCCTGTTGCGTGCCCTGCAGCTCGTCACGGTGCAGAATGAAACGGCCTGGGCGGAGGCCCTGGGCCGGATGCGCCGCTCCAGCATCGTCGCGGAGTCCCCCTATGTCGGCCTGCGCCCCTACACGACCGCGGAGTCCGGTCTTTTCTTCGGCCGAGAACGCTCCTTGGAGGAACTCCTGGAGGCCTGCTCCCGGACCCGGCCTCCCCGGATCGTGATGGTCGTCGGGGCATCAGGGACAGGCAAATCCTCCCTCCTGGCCGCCGGGCTGATCGGTCGCGGCACGGCAGCCGACGGCCCACTGTCCCACCTGGTCCCCGTCCAGTCGACGGTGCGTGACCTGCTGAGCTGGAAAACACCCTCGGACGCGACCCTGCTGGTCGTCGACCAGTTCGAGGAAATCCAGCAGCTCAACACCGCCGAGACCGGTAGGCTCGTGGACATCCTGTGTCGGCTGCCCGAGCACGTGACCTGCGTGATCGGGCTGAATGCGAACGCGGTGGGGAGTGTGCTCCGCCAGGAACGCCTCGCCCCGTTCCTGGCCTCCCCAGTCCTCGTGGGCCCTCTCACCACCGCTGAGTACCGGCAGATCATCGAGGTTCCGGCCCGTCACCACGGCCGTGCGGTCTCCACCGAGCTGACCCATGTGCTGATCCGCGACCTGCACCAGTACGGTTATCCCGACCCCGGTATCGTGCTGCCGTTGCTGTCAAACACCTTGAAACGTTGTTGGAACGCCGCTTCGGGGGAGACCCTCACCACCTCCGACTACCTGGCCTCGGGTGGCCTGTGGACCTCGCTCAACGACGAGGCCGAGACCGTCTGGCAGGATCTACCGGCGCAGGATCGCCCAATGGTCAGACGCCTGATGTTGTCGCTGGTGGTCGTGGACGCGAACCGGTTACTCCGGCGCTCGATTCCCTTCAGCTCGTTGTCGCCGCAGATGGTCCCGGTGGCGGAAGCCTTCATCGCGTCCCGTCTCCTGACCCGTAGCGAGGACCACCTGACCATCACCCACGAGGCCCTCCTGACCCGCTGGCACCGACTGCGCGGTTGGGTGGAGCAGGAGGAGGCGACGCTGCTGGTGGGTCGGCGCATCCACATGGCGACGAAACTCTGGGACGAGGGCGGTCGGGCACCGGAGGGGTTGATGCCCGTGGAGGCGGAGATGTGGCAGTCCTGGGTGAAGGCCGAGGACGCCTTGGTGCTCTCAAGGAGCGAGCACGAGTTCATCAACGCTTCACTGGCCTTGGGTCGCTCCCGTGAGGAGGAACAGGAAACCCGCCTGAAACACACACGCAGGCAACGGCGTACGGCGCTGGGGGTCGCGACGATCGCCGTCGTGCTGGCGGTCGTGGCGGCCTTCCTGGGCATACACTCTGCGGGCCTGGCCCAGCAGGCCCACACCGCAACCCGCGCCGCCCGGGCCCAGCAGCTGGCCCTGGTCTCGGACCAGATCCGCAACACCGATCCGAACGAGGCCGCGCAGCTCGCCGTCGCCGCCCACCGGTTGGAGGAGAATCCCCGTACCCGTTCCTCCGTCATCGAATCCGCCGGGGGAACGGCATCGCTGCGGATCAACGGCATTGCGGGAAACACCGCGGTGGCCGTCGCGCCGGGAAGCGACATGATTCTGCGGGGCGACAGCCAGGGCAACCTCGCCGTCTGGCGCGACGGGAACCTGAAATCGGAACCCGATCTCGTCGAGACCGACGGCGGGCAGCTGTTCGCGATGCGACCGGTCCTGCGCGATGGGCGGTACCTCGTGATAGTCGCAGGGCAGAGGACGGCATCGGTCTGGGACCTGACGACCTCCGCCCGCAAATTGGGTGAGTGGGCGTCCGCGGGGGTCACCTCCTACAGTGCCGCCTGGCAAGGAACGGTGGCCCTGATCGGGAATCTCCACGGTGAGGTGCAGCGCATCGACCTCGCGAACCCGGAGCGCCCCGAGGTGCGTGCCCCTCTGCCGACTGGCGAGGGTGTCGCGGTGACGGCGCTCGCCGCGACACCCGATCTCGTCGTGGCGAGCGCCTCCCGCGACCGGCTCGCCCTGTTCGACTCGACGGGAACCGCCCTGCCGGATTTCCAGGTGCCCGGGCAGGTGATGTCCTTGGACGTCTCGGAGGACGGCAAGGAGATCCTGGCGGGCAGCAGCGCTTCGAAGGCCCTGCTGCTCGAGGTCTCCGGCACCGCGCTGCGCACCAGCCAGGAGTTCCTCATGAAATCGGGAGTGCACGCAGTCAGGCATCTGGGCGACCAGGTGGCACTGGGCGGTTCCCAGGGTGAGGTCGTGATCGCTGACAGAACGGGCGAGGTCACCGAGCGACTTCCCCTACGCAGCGTCGTGACGAGCATCTCCCGGGGTTCCGCCGGACTCCTGACCGGAACCGCGGAGGGGACCCTCTCCCTGTGGCCGCCGCTGCCCACCCTGCTGCGCACGAACGGCGTCAAGATCCACGACATCAGGCGGATGGGCGGAAAAACCATCATCACGACCGCGGATGGGCCGCGTGTCCTGAACTCCACCGTCCCTGGTTCCCCGGAACTGACGGTGCCCACCAGCCCCGGCGGGGATGGATACCTGCCCCACGTGACCTCCGATGTCACCGGCAGCACCCTGGCGACGCAGTCGCGCGATGGCAAGGTGGTGCTGCTCCGGTTGGCCGGCAGCGGATACGAGACAGAACAGGTCATCGACGAAACCACCACGGTAGTGGACCTGGTGCTCTCCCCCGACGGCAGGCGACTGGCCATTGGGCACAGGAGTCAGGTCGGCTACGACATCTACCAGCGAAGAGAAGCGGGGTGGGAACCCACCGGAACCCTCCACGCCTGGCCGGGTGGACTGGCCTTCAATTCCGATGGCACACTCGTGGCCGCGATGAGCGCCGACGGCACAGGCTACTTGGTGGCGGCCGTCACCGATTCCGGCCCGGAACCCCTGGCGGAGGCGGGGCTGCCCGACCAGGTGGTTCCCAGCGCCTTCGACTTTTCCCCCTCGGGTCTTCTGGCAGTAGGCGCTTTGAACGGCGGGGTGTCGATCATTGATCTGAACGATCCGACCAAACCGCATGCCACGGCCCAGGTCTTCGACGCCCACGCCTCCTTGGAGCGGCTGAGATTCAGCCTGGACGGAAACCACCTGTTGGCCACCAGCGTCGAGGGGGACCTGTGGGTCTGGGAACGGGCGGAAGAAACCCCTGCGCTGAGTCTGCGCATCAAACACCCCACAGCCTCGATCGTGGGAGCCGACCTGGTCGATGACCAACTCCTGCTGGCCCTCTCCGACAACACGGCCGCGGCCTGGCCGGGCAATGCCACGGCGGCTGCCGCCGACCTGTGTTCCCGCCTGGGGGATCCCCTGACCAGCCAGGAATGGACCCAGCTGGCATCCGGTGTTCCCTTCATGGACGGCTGTTCCTGACGGCGGTGTCATGAAGTCCTAGCAACAGTTTCAGCCTATCGCTGGGCCGGCCAACGACAAAGAACGGCGTGACCAGAACCACCATGATGGCTGACCTGCCGGGTGGCACAACAGGGCCTAGGATCACTGGGTGTCGCATTCCCTGAATCGCCGGATCCTGGAGCTGGCCCTGCCCGCCTTCGCGGCGCTGGTCGCCCAGCCCCTGTTCGTCATGGCCGACACCGCGATCGTCGGACAGCTGGGCACGGATCCCCTGGCCGGGTTGGGGGTGGGTTCGACGCTGACCCTGGCGCTGGTCGGGGTGTTCGTATTCCTCGCCTACGGTTCCACCGCTACCGTGGCGCGCCTGGTGGGAGCGAATCGGGAGAAGGACGCGGCGGAATCCGGTGTTCAGGCCATGTGGCTGGCCCTGGTCCTCGGCGCGGTGATCGGTGTGGTTTCCTGGGGATTCGCACCGCAGCTGGCCGCTTGGCTCGGCGCCGGCGGAGCGGTCCACGAACAGGCCGTGGCCTACCTCCGCTGGTCGCTTCCGGGACTGCCCGGAATGTTCCTGGTGCTGGCGGCGACGGGGACGCTGCGTGGAATGGCGGACGGCCGCACCCCCATGGTCCTGGCGATCGGCGCCGCGGTCCTGAACCTGGTCGGGGACGTCGTCCTGGTCTTCGGCCTCGGCATGGGGATCGCGGGTTCGGGGGCCGCCACCGCGTTCGCCGAAACGCTCATGGGGTTGACGGCGGCCGGGATCGTGGCCCGCGGCGCGGCCAAGATGGGGGCGGAGCAACGTCCCCGGCTGGCGGGGATGCGGACCAGCCTGTTGGTCGGTGTTCCGTTGCTGATCCGCACCCTGGCGCTGCGCGCCGCCCTGCTGCTGACCACCTGGACGGCGGCCCGTTCGGGTGCCGTGGCCCTGGCGGCGCATCAGGTCGGGTTCACGATCTGGAGTTTCCTGCAGTACGTGTTGGACGCCCTGGCGATCGCCGGGCAGACCCTCATCGGGCAGGCCCTCGGGGCCTCCAGGCCCGATGAGGCCCGGGCGCTGTCACGCCGCATGACCGGGTGGTCGCTCTGCGCCGGCCTTCTGCTCGGGATCGTGACCTTGCTCGTCAGAAACCCCCTGGCCGCGCTGTTCACCCCGGATCCGGGGGTGCGTGACGCGGTGGCGGCGGTGCTGGTGGTGATCGGTTGCACGCTGGTGATCGCGTCCTGGGTGACCCTGTTCGACGGGGTCCTGATCGGCGCCGGGGACGGCCCCTACCTGGCCCGCGCCAGCCTGATCACCCTGGCCGTGTACGCGCCGCTGGCACTGGCCGTGGCCCGGTTCGCCCCCGGGGGTGTGCCGGGCCTGGTCTGGCTGTGGCTGGCGTTCGCCGTCGGTTTCATGGGGGCCCGGGCCGCGACCCTGTGGTGGCGGGAACGCTCGGATGCCTGGCTCGTCACCGGCTGAGATCCGGGAAAATCTCATACAGTGATTACATGGAAGATTCAACCAAGCCCCTGATTCTGGAGGCCGACCTCCTGGTGATCGGCTGGGGAAAGGCCGGCAAGACACTGGCCCGGGACCTCGCATCCTCTGGCAGGCGCGTGGTGCTGGTGGAACGCGACGACACCATGATCGGTGGCACCTGCATCAACGTGGCATGTGTCCCGACCAAGACCTTGGTCAATCTCGCGGAGCGACGCGGCGACCGGGAACCGGACGAGTATCTGAAGCAGGCCATCGCATCCCGGGACGCCCTCATCGACAGGCTCCGGGCCGCCAACAAGGCGATGCTCTCCAGCTTGGAGACCGTCACCCTCGTGCACGGCGAGGCCCGGTTCACCGGCCCCCGCAGAGTGCGGGTCCAGGCCGGGGAGGAGACCCTCGACATCACCGCCGGGGCTGTGGTCATCAACACCGGTACCTCCCCGCTGATGCCCGGGATCCCGGGCATCGACGGGAAATTCGTTTACGACTCCACCACCATCCAGCACATCGCCGATGGCAAGGTTCCGCAGACCCTGACGATCGTCGGGGGCGGGTTCATCGGCCTGGAGTTCGCCAGCATGTTCGCCGCCTTCGGCTCGGCGGTACGGATCCTGGAACGCGGCCCCGTTTTCCTGCCCCGCCTCGACGACGACGTGCGCGAGGCGGTGGTGACCACCCTCACCGACCGCGGCATCGAGATCGTCACAAACGCCCCCGTCTCGGCGATCGAGGACGACGGCAGGCGGGTGATCTCCGGGGCCGGTTCCTTCGACACGGATGCTGTGCTGGTTGCGGTCGGGCGCACACCCGAGACCGCGGCCCTGGACCTGCCCGCCGCCGGGATCGCCACCGACGACCGCGGCTTCATCGTCGTCGACGACCACCTGCGTACCAGCGCCGAGGGCGTGTGGGCGGTGGGTGACGTCAACGGGGGTCCGCAGTTCACCTACGTCTCCCTCGACGACTACCGGATCGTCAAGGATCAGCTCGCCGGAAACTCGAGGCGTTCCCGGGCGGACAGGAAAGCGATCCCGACGACCACCTTCATCACTCCCCCGCTGGCGCAGGTCGGGCTCAGCGAACGCGAGGCCACCGAGCAGGGGGTGTCCTACCTGGTGGCCTCCAAACCGGTCGCGAACATCGCGGCGATGCCGCGCCCGAAAACACTGGGTGAGACCCACGGCCTGATCAAGGTGCTGGCCGACCCGGAAACCGACGAAGTGCTCGGGGCCACGATCTTCAGCGTCGACGCGCAGGAGGTGATCAACCTGGTCGCCCTGGCCATGCGCAACAAAATCACCGCGACCGCACTGCGCAACGGCATCTGGACCCATCCCTCCACCACGGAGGCCCTCAACGAGGTCCTGGGCGAGTTGCACGCACCCTGACCGGGACACGATGAGGGGGGGCGGGTCCTGACCGGGACCCGCCCCCCTCACGCGTGATTCAGGGAATCACCGCCTTCCTAGCGGAGCCGTCCTCCGGCGACGGGCCCTGTGGAAGAAGTAGCAGAAGATGATGATGACGAACCAGATCGGGGTGATGATCACGGCCGTCCTCTGCTCGCCTTCCTCCAAGCAGAGAATGTACACACTGACCGCGAAGAAGATGAGCACCATCCAGGCCGTGAAGACACCGCCGGGCATCTTGTAGGTGGACCTGGCATGCAATTCGGGATGCTTCTTCCGGTAGACGAGGTAGCACACGACGATCAGCGCCCAGATGAACAGGAACAAAACAGATGCGGCCGTGGTCACCAGATCGAATGCCGCGCCGACGCTGTCCTGTCCATCCTCCCCCTTCGGCATGTACTGGAATATCACGCCGCTCAGCAGCAACAGGCAGGAGCAAATGAGGGCATTCTGGGGAACCTTGCGCTTGGACAGCCTTCCGAGGACTTCCGGTGCCTGCCCGTCCTCCGCCAGCCCGTACATCATGCGGGAGGTGGAGAAGAGACCCGAGTTGTCGGAGGAGGCCGCGGCTGTCAGCAGAACGAAGTTCATCACCGACGCGGCTGCCCCGAAACCGGCCAGATCGAACAGCGCGGTGAAGGGACTGTTGCCCGGATCAACGGCTTCCCAGGGAATGACCACACAGATGGCGGCCAGGGCCAGCACGTAGAACAGGGCGAGCCGCACGGGGATGGCGTTGATGGCCTTGGGCAGGTTGCGCTCAGGGTTGTGGGTCTCGGCCGCTGCGGTGCCGACCACCTCGAGGCCTACGAAAGCGAAGAAGGCGATCTGGAAACCGGCGAGGAAACCCTCAAAACCGTTCGGGAAGAAGCCTCCGTTGTTCCACAGGTTCTCGACGGCCACAGGCCCGTGTTGCGTGACGAAACCGGAGAAGAGCAGGCTGGCGGCGACGAGGAGGAGCGCACCGACCGCGACCAGTTTGATCAGGGCGAACCAGAACTCCGCCTCACCGAAGTACTTGACCGCCACCACGTTCAGGACGAACAGCACCACCACCAGCACGGTGGCCGGGATGATGGGTGGAAAATCATCTCCCCACCAGTACCGGGCATACTTGGTGATCGCCGACAGGTCCCCCATGGCTGCCACGATCCACCCGAACCAGTAGGTCCATCCGGCAATGAATCCGCCCGCCGGCCCGAGAATGTCCTCGGCTATGTCACGGAAAGATTTGTACTTCAGGTTCGACAGGAGCATCTCGCCCATGGCCCGCATCATGAAGTACAGGAAGAAACCGACCACGGCGTAGACCAGCATGCTGGAGGGGCCCGCTGCATGAATGGTCTTGCTGGACCCCATGAACATACCGGTGCCGATGGCGCCGCCCAGAGCCATCAGCTGCAGGTGACGGTTGCTCAGGCCGCGCTGCAGCCCCTGCCCGTCCTCGTTGACATCGCCCTCGACCACTACGTCGTTGGGCGCATCATTCGGGGGGTTACTCATCTGGGAACTCCTTCGTTCTGTGTTGAGGTCTCGTCAACCGCCCGGGCAGAACCGGTCCCGGGCGGCGATTCTGTTCACGGTCTTCCGGTGGCCATTTTCCGGACGTGGGGGGAGGTGCTGGCGGACAGCAGGCCCCCGTAGCTGGGCAGGAACCTGACCTCGGAACCCACCCTCACCGGGGTTTCGGCGTCGGTGACGTCGATGATCAGGTGATCACTGCTGGCACCCAGCACCTCGATGCCCGGATCCACCGGCTCGATGGCCTCCGGGGCGGCGTCCTGGCGGCCGAGGTCGCAGATGGCGCGCAACCTCAGCCCCCGGTCGGTGAAGTGCGTGGTGTTGCCGAAGGCATCCTGCCCGGTCCGGCCGATCGGAACCGACGGTTTGCGTTGCAGCTCAATGATCCCACCGACCAGCTCCACAGTGTCCTGCCGGGTCCCGGGCCAGGGCGAACGGTCCAGGACGTTGCGACCCAGGATGATCGCCTCGCCGATGCGCAGGTTGTTGATGCCTGCGGGCATTTCCCCGCTGGCCAGCAGCGGAAGGTTCGCACTGTTCCCTCCGGAGACCAGATCCAGCGGATGCCCGGTGGCGGTGCGGCACTCGTCCCTGATAGTGACGAGCATCTCCATCTTCTCGCGGGTGGGAATCACCCCTCCGAAGCAGGCGAGGTTGGTTCCCAGACCCACCACCTCGAGGTGGGGCAGCCGGGCGATCCGGCTCACCTCCTCGACAGCCCGGTCCGGCCACACGCCCTCCCGCAGGTCACCGACATCAACCATCATCACGACCTTGTGGCGCACCCCGGCCATTCCTGCGGCGTTCGAGAGCGCCTCCGCGGTCTCGTGCGAGGAGATGAGGGTGTGATCGGCCCAGCGCACGGCCTCCGCTGCGTTGCCGGGGGTCGGGGCCCGCAGCAGCATGGTCGGCAGGTCCAGACCCGCCTCCGCTATCCGTTTCAGGTTGTCGATCCGCGAATCGGCCAGCATCACACAACCCGACCCCTCCAGCGCCCGCAGCAGCGCGGGATGGGCCTGCATGACCTTGGTGACCGCCGCCACCCGGATTCCCTGCGCACCGCACTGGAAGATCACGGCGGAGGCGTTGTGGGCGATCCGGTCGATGTGGATCTCCAGTCTCGGGGTTTCCACGTTCATCCTTCCGGGGTTTCGTCTTCGATTGGTTCGGGCAGTTCCCCCACCTCGCCGGCCACCCAGTCCCGGAAGGTCGCGGCGACCTCGTCGCGGTAGACCTGCGCCAGGGTTCCCAACGCGGAGAACCGGTAGTCGCGGTCGATCAGGATGCGCGCCTCGGGTGGTGGCAGCAGCCGGGCGCCCGCGCCGAGGCGGATCCGCCCGAGGATCTCGTCCCCGCCGGGAATCCTGGTCAACGCGCCCCCGGTGCCGATGATCCAGCGGATCGCGGTCAGGTCCTTGCCGCGGACGATCTGTTTCTTGCCCGTTGGGGTGAACAGATCGCTGACGGATCCGACGTGCCTGCGGATCCCGACCTCGACGGCGCGGGCGGCCAGCCAGCGGGTGACGTCCTCCTCCTTCTCGTCGGAGGGAATGGCCCGCAGGTACTCGAGCCGCTCCTCGTCGCCGGTCTCGCCCGACATCGCCGCCACCTGGCGGGCGTTGACGAAGACGCCGAGGTCACCCTCGACGGTGCGCTTGGCCCGGGGTTCGGGGTCGATGCTGTGGCTGGTCCACTCGGCCGAGCCGTCGGTGACGCTGTGGATATCGGTGGTCGCGCCGCCGACGTCGATCACCAAGGCGTCGCCGAGGGTGTCCGCGAAGATCTCGGCGGCCAACAGCACCGCACCGGGGGTGGGCAGGATCTCGAATCCGGAGAGCTCCGTCAGCTTGGCCATCCCCGGGGCCTTGACGATGTGCTGGTTGAAGACCTCGTGGATCAGTTTGCGCACCGGCTCGATCTGGAGCACGTCCACGTCGGGAAAGACGTTGTCGGCGCACATCAACTCCACGTCGTTGCGGGCGAAGACGTCCTGCACCCGGCGCCGCACGGCAATGTTCCCGGCGTAGATCACCGGAGCTTTCAGCCCGGATTCCGCGATCATCCGAGCATTGTCCACCACGATTCGTTTCTCGCCGTAGTCCACTCCCCCGGCGAGCAGGACGATGTTGGGGTTCGCCTCGACGAGATCCTCCACGTCCCAGGAATCGATCGCCCCGACCGTGGTCAGTCCGACGATCGCCCCCGCACCGAGGGCCGCTTCCCGGGCGGCGCGGGCCGTCATCCCCTGGGTGAGTCCGTGGACGCTCATCTTCAGCCCGCCCGCGGCGGAGCTGTTGACGAAGACCTGCGTCGTGTCGATCTCGATGCCGGAGGTCTTCCGCATCTCGTCGATCGCCGCGTCGACGCCGATCTTCACGTCCCCCTGGGCGACGGAGGTCGGGGCGAACCCCTGGCCGATGTGCCGGAACCTTCCGTCCTCCAGCGAGAAGGCGTTCGCCTTCGTGATGGTGGACCCGATCTCAAGGGTGGTGACGACCCGCATCGCTCACCTCACCCGACCTTTTCCTGTTCGCGGCCACGCATGGTGCGCACGATCGCATCGAGCACGTCGATGCCCTTGGTGCCGCGGCCGAAGGTGGCATCCAGGCCGGTCTCGGCGGCCATGTCGCGGCTTACCTGCGTGCCGCCGGCGATCAGCACCTTCTCGTCGCGGATGCCGCGTTCCTTGGTCAGCTCGGCAAGTTTCTTCATCATCGTGCGGTGAACCTCGTTGTGGCTGATGACCGTGGAGATCAGGATCGCGTCCGAGCCCGACTCGATGGCCGCATCCACCATCTTCTCGACGGGAACCGAGGTCCCGAGGTAGTGGTACTTCACACCATACTTCTCGAGGCCACCGTGCTTGATGTCGAGGATCTCGCGCATGCCGACGCTGTGCTCGTCCTCACCGACGGTGCCGGCCACGACGGTGATCTCGTGGTCGCTGACGAACTGGCGCAACTCCTCCTCGGGAAGCAGCTCGATCTTCTCCGGGATGGTCAGCTCGGTCTTGTCGACATCGAAACCGACATGCCCCTTCACCTCGACGAAGCATCCCTCGGCGGGCTGCAGCACCTGGAGGTTGACGACCTCGGGGTCGCTCAGCCCCATGCGCTTGGCCATCTCGAGGGCCGCCTCGACGGCGATCTCGGCCCGTTCGGGGATCATCAGCTCCACCAGGGCCACACCGTCACCGGCCCATTCGGCCTCGGGCCGCAGCAGGTTCCCGGAGCGGTACTCGCGGGTCCGTTCGAGCCGTTTGTGGGCACTGTCCTCCGGGTCGAGTTCGTCGATGTAGACGATCTTCTCCGGATCGCAGAGGGTGCAACCGTCGATCAGGTCACAGGCCTTGCCCACCCCGTCGGGCAGGTTGTTGTTGCCGAAGTGGTCGCACACCGGCGCCAGGTAGTCGGGGTCGCGTTCGATCACGGTGCCCACCGAGATACCACCGTCCCCGTCGCGGGCGATGCCATCATGGTTGCGTTCCGGGAATTCGGCGGAGTCGACGAAGAAGCCCTGCTCCACGGCCGCGAAGTAGCCGCCCGCGTGCAGCATCTCGGCGAGGAAGCCGATCGCGCGTTCCTTGAGGTCGCGCACCATCCCGCCCAGCGGGCCCTCCCGGTTGAGGGTAAGCAGTTCCTTGATGCCGTCCAGGGCCGCCCAGGTCTGCTTGACGGTTTGCACGCCACGCACCGAGTTGTAGTGCCAGGGCAGGTTGCGTCCCTCGTCGGGGGTGATGGTGCTCTGGATGTCTGCGCTGGTGAGCATGGAGATCATCGTGTCGATCACGTGCAGGCGGATCGCCTCGTTGATGTCGGACTCGATGTAGCGGGTGTTCTGCTGGGCGCGCATCTTGTACTCGGAGAAGAAGTCGCGCAGCGCGACCGCGTAGGGCAGGTCGAACCACAGCTTCGGGGTCGGCGGGGCGCTCGGCGGCACCGTCGAGAGCCCGATGAGGTCCTTGGGCATCCCGACCATGACGGAGAAGGCGGAGTTCAGGCCGTGCTGGACCATGAGCTCGGGCATCACCTTCCAGCCCTGGCGGGCGGTGGCGTTGGCGTTGTGGGCGCCGTCGATCTGGAAGATCCGGGCCCCGGTCATGACCTTCTTGGCCTCACCCGCGTCGACGTAGCTGCGGTAGGCGTTGATGTTGCGGTAGAGCACGTTGTACTGCGGGTCCTGGTGGGCACCGTTGACACCCTCCTCCGCGAACAGCACCGCGACCTCGGGGCCCGCCACGCCGGAGACGTAGCTGTGGAAGTTGATCGGGCGGCCCACCTCGTCTTCGATCAGGTCGCAGGCCTTGCGGCTGGCGCGCAGCTGCTTGCGGGTGATCGGCACACCACCGATGCCCTCGGGGGTTCCCTCCATCAGGCCGTCGATGTGGCTCTGCCCGGTGGTGCGGATCACCATGATGTGGTCGGCGCCGTTCCAGGCCGCCATCCGCATGCGGCGGATGTCGTCCTCGAAATGCCCGGAGGCGATCTCGGAGGTCACCACCGGGGCCGGCTGCGGGTCGATGCCCTCGAAGTACTTCGCGGTGGGCATCGGGACGCTGTTCTTCAGCGGCTCCGACATGTCCCTGAAGTGGAATCCCGCCATGTCGACACCGCCCTCGGGCACGGTGCGCCAGGTCCAGCCCTTGCGCGGCGGATGGTAGTTCTCCAGACCCTCGAGGATCTCCTCCACGTTGATCTTGGTGTTCGGATCCAGCTTGTCGGTCACGCTCACTTCTCCTCGAAGAGCCCGGCCATCACGGCCGGATCGTCGGCGATGGCGGCGGCGGCCGCCCGGATGTCAATTCCGTCGCGCCTGGACAGGCGCAGCACCACGTGCCCCGCTCCCTTGCCCAGCAGCCCGGCGTTCAGCACGTTCTCGACCACGGCGTGCGTGGTGACCGAGTCGATGCCCATGCGCAGCAGCACCGACCGTTCGATCGACGGCGTGGTGTGGGTGCGCGCCAGCTCCACCACCGGCTCCATCACCTGGTGGCACAGCTCCCAGAACCTGGCCTTGAGAGTCTCGTCGTCCATGCCCGCCAGTTCGGAACGCAATTTCTCGAAGCGGTCGATCCGCTCCTGTTCCTCGGTGTTCATCATCGTCCTTCCTGTTCACTCGCCGCCCGCGGCCCCGGGGACGAGTGATCGCACGTGTTCTTCGGTGGTGTTGGCGTCGGCGGCCAGGAATTCGACGTCCTCGCTGCTCCACCGCTCGGGGGGCAGCACCTTGGCGGCGTGCCTGATGTAGCTGCCGCGCAGCCTTGCGAGATCCAAGGGTTTGCCCGCGACCTGGTCGAGCCGCTCCGGGATGACGATCGCCTTGCCGGGGACGTTGTCCGCCGGGTCGCCCCTGCGCACCTCGATGCCCCGGCTCTTCGCGAACGACAGCTGGCTGTTGTGGTGCTTGCCCGCTCCGGTGTACTCGGTTTCCTGGACGACGATGATCTGGTCGCGGTCCATCTGCATGGCAAGAGCGACGGCCGCCGTCAGGCTGGTGTTGCCGGCCGGGCCGCGTTCCAAGCCCTCCAGTTTCGTCAGCAGCTCGGTCATGTAGAAGACCTCGCCCTGGGTGACCAGGTGGTAGCCGTCCATGTACCGCAGGGCGCGGGCCGCGTTGCGCGGCACATCCACCCGGTCGGGCCAGGTGGCGAACGGCACCCCGAAACCGGTGTGGCCCGTGGTGAAGGACTTGTTGTTGAAGTCCTTGTCGGATGCCATGTGCAAGCCGGTGAGGTCAACGGAAACCGCCACCACCTGGGTCTGGTCGCAGCCCACCTTGCGCAGGCCACGGGCCGTGCCCGTCAGGTTGCCGCCGCCGGCGTGCGTGACCGCGACCACGTCGGGCTGGCGTCCGTAGCGTTCCTGCACCTCGCGGCCGATCTCGGCGCCGAGCGTCTCCACCCCCGCGATTCCGTAGGGGGTGTAGAGGCTGGCGTTGAAGTAGCCGGTCTCCTCCAGGGTGCGCAGCAGCACGTAGAACAGCTCCGGGCCGACCGTCAGTTTGACCACCTCGGCCCCGTAGGCCTCGCAGGCCCGAGACTTCTCGACGATCTCGGGTTGCCCGACGTGCTCGGAGTCGTAGACCTCCTGGATCACGATGCACTTGAGTCCCTGCTGGGCGGCCTGCGAGGCGACGGCCGCCCCGTAGTTCCCGCTCGTCGCGGTGACCATGCCCTTGAAACCCTTCTTGCGGGCCTCGTGGGCGCTGAGGGAGGCGCGGCGCGCCTTGAAGCTTCCGGATGCGTTCGCGGCCTCGTCCTTGACGAGGATCCTGGCCCCCTTGCCGGGGCCGGCGATGGCCCGCACCGCCTCGGTGAGGCGATGCAGTTCGTGCAGCGGGGTCCTGCCGACCTTGGTGGCCCGCTGGATTTCAGCCACATCGTCGAGGGAGTAGCCGGTGGCCGCCATCATCGCCTCGTAGTCGAAGGCGATGGGGCTGATGTTGAACTCGTCGTAGTCCAACCCCAGGGCGGAACGCATGATCTCGTTCCTGCGGGCCATCACGTCCTTGTATGAGTTGCTCATGACTCGTACTCCGTCCCGATCGTGAGGATCTCGTCCACGGTCTCACCGAAGCTGTGGGAGTATCCGGGATTGATCCGGCTCAGCACCCCGGTGTGGGTCCGCCCGATGATGGTGCGGATGGTCACCTCCTCGCCGAGCGCCGCGGGCGCGGTGAGGAAGCCGTCGACCCATTGCAGCAGCGGGGTGGCGGCCGTGTCCGCCGGCACTCCCTCCGCGCGTTCCCCGGGGGTCAGCACGACCTGCTGGATCTCCACCCATGCCCCCTCGGGGGCCACCTTCGTTGCACTCACTGCATCGCTCCAATCTCGGGTCAGGTCACCGGCGCTCGTAGGCCTCGGGACCCATCAGCGCCGTCGGCGACGGCAGGTCGATGATCCGCTTGAGACCCGGGGTGGCGGCGAAGATGCGGGGAATGGTGTTCACCGCGATGCCCGCGGTGGCCTTGCCGCCCGCGATCTCGGGGCCGGTGGACATGCTGATCTCGGGCACGCCGTGGATGGTGATGTAGTCGCCGGTGTCGACTCCCTCGGCGCCGGGATCCACCTGCTGCGGGTGGATGAGCTTGATGATCTCCTCGTCACCGCGATACCCGACGGCGATGTGGTTGCAGCCCGCGACCTTCCCGGGCTCGATGACCCGGTCCCTGGCCTGGCGCGGCACCTTCGCGATGATCGGTTCGAGTGTCTGTTCCACCCGGTCGACGCCGAGCCCGAGGGCGTCGCTGATCAGGCGGACGGACTCGGGGAAACCGACGTGCCCGACGATGGAACCGTCGGCGACCCCGGCCTTGAACTCCTCAGGGGTGGTTCCCACGCCCTGGGTGGACAACACGGTCTGCCCGTAGGGGCTCAGGTCGTTGACGCGGCTGGCCTCGATGCTGGTGACCTCCTGGCTGCCGGCGGTCAGCACCACGACGAGATGGTCGAGCACAAAACCCGGGTTGACGCCCACGCCTATGGCGGAGACGCCGTGTTCCTTGGCCAGCGCATCCAGTTCGGCCGCCTCCTCGGGGTTCTGCGCCTCGGGAGCGGCCATCTCCTCGGCGATGCTGACCACGTTGATACCCGCGGAGATGATGGCCTTCAGATCGGGAAGCTGTTTCTTGACCCAGGACGTGGTGGCGATGGTGACGACGTCCACCTTCTCCGGGTCGAGGATGCTGGCCGGGTCGTTGCTGACCTTCACGCCAGCCGGGCCCACGCCGAGCACCTCGCCGACGTCCTTGCCCACGAGTTCAGGACTGATGTCGAATGCGCCGATCAGTTCCAGGCCATCCTTGGCCAGGATCACCTTGGCAACGCCCTGGCCCATCGCCCCAAGACCCCACTGGGCCACTCGGATTCGCTGATTCTTGCTCACTTCTCTCCCTCGAGTTGTTGTTCCGCCTCAGCTGGGACGCGGCGTACCGGTGTTCCGGGGCCCCGGAACGAGCACACCCCTTCTCCGGAGAACCAAGGACTGGCCCCGCCACCGCCGCATTCTCCTTTCGACCCGGTGGTTACTATGTTCGCCATGTCCTGGGCCCCTTGCCCGACCGGCATCCACGTAGATGCCCGTCGGTTCACCATCGTGAAGGTGTCGCCGCTGACCATTGCTCCTTCACGGTATCCGCGGCGACAGGAGATCAACCCGAGAACACCGGATTCGATTGCAACAAAGGCGGACAATTTGAGATCTTCCCATCGTCAACATCCCGAAACACAGAACTTCCCATACGGGAGAGGCCTGTGAAGGACGAGACGGATCTCCAGTTGGTCAATCTGCTGCAGATTGATCCCCGCATCTCCTGGTCGAAGGCGGGTGAGATCCTCCAGCTGTCACCGACGACGGTGGCGAATCGCTGGAATCATCTGGTGGAGAAGGGACTGGCCTGGATCTGTACCCACCCGAACCTGGAACAGCGGTTCACCGCGGTGGTCGAGGTCGACTGTCGAACCGAGTCCCTGGCCTCCGCCACCAAGCAGATGTGCGCACATCCGCTGATCACGAGCGTCGACGAGGCCACGGGACGGCGCGACATCCTGTTGACCATCATGGCCCCCGACATGGTGACGCTGACCACCTTGATCATCGACTGGATCGGGGGAATCGAGGGGGTGTACGGGACCCGCAGCTCGCTGGTGACCAACGTCATCGTCGGGGCGGAATCCTGGCGGGCGAACATCCTCACCCAGCGCCAGATCAACCAGGCTCTCCCTCAGCGCACACCCGACAGGTCGCAGGCAGGATTCGATGCCGCCGACCTGGCTCTGGCCCAGGCCCTGGCCCGCGACGGCAGGGCCAGCGTCGCGTCGCTGTCCCAGGAACTCGACATGCCGACCAGCACGGTGCACCGCCGGATGCGACGGCTTCTGGCGAACCAGCACATCATCATGCGGTGCGACGCGGCCCCCGAGCTGGCGGGCTGGCTGCTGGAGTGCACCTGGTTGACGACGGTCGCCTTCAACTACAAGAACCGGGTCATCGAGCTGCTGAAGGAACAGCCTTCGTTGCGATCCTGCTTCTGGATCACGGGGAGCAACAACCTGCGCGTCAACTTCCGCGTCAACCACATCGGTTCCATGGCCGCCCTCGAATCCTCTATAGCCTCCGCCATCCCCGGCCTGGCCCCTGACGAAACCGTCGTGCACATGCGCAGCCACAAGTCGATGGGATGGCTGTTGAGACCGGATGGCAGCTGCACGGGGCAGCTCGTGCCCCCGGTCTTCGACCCCTGAGAGGGTGAAACGCCCGGGGAGCTCTTCAGCTCCCCGGGCACCGGTGTCCTCAAACCAGGGCGATGCCGTCGTCGATCCGGTCGAAGCGGACCGCATCGCCGTCGTGGATCTGCCCGGACAGCAGCCCGCGGGCGAGCTGGTCCTCGACGGTGGTCTGCACCAGGCGGCGCAGCGGCCGGGCACCGTAGACCGGGTCGAAACCGGCCTCACCCAGCCAGTCGGCCGCGGCGTCGGTGACCTCGACGGTGATCCTGCGAGAGGCCAGGCGCCGACCCAGCCGTTCGAGCTGGATCGCGACGATCCTGCGCAGGTCCTCTCGGGTGAGCGGCTCGAACATGACGATGTCGTCCAGCCGGTTCAGGAACTCGGGACGGAACGCGGAACGCACCACCCCCATCACCTGTTCCTTCTTCTCCCCGTCGCTCAGCAGCGGATCGGCCAAGTACTGCGACCCGAGATTGCTGGTAAGGATGAGGATGGTGTTGCGGAAGTCGACCGTGCGGCCCTGGCCGTCGGTGAGGCGGCCGTCGTCGAGGACCTGCAACAGGATGTTGAACAGATCCGGGTGGGCCTTCTCCACCTCGTCGAGCAGGATCACGGAGTAGGGACGCCTGCGCACGGCCTCGGTGAGCTGGCCGCCCTCCTCGTAGCCGACGTACCCGGGAGGGGCGCCGACCAGACGGGCAACCGAGTGCTTCTCGGAGTACTCGCTCATGTCGATGCGCACCATGGCGGTCTCGTCGTCGAACAGGAAGTCGGCCAGCGACTTGGCCAGTTCGGTCTTTCCGACACCGGTGGGGCCGAGGAACAGGAACGATCCGGTGGGCCGGTTCGGGTCGGAGATCCCGGCGCGGGAACGCCGCACCGCGTCAGAGACGGCCTTGACGGCCTCGCGCTGGCCTATGAGCCGCTCGCCGAGCCGTTCCTCCATGTGCAGCAGCTTCTCGGACTCACCCTGCAGCATCCGTCCGACAGGGATCCCCGTCCAGGCCGCGACGACCTCGGCGATGTCGGTCTCGGAAACCTCGTCGGAGACCATGCGGGAGGCGTCCGCGTCGGTTTTCTCCGCATCGATGAGTTGCTGCTCGATGACGGGGATCTCCCCGTACAGCAACTGCGAGGCACGCCCAAGGTCGCCGGCGCGCTGAGCCTTGTCGGCTTCCACGCGCAGAGCATCGATCTTTTCCTTGAGGTCGCCGACGCGGTTCAGTCCGGACTTCTCCTGTTCCCACCGGGCCTCGAGACCGCGCAGCTTCTCCTGGGCGTCGGCGAGTTCGGACCGCAGCGCGGCGAGACGCTCGCGGGATGCTGCGTCCTCCTCGTTCTTCAGGTGCAGCTCCTGCATCAGCATGCGGTCCACGTCGCGGCGCAGCATGTCGATCTCCTCCGGGCTGGAGTCGATCTCCATCCGCAGCCGCGAGGCGGCCTCGTCCACCAGGTCAATGGCCTTGTCAGGCAGCTTCCGGCTGGTGATGTAGCGATCCGACAGGGCGGCGGCAGCCACCAGCGCGGAGTCGGTGATGCGCACCTTGTGGTGTGCCTCATAGCGCTCCCGCAGCCCGCGCAGGATGGCGATTGCGTCCTCCACGGAGGGTTCGCCGACGTAGACCTGCTGGAAACGGCGTTCCAGGGCGGGATCCTTCTCGATCCGTTCCCGGTACTCGTCGAGCGTGGTGGCGCCGATCATCCGCAGCTCACCGCGGGCGAGCATGGGTTTGAGCATGTTGCCCGCGTCCATCCCGCCGTCCCCGGTGGAGCCGGCCCCGACGACGGTGTGCAGCTCGTCGATGAAGGTGATGATCTGCCCCTCGGATTCCTTGATCTCGCCCAGGACCGCCTTCAGGCGCTCCTCGAAGTCGCCGCGGTACTTGGCCCCGGCCACCATCGAGGTGAGGTCGAGGGAGACCAGGCGGCGCCCCTTCAGGGAGTCGGGGACGTCGCCCTCCACCAGGCGCATGGCGAGGCCCTCGACGACGGCGGTCTTGCCGACCCCGGGTTCGCCGATCAGGACCGGGTTGTTCTTGGTGCGGCGCGCCAGCACCTGGACGACGCGGCGGATCTCCTGGTCACGCCCGATCACGGGGTCGAGCTTGCCGGAGCGGGCGCGCTCGGTCAGGTCTATGGAGTACTTGTCAAGGGCCGACTCGCCGCCCTCGGATTCCGCGGAGGTGACGCGCTTGCCGCCGCGGGCCTCCTCGAACGCCTTGGTCAATTTCTCGGCGGTCGCCCCGGCGCGGGTCAGGATGGTTCGCGCCTGGGATTCGACGGAGGCGAGGCCTATCAACAGGTGTTCGGTGGCGACGAACTGATCCCCGAGCTGCTCGGCCAGGGTCTCGGCCGTGGCCAGGACGCGCGCCAGGGCGCCCGAGATCGTCGGCTGGGTCACGGAACTGCCGGTGCTGGACGGCTGCTTTGCGATGTCCTCGGTGGCCCGGGCGTCGATGGCGGCCGGATCTGCGCCGACGGCGGCCAGAAGATGCCCGACGGTGTTGTCGGGGGTGAGCAGGAGACCGTGCAGCAGGTGCACGGGCTCTGCGGACGGGTTGCCCGCGGTAAGAGCCTGCCGCACCGCCGCGGTCACGGCGTCGCGACTCTTGGTGGTCAGTTTCTCAGTGTTCACCAGTCCTCCATAGCGTCAATTACAAAGTTGAGTCTACCACGCTCAACTTACCTGTGCACAACTTGAGAGGCTTCTCGACACGGTCCGAATCGCAGGCGTTTCCCCCCAACGATCACTTTTGAGGTTTCGGGCACTAGGCTCGGAGATGGACGGAGCGGGATCGTCACCCGAAGACTTCTCGCCACCGTCCGGTCGCCCGCTGAAGTGCTGACTGGAAGGAGCCACATGTCCCACCTCACCGAGAACGGTTTGACCACCACCATCCCCGTCACGGGGCGCGTTCCGAAACTCTCCCGTGTCATCGATTGGGTGGAGGAGGTCGCGGCCCTGACCAATCCAAGCGCGATCCATTTCCTCGACGGCTCCGACGAGGAGTACGAGCGTCTCGTGGAAAAACTCGTGGACGCAGGCACCCTCGTGCGGCTGAACCCTGACAAACAGCCGGGATCCGTCTACGCCCGCACCGATCCCGACGACGTGGCCCGCGTCGAGGACTCCACCTTCATCTGCTCCGTCGACGAGAACGACGCCGGGCCCACCAACAACTGGATGGACCCCAGGCAGATGAAGACCATCCTGACCAAGCTGTACAACGGCTGCATGGTGGGGCGCACCATGTACGTCATTCCCTTCTGCATGGGACACGTCGACTCCCCATCCCCGAAGTTCGGCATCGAGATCACCGACTCCGCCTACGTGGCGATCTCCATGAAGATCATGACCCGGATGGGCACCGACGTGATGGAGGCCATGGAGCGCATGGACGCGGACTTCGTGCCCGCGTTGCACTCCGTCGGAATGCCCCTTCCCCCCGGGGTCAAGGATGTCCCGTGGCCCTGCAACGACATCAAGTACATCGTCCACTTCCCCGAGGAGCGGACCATCTGGAGCTACGGTTCCGGCTACGGCGGCAACTCCCTGCTGGGCAAGAAGTGCTACGCGCTTCGGATCGCCTCCGTGATGGGGCGCGACGAGGGCTGGCTGGCCGAGCACATGTTGATCCTCAAGATCACCTCGCCGGAGGGGAAGTCCTACCACCTGTGCGCGGCCTTCCCGTCGGCCTGCGGCAAGACGAACCTGGCGATGCTGGAGCCCACCCTGCCGGGCTGGAAGGTGGAGACCCTCGGCGACGACATCGCGTGGATGCGGTTCGGCGAGGACGGCAGGCTCTACGCCGTCAACCCGGAGACCGGGCTGTTCGGCGTGGCCCCCGGCACGAGCACCGACACCAACCCCAACGCCATGGCAGCCATCGAGGGCGGGCACTCGATCTTCACCAACGTCGCGCTGACCGACGACGGTGACGTGTGGTGGGAGGGGAAGACCAAGCAGCCCCCGGAGCACCTCACGGACTGGAAGGGACGTTCCTGGAGCCCCGAGAACGGCCCGGAGGGCGGCCGCCCCGGCGAGAAGGCGGCGCACCCGAACTCCCGTTTCTGCACTCCGATCTCGCAGTGCCCGATTCTGTCGGACGAGTTCTACGACCCGAAGGGTGTGCCCGTGGACGCCATCATCTTCGGCGGCCGCCGCGAGAACACCATCCCGTTGGTTGCCCAGTCGCGGAACTGGCAGCACGGCGTGTTCATGGGTGCCACCTGTTCCTCCGAGACCACTGCGGCGGCGAAGGGCGCCGTCGGCGTGCTGCGTCGCGACCCGATGGCGATGCTGCCGTTCATCGGCTATCACGTCGGCGACTACTTCAAGCACTGGATCGGCCTCTCGGAGCGCACCACCCCCGACAAACTCCCGAAGGTCTTCTACGTCAACTGGTTCCGGCGCGACTCCGAGGGCAAGTTCCTGTGGCCCGGTTTCGGCGAGAACTCCCGGGTCCTGAAATGGATCGTGGAACGTCTCGAGGGCAGGGTCGAGGCGGTTGAGACCCCGGCGGGCCTGCTGCCGGAGAAGAAGGACATCGACGTCGAGGGTCTGGACATCAGCGACGAGCACCTGGACCAGGTGCTGCGCTACGTTCCCAACGAATGGGCCGACGAGCTGCCACGCGTGCGTCGCTGGCTGAGGTCGCTGGGCCTGAAGGTCCCCCAGGAGATCCACGACGAGCTGTGGCACATCGCCATGAACATCATCGGCGAACGCTGACGGTTCCCACCGGTGTGGGTGGGGTGGATGCCACCCCACCCACACCGTGTCCGCCCAGCACCACCCCAAACGCCAGCCCTCCCGCCGAACGCTTGCCCTACCGCCGAACGCCAGCGCTACAGCGCAAGCACACGACCGGAAAGCAAGCGAACCACCCCAGCACCCACCTCACACCAGCCCTACCGCCGAACGCCAGCCCACCCGCCGTCCGCTTGCCCTCCCGCCGAACGCCAGCGCTACAGCGCAAGCACACGACCGGAAGGCAAGCGAACCAAGTGGGTGCTGGGGAGTGGGCTCATTCCCTTCCTGCGCGGTTTTCCACAGCTATGCGATCAAGTGTTTTTCCGGGTACTGCGCCACCAATAGTGGGGGTATGGAAAAGATTGCTTGGAGCACTCAGGAGCTCCTCACCCTTGGCCTCACAGATCGCGAGATCCGCAACCGCGTCGTTCGGGGCAGCTTGATCCGTGTCCGTCGCGGGCACTACATCATTTCCGGAGAAACTGTCCCGGAGGCCGCGCACCTGCGGCTACTGGCCGCCACCCTCCCCAATCTGGCTCCCGAGAGCGTCATAAGCCACACCAGCGCTGCCCTTCTTCACGGGTTTCCCGTCAGACGTCCCGATCTGGAACAGGTGACGACGATCCGGCGTACCCCGGGTCATGGTTGCCAGTCGAGAAAACTCCGAGCTCGGCACACCGCCATCACGGATTCCGAGATCACGCTTGCCGGACACATCCCGGTGACTACGCAGGCCCGGACGGTATGTGACCTGGCCCGGACGGCCCCTTTCGAGTGGGCGGTGGCGGCTGCTGACGCGGCCCTGCACCAAGGACTTGACCCTGCGGACCTGGAAATCCCACTCGACCTACATCCCGCGCTGCGCGGCACCACCCGAGCTCGCGGGGTCCTGGCCTTTGCCGATGGCAGGAGCGAGTCACCCGCCGAGTCAATCAGTCGCGCCCACATGGCCCGTGCGGGGATACCGAGCCCGGTCCTCCAACACGAGGTGTTCGATCGCAATGGGGAGTTCGTTGCCCGTCTCGACTTCGCATGGCCCGATCTCGGACTGGCAGGCGAGGTGGATGGTCGTATCAAGTACGACGATCTCCTGCCCGCGGGACACGACCCAATCGAGGTCATCCTGGCCGAGAAACAGCGGGAGGAACGGATCCGGCAGGCGACCGGCTGGTGGCTGGTGCGCTGGGACTGGAACACGGCCTGTGCCCCGGCAAGACTGGGGACTCTACTCCGCGAGGCGATCCACAACGCCAACGCCATCGCTGTCTGATCAAAGGATGATCCGGACTCCAGGCATGCACGGTCTGTTCACTTGCCTTCCCGACGGACGCCAGCCCTACCGCCAAACGCCTGCCCTCCCACCGAACGCCAGCGCTACAGCGCAAGCACACGACCGAAAAGCAAGCGAACCACCACCCCCAGCCTCCGCAGGATCTCCCGACGGACGCCAGTCTTCCCGTCGAACGCCAGCCCTACCGCCATCCGCTCGCCTTCCCGTCGGACGCCAGCGCTACAGCGCAAGCACACGTCCGGAAGGCAAGCGAACCGGTCCGGGAAGGTCCCAGGGCGGGAGCCCTCGCAGGAGTTCATCCGCGCGACCTCCGGATCACCCCGTGGCGGCGAGGGCAAAGGGCAGGACGGCCCTCGCACCGGCCCGTTTCAGGAGGCGCCCCGCGACCGTCATGGTCCAGCGTGAATCGACCAGATCGTCAACGAGCAGTACCGGTCCGGGCAGGCCGGGCAGCACCGCTTCCTGGTGCGGGGTGAGGTGGAACCGGGTCCACAGATCCCGCACCCGGAACGTGCTGTTCGCCCTGGGAAGCGGGGCGGCGCCGGGCGCCAGCCCGAGGGGTCCAAGCACCCGGAGCCGACCCGCCCTGGCCAGTCCTTCCCCCAGGGCGGCGACCAGCCGGGGACGCGACAGACCGGGAACCCAGGCGACGGCGGCTGGACGCTCGTCCCAGTCCCATTCGCGGAGCACCTGGAGGCACGCCCCTGCCAGCTGCGGTGGCACCTCGGCGTCGACCGGGTTGCCTTCGGCGTCCGAGGCGAACAGCTCGCGCAGCGCGTTGCCGTGGCCGAGGTCGGTCAGGCGGGCCACGACGCGGCCGGGTTCGACGCGTTCCGCCAGCGGGATCCGGCCCTTGACGAGCTCACCGCCCATGACGCCGGTGAAACGATCCAGCCCGGGCGGCCACAGGGTGCGCGGTTCGAGGACCACCCCCACCCGTTCCAGCGCCGACTGCGCCGCGACCTGCGCCTCGGCCGTCACCCCGGTGGGATACCACGGCCGGGTGCAGGTGTCGCAGCGCCCGCAGGGCCTCGAGTGCGGATCGTCCAGCGCCGCCGTCAGGAACTCCATCCGGCACCGGGCGTGACCGAGGGTCTCGTATTCGAGCATGGCCTGCTGCTCCGCGACCCGCGCGGCGGCGATGCGCGAGTAGCGTTCCTCGTCGTAGATCCAGTCCGCGCCGGTCGCCACCCATCCCCCGGCACGATTCTCCACGGCACCGTCGACCGCCAGCACCTTCAGCAGCAGCTCCAGGGCACCGCGACGCAGCTCCACCCGCGACTCCAGGGCCGGCACGGTCAGCGGCACGTCCGAGGCCGCCAGGACCTCCAGCACCGATGCGGCTCGCTGCCGGGTGGGCATGGCGTTGGTGGCGAAGTACCGCCAGATCTCCTGGTCCTCGCTCCCCGGGAGCAGCAGCACGTCGGCGGAATCGGTGGCGCGGCCCGCGCGTCCCACCTGCTGGTAGTAGGTCACCGGGGAACTCGGGGCGCCGAGGTGGACCACGAACCCGAGATCGGGCTTGTCGAATCCCATCCCCAGCGCCGAGGTGGCCACCAGGGCCTTCACCTCGTTGGCGAGCAGGGCCTGCTCGGCCGCGACCCGCTCGGGCAGGTCCGTGCGACCCGTGTACGGCAGGACCCGGTGCCCGGCGGCCACCAGAGCCGCCGCGGTGTCCTCGGCGTTCGCGACGGTCAGGCAGTAGACGATGCCGCTGCCGGGCAGCGAACCGAGATGCTCGACCAGCCACGCCAGCCGCCGCGCCGACGAACCCAGCTCCAGCACCCCGAGCCGCAGGGAGTCGCGCGCCAGGGCCCCGCGCAGCGTGAACACCTCGCGCCCGCCGACGGCCAGCTGCTCGGCGACGTCGGTGACCACCCGCTGGTTGGCCGTCGCGGTGGTGGCCAGCACCGGGACCCGGTCCGGCAGCTCCCGGATCAGGGAACGGATCCGCCGGTAGTCGGGACGGAAGTCGTGGCCCCAGTCACTGATGCAGTGGGCCTCGTCGATCACCACGAGGCCCGCCCGCGCGAGCAGATGGGGCAGCTGGGTGTCCCGGAATCGGGGGTTGACCAGGCGTTCCGGGGAGACCAGGAGGACATCGAGGAGGTCCTGTTCGATGGCCTCGGCGATCTCCTCCCAGTCGGTGACGTTCGACGAGTTGATGGTGGCGGCCCGTACCCCGGCGCGCCCGGCGGCCTCCACCTGGTTGCGCATCAACGCCAGCAGCGGGGAGACGATCAGCGCAGGACCGGCGCCCGCGCGACGTTGCAGCAGCGCGGCTATGAAGTAGACCGCCGATTTTCCCCAGCCGGTGCGCTGCACCACCAGGGCCCGCCGGTGATGGACGACGAGGGCCTCGATGGCCTCGTACTGCCCGTCGTGGAAGACCGCGTCCTCACGTCCCGTGAGTTTCCGCAGCAATTCGCACGCCAAGGTGCGTGTTCCGTCCTGCTCGGCGACCCGGTTCTGCTCCATGCACGAAGCCTGCCACGGACCACCGACATTTCCGCGGGGACGTTCAGGCCCGGAGTTTCTCGTGGATGGCGGCGACGAAACGGTCGAGGGCCCCATCGGCGAGATCGACGAACGTGGCCGGTTCGAAAAGCTCCGCCTCCAGGAGCAGCGGATGGCTTCCCGGCGGGGTCACCACGTCGATGCGCGCGTACAGCGGGGTGCTGGCGTCCTCACCCCAGCCCCTGGCCTCCGCGATCGCGGCGATCGCCTTCAAGGCCCTGTTCCCGAGCTCCACCTCGTCGCCGGTCGGGGCGACCGGCCGGATGTCCTCGGTGTACCTGCCGCCGAGGTAACCACCCCCGTGTTTGAGGATCGCGCACTTCTGGATGGTGTGGGAGTGGTGCGCATTGAAGAACAACAGGCCGTGTTCGGCATTGTCCTGGATGGCATCGATCGCAGGCTGCACGAGCACCACCTTGCCCACCCCCAGGATGTGCCCGCACAGTTCCAGGGCCTCGGGGTCGGTGGCGGCGAACAGCCCGGTGCTCTGTGATCCGAGGGAGATGTTCGGTTTGACCACGACGTTCCCGCCGCCGTGTCTCGCCAGCGCCTCACGGCACTGTTCGAGGTTCTCGCAGAAGGTGGTGGGGACGACCTCGACCCCGTGTTCGGCGAGTTCCCGCAGGTAGCGTTTGTCCAGGTTCCACCGGATCAGGTCGGGGCTGTTGATCAGGCGCACCCGGGCCTCGGCGCGCCCCAGCCAGTCCATGAACTCCTCCGTGCGTTCCGCGTAGTCCCAGGGGGAACGGAAGATGGCTGCGTCGTAGACCGACCAGTCCCTGGGCTCGTGCCAGACGGCGATCTCGGAGTCCACCCCACTGGCGTTCAGGGCGTCATTGAGGGGCCCGGTGTCGAGATGTTCCTCGTCCTTCAGGGCCTGCTGGTCGGTGCTTATCAGCGCAACTCGTTTCATGAATCTCCTTCTTCCGGGGCAGCACGCCCACCGCCAGATGCTATCCGGCGGGCACCCCACACGGCCGGGCCGACCTGATTCCTCGAGATCGATGAATCTTGAACCAAATCTTGTACACCCGGTGTCACATTTTTTGTACATCGAATGTACAATTCCTGACATGAGTCGTTACCGGTCCCGGGGGCTCGAAGCCGTCTGGCGCCAGGGAAGTCCTCATCAGATCATCGTTCTGGAAGGAAGACGAGCCATCGGGAAGACCCGCCTCGTACGCCATCTCCAGGCCGAGAAACGCTATTCCTCGTACCAGACTCTCCTGGATCCCCTCACCCGGGAACTCGCCCTCACCGACACCAATGGTTGGCTGAGATCGCTCCCTAGGCCCGCGATCATCGACGAAGCACAGCTGGCCCCCGAGCTCCCGCTCGCCCTGAAACGCTTCGTCGATGGCCTCGGTCCGGATCATCACTTCCTCCTGACGGGTTCCGCAGCGCTCGGCCGGGGTTCCTTCGGAGGCTCGGATCCGCTGGCCGGTCGTATCGCCCGCCAGCGGCTGCATCCCTTCACGGGATTCGAGCTGGCGAGTCCCGAAAATCCCGCTCCTTCGCTGGTGGACCGGCTCTTCGACGCTCCCCTCGACCCTCACGAAACCCAACCCTGCGATCGGAAAGAAGTCGCATCCGTTCTTGCCACGGGCGGGACACCGACGCTGGTCCTGAACACCCCGCCCTGTCCCGCGGATGAACTGGCCTCCCTCGTCCATGCCGACGTGTTGGCTTTGCTCGGGGATCGGCTCCTACCCGATGAGAACTTCGATGTTCTGCGCGCGGGAAGAGTTCTCGACGCCTTCCTGCGGCTGCCCGGAGGGCTGCTGAAGGTCAACCGGCTGGGTGAGGAACTGGCGCTCGACCGTCGAACCGTCGAACGCTACCTGAACATTCTGGAACGCCGTTTCCTGATCGCACAACTGCCCAATTTTCGCGCCGGGGCCTCATCGGCAACGCGATCCCACCCGAAGATTCACGCCACTGACACTGCACTGGCGGTCGAATCCCTGACCCGGTGCGGGAGGAATCCCGCACTTCATCCGGAGCTGTTCGGGCAGGTCCTGGAATCCTGGGTGTGGCAACAGGTGGCGGCTGACAGCACATGGAGCAGGACACGGCCCAGCATCGGTTTCTGGCGCGACGCGTCCACGCAGGCCGAGGCGGACGTCGTACTCACGGACTCGCAAGGCCGAAACGTCGGTCTCGAGGTGAAGGCCAGTAGCTCCTTGGGGCTGCGGGACATCAAGGGGTTGGCCGCGTTCGCGGCGCGCAACGGACTGCATCGCGGGTTCGTGATCCATCTCGGTTCCGAACTCCACCAGATCAAGGAGAACATCTGGGCGCTACCCCTGGCCCTGCTGCGCTCCCCCGATGCGTGGCCCGGAACCTCCCAGCCCCATGCCTTGGTTCCCAAGAAGGCGCACGAAGCGATCCTGAGCACGGAGGATGATGCCTATCTGGCTGGACTACCGAACCGGTTCATCGCGGAGGTGGAAGAGGCATACCGGTTCCTCACCGGGGAGGACATGCCTGGCTCTCCCCGGTTGCTCTTCGCATCCGCACGCACCGCCCGCGCCCCCGAAACCGACGTCATCGCGATACCCCTTGTCCCACCCGATCTTCTTCCCGGGTTTCCTCCCCACTGGGAGGACTCGATGTCCACGTACCTCGAACGGGGCGGGGTGCCGTTGGCCGACCTGAGAATTGACGACAGGGACTTCACGCTATCGGCGCGAATCGCCGCGATGCTGCTCCGGGAAGCGGCCCGGTGATCACGAACCCAGGTCGGAGAGCAGATCCTCGAGGAGTTCTTCCTCGTAGGCGGTGTAGCCCTCCGGCATCCGCCAGGTGAACGCTCCGGGCAGCCGGTCCCGGAGCTGATTCACGATCCGCCAGCCAACGACGTCCCCATCGGCCCGCACGTGACAGCGGACGTCGCCGAGGCCCATCAGCAGCTCCCAGGCGGCCTGACTGGGAAGCCCGAAGGTACAGACCAGCGGCCGGGACGCCGCGCCGTGGCGGTCCGCGGCGGCCTCCAGGACGGTCGGGTTCTCGCAGACGAAAACCTCCGCGCCCCCGGCCAGCCCCCAGGCGCCCCGGAACGACCGCAGGGTCAACCACACCGGTTCCCCCGGGGCCGCGTGGCAAAGCCGCACCGCCGGGGCGTTCCCGGTCAGGGGCAGGTTCAGCACCAGCACCTGCGCCGAGACCGCGTCGCAGATCACCCCCGCACCCGCCCAGGCCGCCGACCACAACTGCGCATCCTCCAGCGGATCGCGGTAGCTCCCGCCCTCGGTGACGGCCCGACGCAACTCAAGCGACCTGACGCAGGCCCGTCCCAACGGCGTCGAACGGTCCAGGGCGTGCGGGTCCCGGAACAGGGCGGCGGCCAGTTCAGCCAGCCGGCGCGGCTCCTCCCCGGTGGCCGCGAGCACATTCGCGACTTCACCAGCCAGCAGCGCCCACGACGAGGCCGGTTGCAGAATGCCCCGGAGCACCGCCGTCAGGTCGTCCCCCCAGTGGCCGACCGCACTTCGCAGGATCGCCAGACCGGCCGCGCGGTCGGATTCCCGCGCCTGCTCCGCTTCGGCCTTCTCCTCCCGGAGATCCCGCAGGGGTCCTCCGAGCGCGACGAGCAGCTCGTCCAGTCCGGCACCGTGGGCCTTCAGCCCCTGCCTGAGTTCCGACGCCCTCACCCCCCTGCCGGATTCCCTCCAATCCGCCTTCAGGAACCGCCCGATGTCCCGGCGCTCCGATGGCGACCAGTCCAGGGACACCTCACCCCTGTCCCCGCGCCAGCCTCGTTCCCGGCGTCTCCTGACCTCCGCCAGCAGGCGGGCCGGTCCTGGCAGCCGTGCCCAGGCCAGCAGATAGCCGGGCACGCTCACAGCAGCTGGTCCTGCCTTTCGGGCGTCCCGAGCGCCGGGGTTTCAATGGTCTCCAACTGGCCGCCCGCCCACAGTTCCAGCACCAGATCGGCCCCGGGCATGGGGGCCGGCGCCCTGACCACCTGGTAGATGGCCGCGACGGGCACGGCGGCGACGTTGACGATCCTTCCCGGCCCGACCAGCAGCACGTCGAGATCGAACTCCCTGAACAGCTTCATCACGGTGGCGCGGTTGGCGGCGTCAAGTCCGTCGAAGGCCTCGTCCAGCCACAGAGGCCGGGGCCCGGTCGGCATCTCCTCGTACATCGCGGCGAGGGTGGCCACGAGCGGCATCATCAGCATCACAACCCGCGCCCCGCCGGAGAGTTCCGCGTAGCCCCTGCCGGTCAGCGGTCCCCACCGCCCGGAGCCGCGGCGATGTTCCAGGTGGATGTCGTACCAGCTCCGGTAATCCAGCCTCTCCGCCAAACCGTTTCGCCAGTCGGCCAGCCCCGCTCCCTGGGCCTCCCGTTTCACCTCGTCGACCCGGACCCTGAGGAACTCCCTGACACGCTCGTCCACCTCGGGATTGCCCCAGGCGGGTCCGCCGACAGCCTCCAACACCTGCCGGGTGGCGGCGTCCTTCGGTTCGAGGACGATCCTGAGGGCGGTGCGGTCGGTGCGGGTGGCGTGGGCCTCCAACACCTTGTTGATGCGCCCGACGAGCGCCTGGGTGGCGCCTATCCGGTCCCGCAGGTGATCCATGAAGGTGGAGCCGAGCAGCTGCCCGAGCGTGTCCTGCACCCGCTGGTCGTAGTTCAGGGCCAGTTCCTCCTGGATGGCCCGAAGCCTCGCGAGGGCCTCCGTGAGGGGGTGGCCGGCGCCGTGCGCATCGACCACCACGGTGACCCTCGGCAGGTCATCCACCTCGTCGATGCGAAGGCTGCGGCCACCCGCCTCCAGCGCCCCGCGGGCCTCGCTGGCACCGGTGTGCAGCCTTCGCCAGGCGTTCTGGACCGCCTGGTCGGCCTGGTCGGGGTCTTCGCTCCAGTTGCGGATGGTGACCTGCTGGCTGACGAACCGCACCTGCGCCCGCACCTGCATGATCGCTGTCGAGTCCGGTTCCGGCAGCTCCAGGCCCAGTTCCTCCGCCAGGCCCGCGTCGACGAGCCGCCGGAACCATGCGAAGGCCCGGTCGCGTTCAGCGGTGACCATCGCCCGTTCCCGTTCGGCCGCGGCCAGGGCCTCTTCGGCCTTGCCCGCCCGACCGGCCAGCCGGAGCAGTTCCTGCCCCAGCCCCGTGGCCTGCGAGGCCACCTCGGCGGACCGCGCCTGCAGCTCCTCCAATTCCCGGACTATCTCCTGGTCATCCGATCCGATGGCCTTCTCGAGGGCATGCACCCGGGATGTTGCCGATCCCAGTCGTTCCTCGGCGGCGCGCGCCTCGGTGATTGCCTCGTCCCGCTGTTTGTCCCCCTCCGTCGCCGCGGTGGCCGCCGCCTCCCAAGCGCTGAGAGCCAGTTCCTCACGTTCCCGGGCGTGACGCAGGACCCCCAGGGCGTTCTCGGTGCGGCGCAGGGCGTCCTGCACCTCCACCAGTTCGGCTTCCCGGGCCGGCAGATGATGCTGCGTGGCGAAGGTCAGCAGGGTCGCCCGCCTGGCGTCGGCCTCCGCCCGCAATCCCCGGGCCCGGGCCTCGTGCTGCGCCGCCGTCTCCTCCGCAGCAGCCGCCAGGGTCTCCGCGGTCGCGGCGTCCCGCAGCAGCCCGAAGAGTTCCCGGTCGTCGGGGGCCGAGGCCATCGACCTCCGCAGGGCGGCCAGTTCAGCGGAAGCCCAGCTGGCCTCGGCCTCGTGCCCCGTCGCCTCGGTGAGGGCCTCCTCCCGGGCGCGGTTCAGTTCGGCCCTGCGCCGGGCCCGGCCGGCCTTCCGGGCCCCCTCCCCCAGGTGCTCGGCATTGCCGTTGGGGCAGCTGGCCCGCCCCACCATGGAGCCGTTGCGCCAGCGCCCGTCGAGAGCGATCGCGAGCCCGGTCCCCGGCAGTTTCTCCCCCTCGTGGACCAGATGGACGCCCGCCAGCAGCGCTTCGACCCACTCGCTCCACGGGCCGGGAGCGGCCTCCAGCACCTCCCCGAGGCCTCTTTCGACGGGTTCCTCGGCGACGGCCAGGACATCGTCGGCGACAACACCCTCGTCGCTCACCCAAGCGTCCAGCAACCCCGACGCGGCGAGCGCGGCCTCGATGGCGGCCAGTTCGTGCTCCGGCAGGCCCTCGCGCGGGTTCACGAGCCGCCAGACGGGGGCTCCCGTGTCGGGGCGAGAACGCCGCGTCCACAGCGCGGGCGGCTGCGGGTCCGCGACCCCGGCCCGGTCCAGTTCCTCGATGTGCCCGTCCAGTTCTCCGACGCGTTCCCTGGCGAGCCGGCCCTGCAACTCGGCTTCCCCCAGCCTCACCTGGACTGGGGCGCGCGTGGGTTCGAACCATTCCTCCCGGATGCGTTCCCTGAGCGGGCGTTGCGGGGTCCTGCCGTCGGGTAGGGCGGCCTGCCAGGCCTCGACGTCCACGCCACCTCCGGCCTCCTCCGCCCAGACATCGAGCCCGGCCGCCAGCGAGTCGCGTTCCTGCTCGGCCGCATCCCAGGCGGCGTTGTGTCGTTCCCCGGCCTCGGTGGCTCGCTGCCGGGACTCCGCCGCGACGTCCTCCGCGCGGCTGGCTTCCTGATCGGCCAGAACCACCTCGCCCAGGAACTGCTGGGCGCGTTTCACGTCGCGTTGCCTGTCGCCCACCCGCTGTTCCGTGAGCACCGGGTCGAAGTCGGCGACGTCCACCCCGGCTTCCCGGGCAGCGTATCGGGCATCGGCGAGGCGCTCGGAGGTTTCCCGGCGCCGGGTCTCGAGTGCGGCCTCAGCGGTTTCCCGGGTCTCCTCCGCCCTGCGCGCCGCCGCATCGGCAGCCTCGGCGCGCCGGTTGGCCTCCGCGGATTCCCTCCCCGCCATCTCCGCAACGGTGCGGGCGTGGGTCAGGCGGGTCAACCTTCCCTGCGCGTCCTGGTAGCGGCTGGAGGCACGCAGCTCCTCGGCCGCCACCCGGGCGCCCTCACCCGCGAGCTCCAGGGAGCGGCGTTCCTCCTCCACGACGGCCCGTCGCGCGTCCGCCTCCCCGAGTTCCCGTCGCGCCTCCCGTTCCCTGCGGGTGACGTTGTCGAACGCGGTGATCGCGGACCTGCCCCTGTCCGCGGCCCTCCGCAGCACCGCCCGCACCCAAGGCCGCCAGGAACGCACGGTGAACCCCTCCACCACCTCGACGGCCTCCGCGGCGCGATCCAGGTCTGCGCGGATCTCGTCCAGCTGATCCCAGCCGTCGGCGAGCTGGTTGATCTCGGAGCGGTCGAGCTCCGGCAGGGCGTCGTGCAGACGATCGCTGATGAAGCGCACCTGGAGCTGCTCACCCAGTTTCGGGGTGCGGGTGACCCGCAGCAGCTTCCCCACCGCCTCCAGTTTCTCGGCGGTGCTGCCCAGCAGCCGGGAGGCCACCTCGCGGCGGTAGGCCGCCGCGCTCGGATGCCTGGTGAATCCCTCGGCCGTCACGTCCTTGGGCGGCACCACGCGGCGGGCGGCCAGCAGGTCGCAGCCGCCACGCACCCGTTCCCCGCCGGAGAGAGTGCACCAGTGGAGGCGCATGTCAGCGGCTGCGCCGCGGGCCTCCGCGAACAGCAGCGTGGTGAAGAATTCCTCGCCCTCCTCGGTACGGCGCCCGTACTCCACCCACAACCAGCCGTGGTGCGTGGAGGCGGTGGCCTCGCGGCGATCGGCGTCGCGGCCGGTGGGTTCGACGTAGTAGCGGAACGTCTTCCCGGAACGGCCCAGTGTGTCGATGTTGCTGGATGCGACATCCGCGAGCCAAGGGATGAGGGTGGTCAGCGCCATCAGCGATGACTTGCCGGTCTCGTTGCTGCCCATGAGCTGCACCCAGCCGTCCGCATACCAGTACTCGGTGGTCTCGAACTCCCACAGATTCACCACCCCCGCGCGCAGCGCCTGCCAGCGATCGGCCCTGACAGGGCTGGGCAGGTTGCCCGCGACCATGGCGTCGCGCCACGACTTCAGGTGCTCGTCATCAAGCATCACTCCTCCTCGCCCGAGGTCAGTTCGGCATCGCGGTAGCGTCCCACGGCCGGGGTGAGAATCCAGTCCCCGTCCTCCACCCTCAGCAGGCCGAGTTCCGCCAACCGCCCCGCCACGGCATCGCGTATCGCACTCGGAGATTCCCGCAGGGCCGCCGTGAGCTGTTTCCCCCTGTCGCGGTGGATGTCCTCTGCTGCGGTCAGCACCCGGGCTCCGGGAACCCGGTAGAATCCCTGCGCTCCCGGACACAGCGCGTCGATCATGGCCAGCGTCACCCAGTCCAGGGTGGTGGCGTCGGGGAAACCACAGACCAACCCCTCGGGCAGCTGATGGGATGCGGGCATCACCAGCACGAGGGCGTCGCTTCGCACCTCCACCCGGCCGCCCGTCAACTCCTCGGCCCGCTCCACCAGGCGGCTGCGCTGCCGGGTCAGGTAGTCGCGATGGGATTCGGGAAGCTCCTGGGGATACAGGGCCTGGCATTCCACCAGGATCCGCAGCAGCTCCTGTCCCCGGGCGTCCTGGCCGCCGTCAACCCTGCGGGCCAGGGCCAGGTCGACGTCATTGGTGTCCACCAGCAGCATCAGGGCGTCCCGGTGCAGCAGGTAGCCGGCACCGATCCCGGATCCGGTGCGTTCCCAGTCGTTCTGCAGGGTGCTGGATGTGCGTTCCTCCAGCACCCCGTGGGTGGTGAGCATGTGAACGGCGGCGAGTAGCCGCTGCCGTTCCGGGCGGCGGTTCGGGTCGTAGGGCCAGCCGCCGTTGATCTGCGCCAACCGCGCCACGTCGTCGGAGAGTTCCTGGAGGGTCAGTGACTCCCCGGAGCTGGCCTCCAGGCAACTGGCGGCGTACAGGGCCAGGACCAGCTGGCCGCGGGGCGGTGGCGTGGTCGCGGGAAGGGCCACTCCTCCTCCGATGGGTGGCCTGCGCAGCCGGTAGCAGCGGTTGATGCCCACCAGGAGATATCCCACCCGCTTCGCCCAGACGTTCAGGACTGCGGCGTGACGGTGCACCAGCACGTGCAGTTCGGGATGCTTCCAGGGCGTGACGATGGGGTTCGCCAGCAGGCCGGTAAAGGCGGCCTGGACCTCGGCGTGGTCGTTGCCCAGCATCACGAGGTGAACTCCACCAGGGCGTCGGCCAGCACCACTCGTCCTTCCTCGGTCCGGCAGACGGCGGACCGGGGAGGGTGGACGGGGATCAGTTTCATGGTGCACCTGCCGTCGGCGGTGGTGCCCGTCCCGTCCGACTCCCGGGCCGAGGTGAGCAGGTCCAGGAAGAGCCGGGTCTCCTCCGCGGTCAGGGCGGCCCAGTCACTGAGGTACGTACCGGAGCGGGAGACCAGGCGGTGTTCGGCCTCTCGCAGCGCGGCCTGGTCGTGGGCGGCGGCCGCGCGGGCCAGTTCCCTGGCCCTCGACCGGTCCGCCACGCGGGGGGCCCGGCCGGACAGGGAACGCCGGCCCTGGGAGCGCAGCCGCTTCGACACCGGGGCGGGGGGCGCCTCCCACACGCTCGGGGTACCGGGCACCTCCGGGGTCTCCATGGCCAGGTGCCTGGCGGAGTAGAGCCCCGTACCGGATGCGAACACCCGCCAGGCCTCCGCGTCGTCCTCGGCCCCGGCGACCGCATCGGCCAGGCGGGACAGCTCCGCGGCCCGGGAGACGGTGCCCCCGACCGCCAGCAGCGCCCGGTTTCCCCGGAGCACCGGGGTGACGGCGTCACGCATCTGGCGGCGAAGCCGGGTGGCCTGCGGAAGTTCGCCACTGAACCAGCGTTCCAGAACCGCGACGATGCCCGCCAGGTGGGTGGTCGCGCGGGCCACCGTCTCCGGGTTGATCTCGGCACCGAGGCGTTGCAGGGTCAGGGCCCGCCAGGTGTCTGGGCCAATGTCCTTCAGATCCGGCAGGCAGTCCGTGATGCGCCCGGACCAGGCATCGACCCCGGCGCCCCAGGCGTCGACGTAGGCGAGGATGGTCTCCAACAGACGTGTGATGCGGGCCTGGTCGGGAACTCCGCCGAGCGCCGCGGCCATCCGGGACTGCCACTGGTTGGCCTCCCGCGCCATGGCGTCCAGGGTGGTCTCGACCACGGAGAACTCCCGGGAGGCGTCGTCGAGACGTTCCCCCGCCAAGGCATCCAGGGCGGCCCGGAGCCGGTCGGCCAACACCGCCGGGGCCAGCAGCACCGCCGTGGAACCCGCACCGAGCTCCTCCTCGATGGCGTTGACGGCCTGGTTGAGGGCCGCCCCTGCCTCAGTGAGCTGGTAACGGTAGCGGTTCCGGAGGAACTCCTCCTCCGTGGTGGCCCGGTCCTGCCAGGCCTCGCAGGTGCCCCAGGAGACCAGCGACGCCAAGCGGTCGGAGAGGTTGAGGTCCTTGACCAGCTCGGCCGCTGTCTCCTGCGGCAGCCGCGCTCGGATCAGTTCGGCCAGTTCGTCGTGCCCCACCCCGGTCAGCGACACCTCCTGCCGGGCTGCCAACACGTCCACGATGAGCCGGTACTGGCGGGCGTGGGAACCGACGAGGTAACTGGCGGCGCGGATCTCTCCGGGGGTTGCGAGCAGGGCCCAAGGCGACATTTCCCCTTCTCGCGCTTCGGTCACGAATCCACCCTACCCAGCCAACCGGTCGGGGAAAGGCCGTGGCCCCCGGGATCTCCAGGGGCCACGGCGTGCTGGGGCGGGATCGGTCAGAGACCCTCACCCGTTCTGGGAAGACCGGGCCTGACCGGCGCCTTGCTGGTGGGCTGGCCCGGCGTACCCGGATCCGTGCTCGTCGGCGTCACGGTGCCGGTGGGCGTCGCAGTTCCAGTCGGTGCCACGGTGTTGGTCGGATCAGCGGACGGGGAGGCCGTGGGTTCGGCACCCTTGTTCAGCTCCCCCGTGATGGCCTCCGTGACACCCTGGGCATTGTCGAAGGCCACTGCCATGTATCCCAACGACTTCTGGTCGGTATAGGCAGCCTCGTTGCGTTCGAGGTTGAAGGTCTTCGACTCGCCCTGGTTGACCTTGAAGAACTGGCCGTCGTTGAAGGGCTTGTTCGTCGGGTCATACTGCGCCCACTGCCCGATGGTGTCGACGGCCGCCTCGTTCTTGATGTCTGTGGCGTAGGCTGTGTAACTGAACCTGCCCTTGATGCCGACCTGGCTGGCGACCACCTGCAGCACCACGGTGCTGGAATCCGTCGGGGCGAGGGTCATCGAACCGGATGCGTAGACCTTCCCGTCGGAGAGATCCGCCACGAACACCTCGGCGACACCGTTGATCATCTTGGCGCGCACCGACCCGGAGTCCATGCTGATGATCCGGTAGTCGGCCTTGCCGTCAAGGTCATTGTCGATGTCGACGTTGTACACGAGCTGGGCCGGGTTGGAGAACCGGGAACTGGAGTTCAACGCGAAGTTCACGGTCCTGAGCGTCTCGTCGCCGTAGCTCGCCACCCCGACGTTCGCCAGGTCCTGGCCGCTGTCGATCCCGTCCGGGACGTCGGCCGGATCACTGAGCCCCCACGTGTAAAGAGCAGTGTAGGCACCGACCGAGCCGCCCTCGTTGGTGAAGGTGACGTCGGTTCCCTTCGCCGTGGGCGTGTTGCTCGCCTTCACGTTGGACAGGGAACGCGGCACCAGCAGGTAGGGCATGGTCAGGACCTTGCCGTCAGAACCGGTGAACCTCAGGTTGCCGGAGGCCTCGTAGAACCAGGGCGAGTTCGGGCTGTTGACTCCGCTGGGCACGTCGGAGGCCGACACCGTGATCGTGACGTCGACGTCCACGCTGCCGCCCGCCGGTACCGTGATCTCCTCCTGGCCGAAGGAGATGGTGGCATTCCTCGACTTCTCGGCCGGCTGCGAGCCGGCGGTGAACTGCGCCGCCCCGGTTCCCTTGTTGACGAGGGTGACCTTGCGGGTGGCCTCGAAGGTGGTGGACGACTCCGCATACCCGAAACTGAGCCCCGCGTCACGCACCGCGGCACCGTTCACGTCCGTGGAGTCACCGTAGGCGACGACGGATGCGCCGACCGCGTCGACGGGATCAACCAGACCGCCCGCGAGGGTGGGATCGTATCCTCCGACCTTCTCGGGATCTGCGGTGTTGACCAGCGAGGCCGCGATCTCCTGGGCGTTCCAGTCCGGGTGGGCCTGGACAGCGAGAGCGGCAACGCCGGTGACGTGCGGGGTGGCCATGGAGGTTCCCGAGTCGACGCGACCGAGGTTTCCGGAACCAACGGCCGCCGACAGGATCAAGATGCCGGGGGCGGTCACGTTCGGGCGCACGGCCGAGTCACCGGTACGCGGACCCGCGGAACTGAAGTCCGCGAGGTTGCCATAGTTCCCGTTGGGGATGTCGTTGGCGGTCAGAGTGACCTCCTTGTCGTGGGCGGCGACGACGGCCTCGGCATCGGAGGACTTCACCCCGAACAGCGGAACATCGACCCGCCACTGCTCACCGGTTTCGGGATTGCCGGTGATCAGGCCCTCGTAGGGTGGCAGTTCGTCGCTGTCGTTGATCATGATGGCTCCCGCCAGACCCCAGCGCTGGGCGTTCATGGCGCGCAGCACACGGGCGCAGTCGCCACGCCTGGTGACCACGATGGCCCCGCGCGGAACGCTGGCGTACTCCTCGCGATCACAGCCGGTCGAGATCTGGTTGTCCTCAGTTCTGAGGACGTGGAGCTTCGCGCTCTGGGGGAGTTTGGCGCCGTTGACGTTGATGGTCTGGATTGCCTTGCCGTCGACGGTGAGCTGCGCCCCCGGATAGTTCTCGAGGGGATCGTTGGCGGCGACGGAGACCACCCCGGCGCCGGTTCCCGGCGAGGACGTCAGGTAGGGCTGTGAACCGGCGTTGCCCGCGGCGGAAACCACCACGATGCCGGCGGCCACCGCGTTGGAGACGGCGACGGCATCGGGATCGGTGGCCTTCCCGAACGGCGAACCGAGCGACAGGTTGATCACATCCATGTGGTTCTTGACGGCCCAGTCGACGGCATCGGCGGTGAGGTTGCTCTGCCCCTCGCACCCGAAGACCTTCAGCGCGTACAGATCGGCCTCAGGAGCCACGCCGGGACCGACCCGGAACTCATTGTTGTGGGTGGTGGAGTCATAGGGGCCCTTGTAGGTGTCACCGTCGGCGGTCACGCCTGATCCGGCGGCGGTGGCCGCCACGTGGGTTCCGTGCCCGAACTTCTCGCAGTCAATGGGGTTCTCATCCGGCTGCGGAGTGTTCTGGCCGGTGTAGGAGTCACCCGCGAAGTCGTGTCCCCCCTTGACGCGGGAGCCGTAGTAGGGGGTCGGATCCGCTGCCGCGGTGGCCTCGGCGAACGCGTCCGGGGTGCCTTCCCCGCCGAAGGTGGCGTGGGTGTAGTCGACTCCACTGTCGATGATGGCGATCTTGACGCCTTTGCCGGTGTAACCGGTACCTCCCGCACCCTGCCATGCGTTCGGGGCGCCGATGTAGGGCACGCTCGTGGTATTGCTCCGCTCGTGCTCGGGAATGGCCTGCACGCTCTTGACCCCGTCGATTGCCTCGACGTTGGCCAACTGGCCGCTGTTGATCGTCACCCGCAGGCCGTTGTAGGCGGATTGCAGGCGGTTCTCGACGGTGCCTCCCAGGACGGCCACCTGCGCGGCCACCTTGTCCTGTGCCTTGGCGAGGTTGTCCTGTATCTGTTTTTCCTCGTTCTCGTTCAGGGAACCCCCGTTGCGCGCCTTGACGACCGCGACGGGGTCCTCCTTGAGTTCCACCATAACCGTGACCGGGCCTTGGTCCTTGAGGATCTCCTTGGCTGTTTCGGCGGGGATCTCGGCCTGAGGGGCCGGTTTGATCAGATCGGACATGTTCTGCGGATCCGTCGTCTCATCGGCGGACGCCGTTGCCACCGGGGTGATGAGAGCCACAACCCCGATCATGGCCACTAGTCTGCTACGTCGCACAGCTCTGCCTTTCATAATTGATAGTGCGACCTCGGACGGCACCCCAAAGGTAGCGACATACCGTCCAAGTATTTAAGGTAAAACTTAGTTACGCTACGGCTTTTTGTGAACCCCTGTACTGGTAATGGTCACACGCCACTGCCTTCCCCCGCAACTCCTGCTAACCTTCCCAAACGCCGGGGTGCCCCACCGCAAGGGGCTGAGATCAAACTCGTCGAACCTGATGCAGTTCGCACTGACGAAGGGAGCGCAATGAACATCGCGTCCGTCCTTGCCCAACTCCGTGCCACGAACCCGCTGGTCCACTGCCTGACCAACACCGTGGTGCCGCAGATCACCGCCAACGTCCTGCTGGCCGCCGGCGCCGCGCCCGCGATGATCGACCTCCCGGAGGAGGCGGGGATCTTCGCCGGGATCGCATCGGCGGTGCTGATCAACGTCGGAAACGGTTCCTCGGAGCAGCACGCGGCACAGCGAGTGTCCGCGAGCACCGCCCACGAAGCCGGCACTCCCTGGGTGCTCGACCCGGTCGCGGTCGGTGCGCTGCCGGTACGGACCGCCCTGGCCCGGGACCTGCTGGCGCTGTCGCCCACCGCGATCCGGGGCAACGCATCCGAGATCCTGGGTCTGACGGGTGCCAGCACCGGGGGCCGGGGCGTGGACTCCACCGACCCCGTCGAGACCGCGGTGGAGGCGGCACAGGGCCTGGCCGACGAGCACGGGACCGTCGTCGCGATCTCCGGGGAGGTCGACGTGGTGGTCAGCACGTCGCGGACCACGCGCGTTCACGGAGGCGACCCATTGATGCCCCTGGTGATCGGGACGGGGTGTTCGCTCGGCGCGCTGGTCGCGGCGACACTCGGCGCCACCCGGGAACATCCCTGCCCGCACGACGCGGTCGTCGCAGCCCACGCCCTGTTCGCGGCGGCGGGCATCGTCGCGGGCCGCAACGCGAAGGGGCCTGCCAGTTTCGAGGTCGCCTGGCGCGACGCCCTGTACGCGCTGACCCCCGACGAGGTCGCTTCCCTGGTCACCGTCGAGGAGGCCTGATGCGGGTCGACTGGCGGCTCTACTACGTCACCGACCCCGGCCTGTCCGGTGGTCGCAGCCGCGTGGCCCACACCGTGGAGCAGGCCGTGCTGGGCGGGGCCACGGTGGTCCAGTTCCGCGACAAGGACGCCGACGACGACACCTTCCGGAAAGGCGTGCTCGCCTGCCGGGATGCCATTGAATCCGCCGTGGCCAAGGGCGCGGCCGGGGCGGAGTTGTTCGTCAACGACCGTCTGGGGATCGCGGTGGAGTTGGGAACCCACTTGCACATCGGGCAGTCCGACGGCGACCCCGAAGTGGCCCGCGAGGCTCTCGGTCCGGATCGGTTGCTGGGGATCTCCGTCAGCTCCCGGTCCGAGCTGGACGCCATCGCTGCGATCGGGTGTGCCGATGTTGTCGGGCTGTCCCCGGTGTGGAGCACCAGCACCAAGACCGACACCGCCCCGGCGCTGGGCCTCGACGGGGTCCGGGAACTGCTGGCCGCCCGGCCCGCGGGCCTGCCCGCGGTGGCCATCGGGGGGATCAACGCCACCAACGCTGCCGAGGTCATCGCGACCGGGGTGGACGGCATCTGCGTGGTGTCCGCGATCGCGGCGTCCGCCCGTCCCCGCGAGGCCGCGGCACAACTGAGAGAACTCTGGGAGAAACCATGACACCGAGAACTGCCCTTTCCATAGCGGGCTCCGACCCGAGCGGCGGCGCCGGGATCCAGGCCGACCTGAAGACCTTCGCCGCCCTCGGGGTGCACGGCATGGCTGCGCTGGCGGGCCTGACGGTTCAAAACACCCAGGGGGTGAGGGCCGCGTCCCCCATCGACCCGGGATTCGTCGTCGCGCAGGTGGAGGCGGTCCTCGACGACATCGAGGTGCACGCCACCAAGCTCGGGATGCTCACGAACGCGGGGATCGCGGGGGCGGTGGCGGACCTGATCGCCGCACGCCGGGCGGACTTCGGTTTCCTGGTCCTCGATCCCGTGATGGTGGCGACCTCGGGAGACAGGCTCCTGGCGGACGAAGCGGTCGAGGTGGTTCGCACCCGGCTGCTGCCGCTGGCCGACCTGATCACCCCGAACGTCCCGGAGACCGCGGTGCTGGCCGGTTCCTCACCCGCGGACGACATCTCCGGGCTCCAGGCACAGGCGGAGGGTCTCGTCGCGGCGGGCGCCCACGCGGTCCTGGCGAAGGGCGGTCACCTGGCCGGCGAGGAGCTGACCGATCTCCTGGTCACACCGAGCGGAACCGCACGGTTCACCGGTGCCCGCGTGAACACCCGCAACACCCACGGCACCGGATGCACTCTCAGTTCCGCCATCGCCGCCACCGCGGCGCGCGCCGGAATTGCGCCAGGCGGCACCGTCCCGGAACACGTGGTGGCGGAGGCCCGCGATTTCCTGCACCGCGCCATCCTCGCGGGGGCCGATTGGCGGCTCAGTCGCTCCCCCGGGACCGGGCACGGCCCGGTGAACCACCTGATCAACCTGGAAGGAGCGCAGGCATGACCTGGCGCACACGGGAGTTCAGCGCCCTGGCCTGGGAACACATCGCCGGGATCCGCGGACGCATCGACCGGCTGCCGCTGCTGACCCAGCTGGCTGACGGCACCCTGGAGCCGCGCCGCTTCGTCGAGTACATCATCCAGGACGACTTCTACCTGCGCGGCTACTCCCGGGCCCTGGCGCTGCTGGCTGCCCGGGCCCCGCACGCGAGGGCACGTTCCTTCTGGGCGCGGAGCGCCGGGGAAGCCGTCGCGGCCGAGACGCTGATGCACGACGCCCTCCTGAACGACCCGCTGCTGCGTTCCGCCCCGCACGCGGCAGCCCCCTCCCCCACCACCCGCGGCTATGTGAACTTCATCCAGACCACGGTCGCCTACGAGCCGTACCCGGTGGGGGTGGCGGCGGTGCTGCCCTGCTACTGGGTCTACGCGCAGGTGGGCCTGGACCTGGCCGAACGGGCCGGGGCGGTGGAGAACCATCCCTACGGGACCTGGGTGGCGGCCTACGCCGACCCGGCCTTCCAGGAAACCACGGCCACCGCCATCGAGCTGCTCGACGAAGCGGCCGAGGCCGCCGACGATGCGACGAGAACGGTCATGCTCGACACCTTCGCCGATGCCACCCGCTACGAGGAACTGTTCTGGGAACGCAGCCACTCCCTGGAGGCCTGGACCCTGTAGCCGCTCCGGGGTCGGCGGCAGGCAAACAACGTGGATGCCGACCTTCAGTCACGTTCACCGTCTGCGTTGCGCATGAGGAGGAACGAGAGCATTCAAGCGGCGCGACCGCCGAATATAATAGAAATGCGGATCGAAAGAAGGCATGCCTGAACCCTCCGTACGCATCACCCTCTTCCAAAATTCAAGAGTCTGGAATCGACACCAGTCGCCCTCAGCATTCAGCTGTTTGATCGGCGACGCCCAGCAGGTCACGTCATTGCGGCTTTGGAAGACAGCTCCCTGCCTGGCCTCCGGGAACCGTTCAGTCACCTCCTCGATGTTCCGGGAAACATCACCCACCACGTAGGGAAACCCCGCATTCACGTCGCAATTTACTTGAGCCATACTCTCAACAAACGGCGTGAACGACACTCGACCGATGAATGTGAGTCCACGCAGGTACTTTGACCCTTCCGAGGCGAGTTGACAGCACACCACCCGGGCATCTCCGTTCGGTATGCGGCCATTGAGCCAATGCCAAGCAGCTTCCACTTCCATCGGTTCTTCCGGATGCAACCGAACCGCCATAGCGGGCTGATTCATCAACGGGAACCCTGCCCATTCTCCCCGAGGGTCTCTGTGTACGAGATTCGGCGAGACCCCAGCATAGAATTGAAGAACGGAGAGCATGGTCTCGGTTACTTCACGCCCCTGAAAGGCAGTGCCATATGCAGGCCTGAGTTCCTGTGTCCCCTTGCGGAGATTCTTGTGGACCTCCAACGGAATCTCATCCCAAACCGGGTATACACGAAATCCTTGGACGCCACCAACAAGAGCATCATCCTTGGGTCTCACGATGTGAAGCGTGTGCTCGACAACGTTCCGCGCGTATTTGACGCCACCAATCAGTTCCCCGCCTCGACAGGAGGATAATTCGAGTAGTTGTTGTAGGTTGAACTGTCACCAATCTGTTTCGCAAGGAGCTCATTGAGTCGTTGAGCACTCGTCAGAAAATTCCGGACCTCTCCTCCCAGCTCCCTTGGTTCGGCCGTCGCCGGATAGTAAGCCGCCACGGAATCTTGGATATCGCGCATTGTTGCGCGCAAGGAATCCGCTTCCTCATCGGTCAGCCGCACCTGCGCGATCTATTACTCATGTCGCGTCCCCCTGTAACACCATCGTCGCGTTCCAATTCGCCTTTGTTCCATTTCGGCTGCCCAACGAATCGACCTGCTGCCGACAGACCGGAACCTGCCACAAAATTCAAGGGCCAAGCTGCGCGGTGGGTCCAGACAAACCCACACGACGGTTCCCGATCTCCCGCTATATCTGACTTTGGAACCGACGGAAAGGCCGGGCCCGGTGCGGGCCCGGCCCTCCTGTGGTCCGGTTCAGTCCTCGCGCTGTTTCAGCACCGCCTTGGCGGCCGCGAAACGGGCGATCGGCACCCGGTACGGGGAGCAGGAGACGTAGTCCAGGCCGACGGACTGGAAGAACTCCACCGAGTCCGGGTCGCCGCCGTGTTCTCCGCAGACGCCGGTCTTCAGGTTCGGTTTGATGGAGCGTCCCTTCGCGACCCCGATCTCAACCAGCTGACCCACGCCAGCCACGTCGATGGATTCGAACGGGTTGCGTTCCAGCACCTTGCTCGTGACGTACTGGGTGAGGAAGCCGTTCTCGGCATCGTCGCGGCTGATGCCGATGCCGGTCTGGGTGAGGTCGTTGGTTCCGAAGCTGAAGAAGTCGGCGTACTCAGCGATCTGGTCCGCCACCAGGGCGGCGCGCGGCAACTCGATCATGGTGCCGACCGTCACCTCCAGCTCCTTGCCTGCGGCCTTCAGCTCCTCGGCGACCGTCCTCTCCACGATCTCGCGCTGAACCTCCAGTTCCTTCGACAGGGCGACCAGGGGGATCATGATCTCCACGCCGACCGTCTCTCCCTCGCGTTCCAGCACCGCCAGGGCGGCCCGGATGATGGCGCGGGTCTGCATGGCCGGGATCTCCGGGTAGAGCATCGCCAGACGGCAGCCGCGGGTGCCGAGCATCGGGTTGAGTTCGTGGAGGCGCTTGACCTGGGCGAGGGTGGCGCGTGCGGCCTCCAGCTCGGATGCGTCGCCGCCCGTCAGTTCGAGGCGCTGCACCAGCAGCGACTGCTCCACCAGGTTCGGCAGGAACTCGTGCAGCGGCGGGTCGAGGAGCCGGACGGTGACGGGAAGCCCCTTCATCGCGGTGAAGATGCCCTCGAAGTCGGCCTGCTGCATCGGCAGGATCTCGTCGAGCGCATCCGCACGGGCCTCGTGGGTCTCCGCCAGAATCATTCGACGCACCGCGGGCAGCCGGTCGGCAGCCATGAACATGTGCTCGGTGCGGCACAGCCCGATGCCCTCGGCGCCCAGTTCGCGGGCCTTGGATGCGTCCTCGAAGTTGTCGGCGTTCGCGCGCACCCCGAGTTCGCGGACCTCGTCGGCCCACGTGACCACGCGCTGGAAGTCCTCGTTGATGCGCGGCGGGATCAGTGTGATCTCCTGCCCGAACACGTCGCCCGTGGAACCGTCGAGGGTGATGACCTCACCCTCCTTGATCACCCGGTCGCCGACGGTGAGGGTGCGGCCCTTGGCATCGATGTGGATGCCGGAGGCGCCCGCGACGCAGGGCTTGCCCATGCCGCGCGCCACCACTGCCGCGTGGGAGGTCATGCCACCGTGGGCGGTGAGCACACCCTGGGCGACGATCACGCCGTGAATGTCGTCGGGGGTGGTTTCGTAGCGCACCAGCACCACCGCTTCGCCACGTCCGCCGCGCTCGGCGGCGGTGTCGGCGTCGAAGACCACCTCGCCGACCGCGGCCCCCGGGGAGGCGGGGAGGCCCTTGGCGATGGGTTTCTCGGTGTGTGACGGATCGATGGCTGGGTGCAGCAGCTGGTCCAGCTGGTCCGGTTCGATACGCAGCAGCGCCTCCTCCTTGGTGATGACTCCCTCGTCCACCAGGTCGGAGGCCACCTTCAACGCGGCGGCCGCGGTGCGTTTGCCGTTGCGGGTCTGCAGCAGGAACAGCTTGCCGTTCTCGACGGTGAACTCCATGTCCTGCATGTCGCGGTAGTGGGCCTCCATGCGGTGCATCGTGTCGATGAGCTCGTCGTAGGCCTCTGGCAGCACCTCGCGCATCTCCGCGAGCGGCCGCGGGGTGCGGATGCCAGCCACCACGTCCTCGCCCTGTGCATTGACCAGGAACTCGCCGTAGAGTTCCTTGGCACCCGTCGAGGGATTGCGGGTGAAGCACACGCCGGTGGCGGAGTCGTCACCGCGGTTGCCGAAGACCATCTGCATGACGTTGACGGCGGTGCCGAGGTCGGAGGGAATGTTGTTGGCGCGGCGGTACACCTCGGCGCGGGGGTTCTGCCAGGAACGGAACACGGCGTTCACAGCCCGGTGCAGCTGCTCGACGGGGTCGGAGGTCCACTCACCGCCCAGGTGTTCGTTGCTGATCTCCTTGAAGGTGGCGACCAGTTCCTTCAGGTCCGCAGGCCCCAGATCGGTGTCCAGTTCGACGCCGCGCTTGCGCTTCAGCTCGGCCAAAGCATCCTCGTAGGTGTAGGCCGGGACACCCTCGACAACCTCGCCGTACATCTGGATGAAACGACGGTAGCAGTCCCACGCGAAACGCTCGTTGCCGGATTCCTCGGCGATGGCCGCCACGGACTCGTCGGAGACACCCAGGTTGAGGATGGTGTCCATCATGCCGGGCATGGAGAACACGGCGCCGGAACGCACCGAGACCAGCAAGGGATTCTCGGAGCCGCCCAGTTTGCGTCCCGTGCGTTCCTCCAACCGGGCGAGACCCGCGTTGATCTCCTCGGCCAGGCCATCGGGCCATTCGCCGCCCCTGTTCATGGTTTCCACACAGGCCGTCGTGATGACGGTGAAGGCGTCGGGGACAGGGACCCCGACCCGGGCCATCTCAGCGACGCCCGCCCCCTTTCCCCCGAGCAGGTTACGCATGGTCGCGTCACCTTCCGAGAGGTCGTAGATGTAGCGTTTCTCGCTCATTCGCGTTTGTCTCCCTTGATCGTTGCGACGGGTCTACCTCGTCCGGTCCCAACCTTAGCGGCTTCCCAGAAGGACCCACCAAAGTGCACAGATTCGAAGGTTCTGTGGAACCCCTCGCAGCAGCCCCCTGAGACCTTTGACGCCGTCATACCGCCGGGTAAACTCGCTACATGTTGAAACCACTGGTCGGAATTGCAGGCATACTGCTCACCGTGTCTCTGGCCGCATGCACCGCGGATACCCCTGCCGAGCCCGGGGATCCGGGAACCGAGGAGTCCCCCACTGGGCTCCCCATCGCCACCGCCCCCACTGAGGTGCCCAGCACCACGGACACGGTGGATCCGCCCAAAACCCACATGGAGGCCATCCGGGCCGACCTGGACGGACGTGGCGTGAGCGGTTCCGATGCGACGCTGGTGGAGGCCCACAGGAAGACGTGGGACACCGGTGCGCTGGGCTGCCCGGCCCCCGGAGTCAACTACACCGAGGCCTTGGTTGACGGCTGGCAGGTGGTGGTCAAGGTCGGGGACAAAACTTACGATTACCGCTTCGGGTCGAGCTCCTCCCCGACGCTGTGCGAGAACAGCATGAACTTCATTGGTGCCCCCACAGAGGCTCCCACGGACATCTGAGCCGGTGATCGGTGCTCCCGCCGATCAGTTTTGTTTGGAAAACCAAAAAGGATGGCCCCCGCCGATTGCGGGGGCCATCCCTGTGTTTCAGGCCCGGTTCAGACCGTCACACCGGGTCGCCCGTCTTGGGCAGACCCGGCTTGAGCGGAGCACGGGTCGGGATGGGCGAAACCGGAGCACTCGGGTCACCCGGGGAGGCCGAGCCCGTGGGTGCCGGGTCCGTGGGGGCCGGGCCCGTGGGCGTCACCGTCGGGTTCGGATCCGTGGGTGTCACCGTCGGGTTCGGGTCCGTGGGTGTCGCCGTCGGGGTGGTTCCACCGCCGGTCAATGCACCCGTGACCGCCTCGGGGGTTCCCTGATCGTTGTCGAGGACCACTGCCATCCAGCCCAGCGACTTCTGGTCATCAGCCGCAGCCTTGTTGTACGAGACGGACACGTCCTTCGATCCTCCGGCAGGAACCTGGAAGACCTGGCCGTCGTTGAAGGGACGGTTGTCCGGATCGTAGGTGACCATACCTTCGATGTTGTCCTGCAGATTTCCGTACCTGATACTGCTGGTTTTGGCCCCGTACTGGAACTTGCCGGTCACGCCGACGTCGGATGCCTTGACCGTGAGGAGAACGGTACTGGAATCGCTGGGCGCCACGGCATAGGTCCCCGCCGCAACAGCGGGCGTCTTCTTGGCCGTGTCATAGATGAACACCTCGGAAACGCCGTTGTAGTTTTTCGAACGTTCCTTCCCGGAGTCAGTGCTGAACAGGATGTACTCCGGGTTGCCGTCGTTGTTGTTGTCAATCGGAATCTCGTAGCGATTGCCGGCCGCGTTCGAGTGGCGTGTGTGGCTGTTGATCGCGAAGACCAAGGCCTTCTCGCCGCCGAGCGTGGTGGTCAGGGCACCGACATTGGCGATGTCAACGCCGTCGCTCGATTCGGGGTCGGCACCAGCCGGGAGATCACCCTTCGGGTCGGTGGCACCCCAGTCGAACAGGAATCCGCTGGCCTCGTAAGCACCACCCTGGTTCTGGAAGCTGATCTTGGAGGAATCAGAGCTGATCTCGCCGGTCACCTTGGTGGTGGAACGGGGAACCATCAGGTAGGGGACGCTCAGCGTCCTGTCACCTGAGGTGAACTGCACATTGCCCGAGGCCTCGTAGAAGTTCTGGGACTTCTGGGTCTTGATGCTGCTCGGGACATCCGAGGCCTTCAGGCTCATGGTAACCGTGACCTCGGCGGTGCCGCCCGCGGGGACAGTGACCTTGGTGTTGTTGAGTTTCACCTGGGCGGGCAGGCTCTGGTTCGAAGCCTTGACCTCCCCATTGAAGGTGACCTCCGAGTTCCCCTTGTTGACGAGGGTGATCGTCTTGGTTCCCTCGAAGGAACCGTTGGATTCCTGGTAGCCAAAGCTGAGCATGGCGTCACGGACGGTCTTGTCCTTCACATCAGTGGAGTCACCGTACGCGAAGACCTGGGTGGCGGTGGAGTCCACCGGATCCACAAGGCCACCGCCGCGGGTGGGCCCGTAGTCGCTCACCTTGGAGGCATCGGCCGTCGAGACGATCGCCGCCGAGATCTCCTGGGAGTCCCAGGAAGGATGAGCCTGCTTGGTGAGGGCCGCGACACCCGTCGCGTGCGGAGCGGCCATGGAGGTGCCGGACATGACACTGGCTTCAGTCCCAGAACCCACCCGGGCCGAGGCGATGGACACGCCGGGGGCCACCACGCTGGGGCGCAAGCCGGAATCGCCGCTGCGCGGACCGGCGGAGCTGAAGTCGCCATAGCTGGTGAATTTCGTATTGGAGATCGTGCTCTCGGCGAAGGTCATCTGCTTGCCGTCGGAGGCCGTCAGGGCTGCGCCATCCGAGGACTTGACGCTGAAGAAGGGAATCGTCACGTCCAGCTGCTCCCCAGTGGTCGGGTCGCCAGTGATCGTTCCTTCGAAATCGGCATAGTCTTCGGCGGAGTTGATCATGACCACGGCCGCAGCCTTGTGCTTTTGCCCAAGAATGGCACGGGTCACGCGGGCGCAGTCACCCCGCGCAGTGATCACGATGGACCCCTCCGGCACATTGGCGTAGTCGGAGTCGGCGCAGCCGAGGGAAGCATTACCCGCAGCGTCCTTCAACACGTGCACGGGGGCGTTGGTGGGGAGCTTCGCACCGTTGGTGTTCATGGCCTGAACGGTCTTGCCGTCAACGGTGAGTTGAGCACCCGGGCGGTTCTCCGTGGGGTCGTTGGCGGCGACGGAGATGACCCCGGCACCGACCGCGGGCGAACCCGTCAGGTACGGCTGCGAACCATAGTTACCGGCCGAGGACAGAACAACGACCCCCGCGGCGACGGCGTTGGAGGAGGCGATCGAATCGGCATCGCTGCGCTTGCCGTAAGGCGAACCGAGCGACATGTTGATCACGTCC
>CALLVV010000004.1 GCA_938012815.1 uncultured Propionibacteriaceae bacterium
GACTCCGGTGGCTGTAGCACCCCGCCTGCCATCCTAGCCAGCCCCGGGGCCGTACAAAACTGTGGCTGGCCGGGGCTTCGCCCCGGCCAGCCGTGATCAGCGACCATGTTTTTCAGGAGTTCCGCGGACAGGGGATGCCGAAGGCCGGCGTGATGGCGAGAAATCCTGGTGGCCGCCGAGGATCGCACCGGATCGTCTGCGTCCGGAAGGGCAGTGCGGTCCGGACCACCACGGGAGGGAGACCTCGATCCCAGCCGCGGGGTCTCGGGTTCAGACGTTCACGTTCAGGTGGATGACACCGTAGTTGTATGCCTTGCGGCGATAGACAACAGAGGGCTTGCCCGTGACGGAATCCTGGTAGAGGAAGAAGTCGTGTCCCACCAGTTCCATTTCGTCCAACGCCTGGGCCAGGCTGAGCGGAACGGTCTCGAACTCCTTCTCACGAACCACGAGTGGGCCATCGCCGTTGACCACCAGGCCCGCGACCTCATAGGTGGACTCCTCCGACTCAGACTCGGTCTCCTCCAGCACCGGTACGGTTGCGGTCTCTTCGGTGAAGATGGCCGTGCGCAATCCCCGGTGGGTCTTGCGCCGGTCCGCAGCCTTCCGGAGCTGCACTTTCAAACGATCGAAGGCCTGTTCGAACGCGATCGTCTTGTCATTGGCCTTCGCCTCGGCGCGCACGACGGGTCCCCGGCTGCGAAGCGTGATCTGGACCTCAACGGCATCAGAGGGGTTCTTGGTGCCATCCGTGGCGGAAAACTCCACTTCCACACGGATCACCCGGTCCCGCAGCCGCTCTACGGTCACGATCCTGTCGTGGACCAATTCCTTGAGCTCGGGGCTGATGGTGCAGTGCCGACCGGTGACGACGACGTCCATGTCTCCTCCTGGCTAGAAAGCTACGACGCCGGCAGTTCCCTGCTTTTCAGCCCGGACCCTACTGGCGTCTTCCATTCCTCCACGTTACTCCCATCAAGCAGCTGGCAAGGGAATTTTCACCATTCCCCGACCAGATTTGCATCGCCGATGACAGCAGCGGAGATGACCGTTGTCCCATTGCGAGCCAGCGTCTCGCAGGAGACCGCCAACGATGTTCCGGTCGTCACGACGTCGTCTACCAGGATCACGGGTGATCGGCATGGGTGGGCCAGGAACCGCACCCCCGAGAGCTGTTCCCTTCCAGCACGTCCCTGGGCACGCTGGGCCTTGCCACCGTCTCTTCTCCCCAACAATCTGGCTGCCCCGATCCCCAGTTCCCCGGCCGCCCGGCGAGCCAGCACCCAGGTGTGGTCGATGCCTCTGCGGCGTACGGCAGCCGGCCGGGAGGGCACCGGGACCAGGATCGTTCCCTTCGGGGGGTGGCAGGCTGCGACGGCCACGGCCAGTCGACGAGAAAGCAATCGAGACAGAACCCAGGCGCCGTCATCCTTGAAGGCCGGGATGAGCCGCACCAGTTCGGGGCGGTATGGGTTGGCGGCCCAAGCCGGTAACCGGACCCCGGGACGTCGCACCCGGTGTGGTCGTTCGCCGGCAATCCTCTCCCGGCAGGCCGTGCAGCAGGCAACGGCGGGGAAACCACAGATCAGGCATCGGGAACCGAGCAGCAAGGATGCGAAATCGCAGAGAGGGAAGGCACACACCCATCACTGTGAAACCTACCGTAACTCCAGAAGTCCTTTTCCACAGATCAACCCGGATAACTGATCCAGGTCATCACCGTCTTGGCCTGTTGCCATGTGCCGTGTTGCTCGTACAACAGCACGGTCCCGTCGGCCGCGCGCAGGGCGACCGCGTCCCCACCCGGCCTGGGAAGCGCGGTCACCTGGACGGGGGACACGCTAACCGGCCCGAGATCGGTGACCTCCGAGCCGTCAACCGCGACCACGAACACGGACCTGCCGGAACCCGCGCTCCCGACCACTGCGACGTTCACCTCCCCGGTCCAGTCGAGCGCAACCGCGTCGGAGAGTTCCTTCTCCTGGGATGCGGTCAGAGGAACCTCCTGCCAGCCCACCATCCGGTTTCCCTCGATCAGCGACGCGGCCCCGAAACGGGTGGCCTCCCCGATCCCGAGCAGAACGGCCGCCCGCGTCCCGGAGGCGTCGAGGGAGAAGTCCACCACCTCACCGGGCAGCGCCGAAAGGTCGATGGTGGCGACCTCCCCCTGCGGGGACACGCTCAGCAGCTGCTGTTCCCCGGAGGAACCGCGCCCTAGCAGCCACAGCCTCCCCTGCGCAAAATGCACCGATCCGGCCCGGGTCAGCCCCGTGTCCACCTGGACGGGGACACCGCCACTGGGACTGATCCGGACCGTCGCCGGGGATCCGGCCACGGTCGCGGTGAAGGCCCCGTCCAAGGAAATGGCGGTCATTTCAGCCGACGCCCCGTCGCTGCTGAGGGGGATGAAACTGGTGTCGGCGCTCAGCTTCCCTGCCCGGCCCTCGTACACGCCGTACAGATCGGCCGATCCTGCCTTTGAGAGTGGCTGGTAGTCCTGCTGAGAGGATAGTTCCAGGACCTGTTTGTCGTTCTGCCCGGGCAACGGGTAGGGCGTGCCGTCAACGACCAGGTGCAGTCCCGAGACCTTGGGGATCGATGAGAGCGACCACAGAAGCTGCGCGCCGAGTTCCCGTCGCTCCACGTCACCGAGGCCCTGGGGTACCCCTTCGAGCGCAACCGTCACGACACCCGATGAGTCCACGACCGCACCCGCTGCGCCGAGCCTGGTTCCCGCCGGGATCGCATTGCGCACACCGGATGAGAGGAAGGTACCCGGTCCGGCCAGTTGCGCCTCCACGATGCGGCCCGGGGTGATCTCGGAGGTTGGCAGGTGCAGTGGCTCGGGAACCACGGCCTGACCGGAGTGGGCGATGTAATACGATCGCGCCGAGTTGTAGGACTGGGCAAAGATGTAGCTGGAGAGCAGCACCCCCTCGGGCGGGGCGGAAACCCTCCATTCCCCCGCTTCCTGAACCAAGCCAAAGTCATGGGTGAGCGACTCCCTGGAAACGGTGAAACGCCCGACCGCGTCCACGGTTCCCCGAGTGGTTCCGCGCAGTTCCAGGCCCTCCCCGACGGCTTCCACCCAGCCGTCGTAGACAACCGTTGCCCGTCTCGGGGCCCACTGCCCGCGCACGGACGACGACAGGTACTGGCGCGCCACCTCGTAATCACCGGTGGGATCCGCCATGGCCTGGAGAAAACCCTCGACGATCCTGGATGCGCTCATGCCCTTCTGGGGAGGTTCCGGGGCGATCTGCACGCCCCGTCCCTCCGCGGAAACCGTCACCTCGGTCACCGGACCAGAGGTCGGGATTTCGGTGCAGGCCCCGAGCAGCAGCGTCAAGGTCGCGGCGACCAGCCTGGTCAAGGCGTTTCGGGGGCTCATCGCAGGTCCTTCCGGGAATCCAGGTCCACCGGGATGATGGGCAGCGGCGAACTGCTGAGGGTCACTTCAGGGCCGCGGGGCAGGGTGAGCCGGAACTGGGCCCCCTTGCCGGGCCGCCCCCAGGCGGAGAGCCAGCCCCGATGCAGCCTGGCGTCCTCCAAGGAGATCGCGAGCCCCAGCCCGGTCCCGCCAGCCGCACGTGCCCGGGACGGGTCCGCGCGCCAGAACCGATCGAACACACGACCGGACAGTTCGGCCTCGAACCCGATCCCGTGATCCCGAACCGTGACGGCCACGGCCTCCTCATCGGATGCGACCGTGACATCGATGGGTCGTCCCTCCCCGTGGTCGATGGCGTTGGTCAACAGGTTGCGGACGATGCGGCGGATGCGGCGGGCGTCCAGTTGTGCGGAGGCCGTACCGTCCAAGTGCAGCCGCAGTTCGCTCCCCTGGGAGCGGGCGAAGGTCTCCTGGGCCTGCGCCTCGGATGCGACCAGCACGTCCATGTCCACCTCGTCCAATTCCAAGATCGCCGCCCCGGCGTCGAACCGCGAGATTTCCAGCAGGTCCGCGAGCATGCAACTGAACCGGTCGATCTCCGCGTTCATCAGCTCCACGGTCCTGCCCACCTCCGGGGAAAGCTCGTCACGTTCCTCGTAGAGCAGGTCGGAGGCCATCTTGATGGTGGTCATGGGGGTTCGCAGCTCGTGGCTGACGTCGCTGACGAACCGCCGCTGCACGGCGGACAGCGTTTCCAGTTCCCGAATTCGCTGCTGCAGATCCGAGGCCATCTCGTTCATCGAGACCGCCAGCGAGGCGAGATCGTCGGTTCCCCTGACGGGCATGCGTTCGTCCAGCTGGCCGGAGGCCAGGCGCAACGCCGTCTGCCCGGCCTTGCGGACGGGCCTGACCACCTGCAGGGTCACGAGATAGGTGATTGCCATCAACCCGAGCAGGAGCGCTGCCCCGGTGGTGTAGACCGCGCGTTGGATGTCTCCAAGCGTGGCGACCTCGCTCGTCATGGGGAAAACATAGTAGACGGGGAATCGTTCACCTGCAGCCGTTACCAGGGTGGTGCCCACGACGAGCCCGGGTTTGCCCTCCCCTTCGCCCGCTATGGTCACGCCAGCTGCCGCAATGTACATTCCCTCCCCCGCCGTTACCCGTTGACGCAACTCGACGGGCACGGAATCCAGTCCGATGCCCGACGAGGACGACAGCACGGATGCCGGTCCCTCAATGATCACCATGTATTGGGCGGCCTGTGCCCCGGCCAGCTCCACCAGGCGGCTGAGCTGCTCGTAGGTTGCCGTTCCCAGCTTTTCGGGAGACTGCAACTGCCCCTGCATGAAACGATGCATACCAACCGCCTCCCGGATGGAAGCCGTTCGTTTCGTCGCTACGATTCCCGCACTAGCCTGCTGCACCAGAAGCATCCCGGCCAAGACCAGCACCACGCAGGATGCCACGAAGGTGGTCAGCAGCATCCGCAGGGGCAGAGAACTCCACCAGATCCTCGCCAGCTTTCGACGGCCTCGCTCACCAGGGCTGCGGCTCACCGGCCCGGTACCCGATTCCCCGAACGGTCACGACGATCTCCGGATGCTCGGGATCCTTCTCCACCTTGGAGCGCAACCGTTGCACGTGCACGTTCACCAGTCGCGTATCCGCGGCGTTGCGATACCCCCACACCTCGTCAAGTAGCGCCTCCCGAGTGAACACTTGGGAGGGACGTTTCGCAAGGGCGAGCAGCAGGTCGAACTCGAGCGGCGTCAACGAAAGTGTCACAGGACCACGCTTGACGGTGTGTGCGGTGGTGGAAATCACGAGATCACCGATGGTCAGTTGGTCGGCTCCCGGATCCGCGCTGACGCGGCGCAGCCGGGTGCGGATCCGCGCCAGGAGTTCCTTTGCCTTGAAGGGTTTGGCCACGTAGTCATCCGCCCCTGCCTGCAGTCCCGCCACCACGTCGTCGGTCTCTGACTTGGCCGTGAGCATCACTATGGGTACCCCCGATTCGGCCCGCATGTCCCTGCATACGCTGACTCCGTCACGCCCCGGCAGCATCAGGTCGAGCAACACCAGATCCGGTCGGCATTCGCGCATCGCAGCCAATGCCCCGGTTCCCGTGAAGCAGTGGGTAGTGTCGAATCCTTCCTGTCGCAGCACGATCTGAAGCATCTCGGACAGGGCTGGATCATCGTCCACGATCAGGATCAGGGCACGATTCCGGTTCTCGGCCAACACCGACCTCCTTCCCGAACTGACCTCCATGTTAGTGGAGTGGGCAACCACTCCAGAACCCCTTTGGAATCGCGTCAGCGGGCCCCGAAGCCATGAGCCTTCTCGGGAGAGAACACCGGGCGGAAGTCGCACCTTCCCCCCTGATCGTGAAAAAGAAAGACGCCGGTACGGAAATCACGGGCCCATATCGTTGGTCGCCCTAATCCGTATTGCGGCGGGATGGCGTCACGAAGGTTGCACCGGATCGTGCATATCCGGTCCGGCGCGATCTGACGCCGTCGGGACACGAAACCGTCAGCGCCCGTTAGCGGGGAATTCAGTTCCTCTCGGGATGCCCGGTCCAGGTCGACCAGGTTCCCGGCCCTCCACCGATTCGGCGCAGCACCCGGCGCCACAGATCCTTCGGTGTTCCGAAAATCTCCTCCGCCTGGGCGTGGCTCCTAAACCAGGATCCCCGCAGAAGTTCACCCACCAGCTGCCCGGCACTCCAGCCAGCCAGCCCGACGTAGATGCGCATGTGCAGATAGGTTCCGCGCACCAGCTCCACCGGGGTTTCCAGGTCCAGCACCCCAACGTCCCCGAACAGACGTCGCCATCCCGGGGGTTCCTCCCACGGGCTGCGGACCTGAGCCAGGCCAAGCGCCGTCTGCCGGGATACGGGCCCGCCCTCGAACAGTTTCGCGGGTGGGATCAGCAGATCACTGAAATGCTCCAGGGAATCAACCATGGCAACCTCGCCGATCTTGTGCAGACAGACCCCGAGGCTGCCCTCCTCGTTGTGCTCCAACAGCAGCACGACGCTGCGATCGAAGTAGCCTCCCCGACCCGGTTCGGTTGCGATCAGGAGCTGTCCCGCCGCCGGTTCTCCCAGTTCCATACCCTCATTCTCGCAGGGTCGTTACGATCTTCACATGAGCTGGGTTGAACACGCGATCTGGTGGCACGTCTATCCTCTCGGGCTGTGCGGGGCCCCGATACGGGAACCCGATACAGCTCCCGGCCCACGGCTGAGACGTATGCTCGGCTGGCTCGACTACGCGATCAAGTTGGGGTGCTCCGGGCTACTGCTCGGCCCCATTTTCAAGTCGCAGTCTCACGGCTACGACTCGCTCGACCTGTTCAGCATAGACCCCCGCCTCGGGGATGAAACCGATTTCACCGAGCTCGTCTCCCAGTGCCGGGACCGGGGGCTCCGCATCCTCCTGGACGGGGTGTTCAGTCACGTGGGCGAGGGCCACCCCGGCGTGAAGCAAGCGCTTGCCGAAGGGCCTGGATCCCCTGCCGGGAGACTGTTCGACATCGACTGGGAACATCCCGGAGGCCCGAGGCCCCGGGTGTTCGAGGGGCACTCTTCCTTGGTACGCCTGAACCACTCCAACCAGGAAACCGTGGACCTGGTGGTCCGTGTGATGAACCACTGGCTGGACCGCGGAATCGACGGATGGCGTCTCGACGCCGCCTACTCCGTCTCCCCCAAATTCTGGTCCAGGGTGGTGGAAAGGGTGCGGCCCCACCATCCCGATGTCTGGCTGCTCGGGGAGGTGCTGCACGGTGACTACTGCACTTTCGTCACTGAATCCGGCATCGACTCGGTGACCCAGTACGAACTGTGGAAGGCCATCTGGTCCAGCATCAACGACTGCAACCTGTTCGAGCTCGACCACGCCCTGAACCGTCACAATCAGTTCCTCAATTCCTTCACACCGAATACGTTCATCGGCAATCATGACGTCACCCGCATCGCCAGTAGAGTGGGAGCCGACGGAGCCGTCACCGCCTTGGCGATCCTCATGACCATCGCGGGCACACCGTCGATCTATTACGGCGACGATCAGGCATTCACCGGCATCAAAGAAGAGCGGGTCGGTGGGGACGACGCCATCCGCCCCGCTCTCCCGAATTCCCCCGCAGAACTCGCCCCCTGGGGCCAGCCGGTGCTGCGTGCCCATCAGGATCTCATCGGACTGCGCAGGCGCAACCCTTGGCTGGTCCGTGCCAGCACCGTGGTCCTGCGGCTGGAGAACCAGCGAATCGTCTATCGCAGCTCGGCAACGGAAGGCTCCGCCCACGTGGACGTGGAAATCGATCTGACCCACTCGCCGAACGCGATCATTCGCGATGCCCTGGGCCAGGAGCTGTGGCGTCAAAGGAATTGAACACAAAAGATGTCCCCGACCGGTGTCGGGGACATCTGAGTGAATCGGTGGAGATGGCGGGAATTGAACCCGCGTCCTTGAAAGGCGAACCAGGGATTCTCCGGGCGCAGCTGACTAGGCGGTCCACTCGGCCCCTGCGCTCACGTCAGCAAGTCGCAGCCAGGCCCAGTTCCAGTTGAGTCCCGAGCCACCCCTGGAACGCAGGCGGCTCAGCAAGCCTTCAAGAATGAGGCCAGGCACCGGAAGGAAGGCGCTCCCGGGCGTGACCCTTCGATCGCTGATCAGGCAGCGAGAGCGAAGTCAGTGCGGTTGTTGTTGGCACTTATTGATCCCCATGCAGCGTTAACGAGACAAGCATGGATCCTCGGCCCGCTTCTCCTCGAACTACCGTCCAAGTCGAAACCAGTCATCCCCTCTCGAGTTGTATGCCACCCAGTGTAGCCCATCCGGCCTCACCTACGATCCTCCGGGGGGCGAATCAACATGAGCCGCTCGACTACGGCCGTTGATTTCTCTCCCGTGACCGATCGAATGACCAACCAGAGCGTCATCAGCCCCCAGGCGATGAAACCCAGGAGCAGCAGCACGGGAGGCACCCAGTTCGACGCGACGAAGATAATCGCGATCACCCCATAGATCAGAGCGCTGAACTGAAAGCACATGGCGCGCGAGGCCTCGGTGGCGATGCGACTCCCCGGCGAGGCCAAGGCCCGCGCAATGGCAGGGATCAGGAACATCGTCGGCAGGGTCGCGAGATGGAGAAACCCGGCCACCAAGTTCTGCACACCGTCATGAACGGAATGCCGAACCGCCGGAGTGCTCGGGAATACACCGGCCACCCGAGCCAATCCCTGCAATGAGGCGTTCAGGTCTGCCCGGGTCTGGGCGGTCAAGGCCATCCCCAACCTCTGCTCGAACAGTTCATCGCTCAGGCCACCTGATGCGTACACCCGCTGCAGGTACTCCACGGCACGGTCGCGTTGCACATCCGTGACCGTGGTGAAAAGACTCGGATCGATCATGTCACCCATGTTGCCCCATGGACAGACAAGTTCCACCGGGGTTAGCCCTGAACTCTCCCCGGTACCTTCCTGGGGATCAGCGCCGCCCGGAACCCAACCGGTTTCGCACCCGCAACGCCCGCTGCGCCTCTCGATTGGCGTCACGTTCCGCGATGCTTTGTCTCTTGTCCCAGTTCTTCTTGCCCGTGGCGACGGCTATCTCTACCTTGGCGTAGCCATCCTTGAAGTAGATCGACAGCGGGACGACCGTCCTCCCCGCGGCCTCGGTCTCCTTGGTGAGCCGGGTGATCTCCTTGCGGTTGAGAAGCAGCTTGCGGGATCGCTTGGCGGCATGGTTACGCCAGGTCCCGAACTCGTACTCGGGAATATTGACGTTGCGCAGCCAGACCTCGCCGTCATCCACCGTGGCGAAACCCTCGGCGAGTGAGACTCGCCCCATTCGCAGGGTTTTTACCTCGGTTCCGGTGAGTACGAGCCCGGCCTCGTAGGTCTCACCGATCTGGTAGTCGTGACGGGCTTTCTTGTTCTGGGCGACGAGCGTGCGTCCGGTTTCCCTGGGCATCCCGCCATGATGCCATGCCGGGACTCAACTGAACCAGCGAGACATCGGATTGGTAACGGAACCGTTCTCCCAGACCATGAGGTGCAAATGGCATCCAGTCGAGTACCCAGTGGTTCCCACATACCCGATGACCTGTCCCTGACTCACGTGGTCTCCGACCGAGACCACATAGCTGGTGGCGTGATTGTAGCCGGTGGTCACATAGGTGCCGCCCTTGCTGCCATGGTCGATCATGAGGCGGTTTCCGTACCCGGCGTTGAAGTAGCGCTCCGAGACCACGCCGTCTCCCGCGGCTCGGATCGGTGCTCCACAGCCGGCCGCGAAGTCAGTGCCGTCATGCAGTTTGCTGTAGCCCAAGACAGGATGAACACGCATACCGTAAGGCGAGCTGACAGCACCGTCCACCGGATGGATGAAACCGCCGCTGGAGGAAGACCCCGTGTTCGAGCCGGATGAGGAACCAGACGAGGAGCTACTCTGCTGGGAGGAGCGCTCACGGGCCTGCCGTTCCTCCTCCTCACGTTTCTGCTGGGCAATGCGTTCCTGGATACGGCGGTCGACATCGCTTGACTCGCTTTCCAGCTCGCTCTGGCGTCCCTTCTCGGCAGTCAGTTGCGAGTCGGCCTTCTCCTTGGCTGCGTCGCGTTGAGAAACCTTCTCCGTAACTTCTGCGCGTTTCGCCTTCGCGGCCTCCTCCGCCTGCTTGGAGACTGCGAGTTGTTCGGCAGCCACTTTGCGAGCCTCGGCGGCGGCGGCCTCGGCATCATCCGCTTCCTTCTTCGCAGCATCCAGCTGGAATCGACGCGAGGTCAATTCGTCCAGTTCGAGCGCGCTGGAACTGAACAACGTGTCGGCCAGCTGGGCCCGCTGGTTCATGTTGCCCACGCCGACATCGCTGAAGAGAACCGATAACTCGACCAGCCCACCGTTCTGCTGCGTGATCACCGTGACCTCCTCGGAAGTACGGGCATCCACGGAGTCATAGGCAGCCTGGGCAGCAGCCGCGTCGGCCTTCGCCTTCTTGGCCTTGGTTTCCGCGGCCGTCAGTTCCGAGGCGCGTTGGGCATCCAGTTCCTTGGCGGATGTGAGCTTGGCTTCCGCATCGGACAGGGCAGTCTCGGCGGCGGCCAATTCCGTCTTGGCGGTCTCAAGGGCGTTCACCGCATCGGTGAGCTCCTTGGAAGCGCCTTCCACCACTGACTTCTGGGCTTCGAGCTGTGAATCCAGCTGATTTCTCCTGTCCTCCAGGTCGTCCGCACCGGCTCGCGGCGCGAACGCACCGAGCATCGTGAGGCTCAGCACTGAGGCAACCAGACCACGGGTGATTCGGTTGAGGATGGGGTTTTCGGGTAGATGGGGAAGAGCCCGATTCACCTTGATCTCCTTACACGTCAGATTCTTAGGTACTTTCTGGTCGCCAGCAGCGTCGGGATGATCGACAGGGCAACACCGACAACTGCTATGTAGATGATGGCATTGAAAACATGATTTGCGCCAATCCAAGCTATAGCTGGGATTGAAGGTCTGGCCGTTTGCTCAATCAATAGCAAATAGGTAATTGCAATTGAGCCAGAAGAGATGAGGACGCCAATCAGACCGGCGATAAGACTTTCCAGCAAGAAGGGCAGCAGAATGTAGAAGTTGGAGGCCCCGACCAATCGCATGATGCCGATCTCACGTCTGCGGGTGAAGGCCGCCATCCGGATTGTGGTTGAGATCTGCAGGGCCGCCGCCAGCAGCAACAGGACACTCATTCCGATCGTCGCCCACTGGAGCCCTCCGAGAGTGTTGAACACGGGGTCGAGGACGCTCCTCAGATCCCTGACGTTCTGCACCCCCTGGAGCCCTTGGGCCTCGCTCACCACTCCCTTGTAATTCTCAGGATTCAGCAATTTGACGCGGAACGAGTCCTGCATCTGGTCAACTGTGCGGGAGGCGAGGACCGGGGAGTCCTTGAAAACCTTCTGGAACTCCTTGAAGGCCTCCTCCTGGGATTCGTAGAAGACCTCCTTGACCTCGGGATTTGCCTTCAGGGCGGCTTCAATCGCCTTGCGTTGGGCGTCCGTGGTGGCCTTCCCCGGTTCGCATGTTCCCCCCGTGCTGCGTTCCACACACAGGAACACGGAAATCTCGACCTTGCCGTACCAGCGGTCCTTGACGAGGTCCACCTCCATGGATGTGAGCAGCCCGACCCCGAAGAGCGAAAGGGAAACCGACATGGTGACTATGACCGCGATGGTCATGGCCATGTTGCGCTTCAACCCGGACCAGGTCTCCCGAAACGTGTGCCGCATTTGTTACTCCCGGTTTCTCAGTTGACGCCGTAGACGCCCTTGGCCTGATCACGCACGAGTTCACCCTTGCGCAACTCCAGGACACGGCGTCGCATCTGATCCACGATCGAGGAATCGTGGGTGGCCATGATCACAGTGGTTTCGGTCCGGTTGATCCGATCGAGCAATTTCATGATCCCGACGCTGGTCTCCGGGTCGAGATTTCCCGTCGGCTCGTCGGCGATAAGGATTTTCGGACGGTTCACGAATGCCCTCGCGATCGCGACCCTCTGCTGCTCACCACCTGAAAGTTCTTCGTTCAGCCGACTCTCCTTTCCCTCGAGTCCGACGAGCCTGAGAGTCTCCGGAACCACCTCCCGGATGACCCGCGACGGCTTGCCGATCACCTGCAGAGCGAAAGCAACGTTCTCGTAGACGGTTTTGCCCGGGAGCAGACGAAAATCCTGGAACACGGTTCCGATCTGGCGCCGCAACGCCGGCACCTTCCACTGGTTGAGGGTCGATAGGTTCTTGCCCGCAACGTAAAGCGTGCCCTTCGTCGGCCGGTACTCTCTCAAGATGAGACGCAGGAAAGTCGACTTGCCGGATCCCGACTGACCCACGAGGAAAACGAACTCGCCCTTGGCTATCTCAAGGTTGATGTTGCGAAGTGCCGGGCGATCCTGCCCGGGATAGAACTTCGTGACGTCCTCGAAAGTGATCACTGTGCTGCTCCGACCGACTAGGGGAAGTTTCCTGAGATTATCTCAGGACACGGCCTGTAGCAGTTAACCATGCCTCGCCGAACCTACCCAATCAACACGCCGCAGGTGGTTGATCCAAGTTATGGGCAGCACACCGAAGGCCCCATCCGTCGTTGCCGCCCTGCGGCGGGACGTCTGGTTCACCCGCCGGAGTATCCCACGGCTTCAGGCCCGGCCGAGACCATTTCGTCCGCGAGCCTTCTCTACCTCGCACCGGACGCATTCTTCTTGCGCCACCGGATGCCGGCATCAATGAAGCCATCCAGATCGCCGTCGAAAACAGCATCCGGGTTCCCCACCTCGTACTCGGTTCGCAGGTCCTTGACCATCTGGTACGGGTTCATTACGTAGGAACGCATCTGCGCACCCCAGGAGTTCCCCCCGTCTCCCTTGAGCGCGCTCATCTCCTTCTCGCGTTCCTGTCGAGCCAGTTCCAGGAGCCGTGACTGCAGTACCCGCAGGGCAGCCGCCTTGTTCTGCAGCTGCGATTTCTCGTTCTGGCAGCTGACCACGACGCCGGTGGGCAGATGCGTGATGCGCACGGCCGAGTCCGTGGTGTTGACGCTCTGGCCTCCCGGGCCCGAGG
>CALLVV010000005.1 GCA_938012815.1 uncultured Propionibacteriaceae bacterium
CCCCGCCCGGCTACGTCGGCTACGAGGAGGGCGGCCAGCTCACCGAGAAGGTACGTCGCAAGCCGTTCTCGGTGGTGTTGTTCGACGAGATCGAGAAGGCCCACCCCGACATCTTCAACTCGCTGCTGCAGATTCTCGACGAGGGTCGCCTCACCGACGCGCAGGGTCGTGTGGTGGACTTCAAGAACACCGTCATCGTCATGACCACCAACCTCGGTTCCCGGGACATCAGCAAGGGAGTCAACCTCGGCTTCTCGCGGGCCGGGGACGAGGCCTCCAGCTACGAGAAGATGAAGGCGAAGGTCTCCGATGAGCTGAAGCAGCACTTCCGTCCCGAGTTCCTGAACCGTGTCGACGAGATCGTCGTGTTCCACCAGCTCACGCAGTCCGACATCGAGCGGATCGTGGACCTGATGGTGGCGCAGATCGAAACCCGCCTGGCGGACCGGGACATGGGGATCGAACTGACCCCGGCGGCGAAGACCCTCGTCGCCAAGCGGGGCTTCGACCCGGTGCTCGGGGCGCGTCCCCTGCGCCGCGCCCTGCAGCGCGACATCGAGGACGTGCTCGCCGAGAAGATCCTGTTCGGGGAACTGACCGGCGGGCAGATCGTCCAGGTGGACGTCGCCGAGGAGGGGGCGGAGCTGCCGTTCAAGTTCACGGGGATCTCCAAGACCCCACCGGCTCTCCCCGCGGAGGCCGGCCCTCTCGAATGATGAGCCTCTGAGAACGAAGGCCCCGGCCATGTGGTCGGGGCCTTCGGCTGCGTTTCGACCTCGGAGGTTGTGACGAAGTTCTCAGACAGGGGCCTGTGGGCGGGCGTAGGCGGCCTCCGTGATGCGCAGCAGGGCGTCGCGGATCAGGCGGGCCCGCGCCGCCCCGATCCCTTCGAGCTGTTGGAGTTCAGAGACGGAGACACTGAACAGTTCCTGCAGTGAGAAACGGTCTATGAGTTTCGTCGTCATGCCCTCCGAGAGGCGGCCCACCGAGACCAGCAGGCGTGCGCCTCGGGTGTGGATCGGGGTCTCCAGGTAGGGGGACTCACCGAAACCGATGCGTTCCGCGACGAGTTGGGGGCTCAGCAACTCCTCCGTGGAGAAGTTGTGCAGCGGTTCCAGGGTGAACCGGGACCGGTCGGTGAGATTGTGGGCGTAGTCGGTTCTCAACTGCTCGTCCAGGCCGGTGAACTCGCCCACCAGCTCCGCGTGTTGCAGGGCGATGAGACGACCCTCGACGCCGAGGGTGTCGATGTGGAACTGGGCCTCCGCGGACAGGCGCCGGGTCATCTCGAAGCGCTGGGCGACGAGTACCAGGTCGCGGATGGTGACCTGCTCACCGACCTCCAGGGCGTTCAACTGATGGAGGACGCCGCCCAGGCGGTCGACGAAACGGGCGAGGGTCGCCAAGGTCTGGTTGGCGCGGCTGATCATCTGCCCGGAGGTCTCCACCACGTGCCGGTCCCCGTCCATGAACAGCGAGATCGTGGACATCGATGCCGACACCGTGACCACGGGAACCCCGGAGGCCTGCGCGGTGCGGTCGGCGGAGCGGTGCCGGGTGCCGGTCTCGGCGGTCGGCAGATCGCCGGCGGGGACGAGGTGGACGCCCGCGGCGATGATGCGGGTGAGATCGTTGGACAAGATGATGGCGCCGTCGAGTTTCGCCAACTCCCGCAGGGCCTGGGGGGTGAATTCGACGTCGAGCCGGAAGCCGCCAGTGGAGACTTGCTGCACCTTCGGGTTGTTGCCCAGCACGACCAGCGCGCCCGTGCGGCCGTGCAGGATGCGGTCCAGCCCGGCGCGCAGCGGGGTGCCGGGCGCGAGGCGTCGCTGGTACTGGCGTAGCCGATCCCGCTTCATTTTCCTCCAGAGCCGTCGATCCCCGGGCAAGTTTACAAACTTGGTGAAACCTGGTCTTCCGAGAACGTGACCGAGCGATTATAGTTGAACACATGGAAACCAACTCGTCGGATCGCGAGTCGGCTGCTCGTCTCCTCGAACTCGCCGACGACGCCCGCGCGGCCACCGTGAACGCCGCTGCCCTGCCGTGGTGGCCGTTCGTCGCGATGGCCTGCTGCGCTGGGATCTGCTGCGGCGCCCTCGTCGCCCAGGCCTGGGTGGTCGCGGCGCTCGGGGTGGTCGGGATGCTGGCGGGTGTCCTGCTGTCCCGGTGGCGGACCCGTGCCCGCGGCCAGCACCTCGGGTCATTCTGGGTGGCCCTCGTCGCCACCCTGATGTCGGGTTTCGTTCCGGGCATGCTGCGCGAAGCGGCGGTTTCCCGGCCCTGGATCTCGTTCGGTTACGGCGTGCTCACCTCTGTGGTGTTCTGCGTCGTGCTCCTGCTCGACGAGCGCCGGCGCAATCGGCGTTTCGCCGAGGGGCGGTTCGAGGAGCATGACATCTGGTGACCAGCTTCGACGAGACCATTCATTCCCCGAACCGGCTGCGGATCTGCGCGGCCCTCTCGGTGGCCCGGCAGGTGGAGTTTGCCGCCCTGGAGCGGGGACTCGGGGTGTCGAAATCGCTGTTGAGCAAGCAGCTCAGGGTGTTGATCGACGCGGGCTACGTCACCTTGGAGCGCAAACCCCAGCCCTTCGGCCGGCCACGCACCTGGGTGGGACTCACCCCCGCGGGTCGCAAGGCCTACCGGAACCACGTTGCCGCCCTGCGAAAAATCATCGAGGAGAACTGATGCCAAAGCCGGTTGAGTCGGCCTGCGAGCGGGTCGTGTCGAAACCTTCCTGCACCAAGCTGGTTGAGCCGGGATGCGACGAAGGAGCAGCCCGTGTCGAAGCCATCGTGCGGGTGTTCGGGGACTTGGGGTCGGGTTCTGGCTACCGGGTGCCAGCGGTGGTTTCGACTCAGCAGTTCGCTTCGCTCACGTGCTGGCTCAACCGGCTTCGGCAGGATCTGCGCTCCTTCCCAACCCCGGACCTCTTCCCTCCCTGTGCACGAAGTGCAGGAGAAGAACGGTTCAACGTCGTGTGACGACGTTGAACCGTCGAACCTCCGCGATTTGTGCACAGCAGGGGCGGGGATCCCACGGAAGCGCTTAGGTCGTGGCGGTTCAGCGATTCATGCACAGCAGGGAGGGGGGAACAGGGAGGGATGTGGGCGATGTTGCTGGGGCTTGCTTCCTGTTGTCCGACCGTCTGAGCGATGTCACGCAGGGGCCCGTTTCGTCGGTGGTCGTCCGTAGACTCCCCGGCATGGCGAAACAGGATTCCTTCCAGTGCACCGAGTGCGGCTGGACCACGGCCCGCTGGGTTGGGCGCTGCGGCGAGTGCCAGGCGTGGGGCAGTGTTGTGGAGCGGGGCGGCCCGAAACTGGCCACGGTAGTCGCGACGGCCCCGTCGCGCTCGGCGCAGCGCATCTCGCAGGTCCCCACGGACGACGCCCGCCGCAAACGCACTGGTATCGAGGAGCTGGACCGGGTGCTGGGCGACGGCCTGGTGCCGGGCGCGGTCGTGTTGCTGGCGGGTGAACCAGGGGTGGGCAAGTCCACCCTCCTGATCGACGTGGCCGCCAAGTGGGCGGGCACGGGGGAAACCACCCTGTACATCTCCGGTGAGGAGTCGGCCTCGCAGGTGAAGCTGCGTGCCGCCCGCACCGGGGCCGTCCACGACGATCTCTTCCTGGCCAGCGAGAACGACCTCGCCACTGTGCTGGGGCACGTCGAGGAGATCTCGCCGTCGCTGCTGATCGTGGACTCGGTGCAGACCATCTCCGCCACCGGGGCCGACGGCACGCCGGGTGGGCCCGCGCAGGTGCGGGAGGTGACGGCCGCTCTGGCGCGGGTGGCGAAGAACCGCAACATGGCGGTGCTGATCGTCGGCCACGTCACCAAGGACGGTTCCATCGCCGGGCCGCGCACCATGGAACACCTCGTCGACGTGGTGCTCAGCTTCGAGGGGGACCGCCACTCCGGGTTCCGCATGGTGCGGGCCACCAAGAACCGGTTCGGCCCCGCGGACGAGGTGGGGTGCTTCGAGATGAGTGAAACCGGCATAGTCGAGGTCCCGGACCCGTCGGGCCTGTTCACCACCGCCCGCTCCGCCCCTGTGCCGGGCACCTGCGTGACGGTCACACTCCAGGGGCGCAGGCCGCTGCTGGCGGAGGTGCAGGCGTTGGTGGCCCCCATCCCGGGCAACTCTCCGAAACGCGCCAGCCACGGTCTTGACTCGTCCCGCATCGCCATGGTCCTGGCCGTGTTGGAACGCAAGGCCCGGTTGCCGCTCAGCCAGTCGGACGTCTACACCTCCACGGTGGGCGGGGCGAAGGTGACGGACCCGTCGGTGGATCTGGCGGTGGCGGTGGCGGTGGCCTCGGCCGCACTGGACCGGCAACACCCGCAGCGCCTCCTGGCGCTGGGGGAGGTGGGCCTGGCCGGTGACCTGCGTCGTGTCCCCGGCACCGAACGCCGCCTGGCGGAAGCGGCCCGCCTCGGTTTCGAGCTGGCGCTGGTGCCCTGCGGGTCGCGGGACGTCACCGTGAAGGTGCCCCGCCTGGTGGGGCTGCGGGTGGTGGAGGTGGACACCCTCGCCGACGCCCTGGGCATCCTGGATCTGCGCCGCCCCGCAGGCATTCCCCTTCGCGACGAAGAAACAACCTGAGCTGGAGCCACTTCCGGTATCCGCTGGGCAGAACCCGACCGCAAGTTCCCGGACACCCACGACATGGTTCGGCCCAACCGGTTCCGGTCAGATGACCACGGTGCCCTTCGTCGGCGACTCAAAGGTCACCTGGGCGATGCCTGGGTGACCGTTGGGTGCGATCAGGTTCAGGCGCACTCCGTCGAGCCGATCGGTGACGGGGAGCCCGAGCCATTCGGAGAGGCGATCGGCGGAACCGGAGATCTGGATCTCGGTCAGGCGTGTCTCGGAGGTCAGGGAAGTGGGGCGCAGCTGCGTGTCCGAGACCCACTGCAGGAAGAACGGCAGCTGGGGATCGGCCATCAATCCCCTGACCCCGAGCTGGCGCCACTCGAGGTGACGTCCGTCGGGAATCTGACGGGAACCGGGCACCGCGGAGCGTTCCAGGCGTTCCTCGAAGGGTGCGATGTCATCGACGCTGACTGCCCACCCCAGCCAGCCACCACCCATCTCGGAGCGGGCCCGCACCGCCTGCCCGAAGGGAACCTTTTCCGCGGCGGGATGGTCGAGGACCTCCACCACCTCTAGGTAGCGGGAATCGGCCAGGGGAATGATGTAGTTCCTGGTCCCGAACCCGGGATGGAAACCGCCCTCCCTGAAATCGGCCCCCAGTCGCCCGGCCAGGTGCGCGACATCGGCTTTGATGCCCCGCGGTCCGCTGGCGAAGATTACGTGATCGACGTGCATGTCCTCATTCTGCCTTTTGCGATGCGCCATATCCCAACCGGGTGAGGTGATTCGCCCGGGTGCCGCGGTGCGGTGGGTGAAGGTCCGGGTATTTCCCGGATCATCATGGAGGGCCATGATGCGTGCGGGTGACGGCGCTAGGGTTGGGGCCGTGTCCGACCCGGCGATATTGCTCTCAACCACCTCGGTCTATCCCGACTCGACGGCCAGCGCGTTCGATTTCGCGGCCGAGGCGGGTTTCGACGGGGTGGAGTTGATGGTCGGGGTGGACCAGGTCAGCCTGGACGAGGAGGCAATCGCGGAGCTCAGCGACCGGTACCGGGTGCCGGTGCGGTCCCTGCACGCGCCGACGCTGCTGATCACCCAGCGGGCCTGGGGGAGCGACCCGTGGGGGAAGCTGCAGCGCTCTGCCGAGGCAGCCAAACGGCTCGGTGCCGACATCGTCGTGGTGCATCCCCCGTTCCGCTGGCAACGCAACTACGGCGAGGGGTTCGCCCAGGGCATCCGGGAACTGAACCGCACCTCGGGGGTGACCTTCGCCGTCGAGAACATGTACCCGTGGCGTACCCCGGCGGGTTCGTTCGCGGCCTACCTGCCCGGCTGGGACCCGACGGATCTCGACTACGACCACCTCACCCTCGACCTCAGCCACGCCTCGACCGCCCAGCTGCGTTCCCTTGACCTGGTGGAGCGCTGGGGTGACCGGTTGGCCCACGTCCACCTGACCGACGGGAAGGGGTCGTTCAAGGACGACCACCTGCTTCCCGGCGAAGGGGACCAGGAGGCCTGGGCGGTGGTGCGTGAGCTGGGGCGTCGCGGTTTCGAGGGGCACATAGCGCTGGAGGTCTCCACCCGGCGGGCCAGGACGGGGGGAGAACGGGCCGAGCTGCTGCGCTCGCTGCTGGAGAGCACCCGGGAGAACCTAGGACTGGGGGCAGGGAAGGCGGTTAGGAGAAGCTGATGCGACGTTCGGGAGACTGGGTGCGCTGGCTCGTTCTCGGGTCGTGGGTGGCGCGCCGCGCGGCCCGGGATCCGGGGGTCCGGGAACTGGCCAGCAACTACGTGGCCGGGCAGGAGGTCGGCGACGCCATCAAGGTGGCGTCGCGGCTGCGCAGGCAGGGATTGAGGCTGGGTTTCTCCTACCTGTCGGCGGACCACGGCTCCGAGGACACCCGGACGGTGATGGACGAACTCCTGGAACGCCTGCAGGGCGCCTCGGCCGGCTCCGAGGTGGCGGTGAAACCGTCCTCGCTCGGGTTGAAGGAATCGGCCGGGCGGGCCGGCGAGGTTCTGGGGGAACTGTGCGCGACAGCCGAGCGGCGCGGCGCACACGTGACCCTGGAGATGCAGTGGCCCGCCGACTACGACGATGTGATGGACCTCTACCGACAGGTCCGTGAGGACCACCCGATGCTCGGGATCACCCTGCCCGCGAACCTCCTGCGGGTGGAGACGGAGTGCAGGCGGCTCGGGGCCGAGGGGGCCCGGGTGCGGCTGTGCGTCGGCTCCTATCCGGCGGGACGGGCCGTTTCCCACGTCACCGAACATGACAAGGCACTGGCCCTGGTGCGCTGCCTACGGATCCTGATGGAGTCGAGGGCCTACCCGATGCTCGCCACCCACGACCCGCGCATCATCGAACTGGCCCAGGAACTGGCGCTGCGCAACGGGCGCGGACCCGAGGGGTTCGAGTACCAGATGTTCCACGGGGTGCGGCCCCTGGAGCAGCGGCGGCTGGCCGACATCGGGCTGCGGTGCCGCACCTACATCCCGTTCGGCCCCGGCTGGTACGGCTACCTCGCCACCCGCATGGCCGCCCGCCCGCGCATCCTGTTCAGTTACGCCCGCGCCCTTCTCGACAAACGCTGATGGCCGGTTTTATCCGGCGCCGGGCGAGCCGATCTGCTTCGTCGTCGCGGCCCGGTCCACGCTTGTGTGCTCCCACAGCCGGGCGTGGCTTCCGGGACAGGGCCTAGACTGAGCCGGTGATGAATCCGGGTCCGGACGTGCGGCGGCGGCTGCGCGTCGAGATGCTGGTGGTGCTGGGGATCTCGCTGGGCCAGTCGGCGGTCTACGCACTGCTGTCGCTGATCGACAAGCTCACCCGGGAGGTGGCGCTCAACCGGCAGACCACCTCCATCAACGCCTCGAAAACCCCGGACCGGCCGTGGCTGGACCTGGCCTACCAGGTGACGAACCTGGTGTTCCCGCTGGTGCCGGTGGCCCTTGTGCTGTACCTGCTGTGGGTCTACCAGCGACCCCCCGGCGGTCCGCTGCGCTCCATGGGTTTCGATCTGCGGCGACCCGGTTTCGATCTGGGCATCGGGTCGGCGGTGTTCGTCGGCATCGGGGCCGGTGGTCTGGCGCTGTACTACGCCTCCCGTGAGCTGGGATACAACACCTCCGTCTCGCCCGCGAACCTGGCCGCCGCCTGGTGGACCGTGCCGATGCTGCTGCTGCTCGCCGTCAAGAACGCCGTCCTGGAGGAGGTGGTGATGGTGGGCTACCTGTTCACCCGCTGGCGTCAGTCCGGCGGCGGGGTCGTCGCGGTGCTTATCGGCAGCGCCCTGATCCGCGGCGCATACCACCTCTATCAGGGCTTCGGGGGGTTCGTCGGAAACGTCGTCATGGGTCTGCTGTTCGGCTGGCTCTACCTCAGGACCAGGCGGGTGATGCCCCTGGTGGTGGTGCACTCCCTCCTCGACATCTTCGCCTTCGTCGGCTACGCCCTCCTCAAACCCCACATTCCCTGGTTGTGAGGGGTCCCTCCGGTGGTGGGCATTCCGCGCGACCGGTACCAGGTGTTCTTCTAGGATTGGACCCATGCGAGTTGGAGTTTTTGGAGCCACCGGTCAGGTCGGCGGCGTGATGCGCAAGTTGCTGGCGGAACGGAACTACCCCGTCGACGAGATCCGCTACTTCGCCTCCGAGCGTTCCGCGGGCAAGGTCCTGCCCTGGGGGGATCGTGAGGTCGTGGTGGAGGACATCGCCAAGGCGGATTTCCGCGGCATCGACGTGGCCCTGTTCTCCGCCGGCGGCGGCACCTCGAAGCAGTGGGCACCGGAGGTCGCCCGGGCCGGCGCCACCGTCATCGACAACTCCTCGGCCTGGCGCATGGATCCGCGCGTCCCACTGATCGTCTCCCAGGTCAACCCGGAGGACGTCGACAAGGCGGAGCTGGGCATCATCGCCAACCCCAACTGCACCACCATGGCCGCCATGCCCGTGATGAAACCCCTCCACGACGCGGCCGGCCTCGAAGCCATGCAGATCACCACCTTCCAGGCCGTCTCGGGTTCCGGGATCTCCGGGGTGCGCACCCTGGCGGAACAGATCCGGCAGATCGACGATCCGCAAGTGCTGGCCCACGACGGTTCCGTCCTCGCGCCCTCCGGCCTCGGTCCCTACGTCAAACCCATCGCCTTCAACGCCCTTCCTCAGGCGGGCTCCTTCGTCGACGACGGCGAGGGCGAGACCGACGAGGAGAAGAAACTGCGCAACGAGTCACGCAAGATCCTCCACATCCCCGGGCTGCTGGTGGCGGGCACCTGCGTGCGCGTGCCCGTCTTCACGGGGCATTCCCTCAGCATCCACGCCCGGTTCTCCCGCTCTATCACCCCCGACGAGGCCCGCTCCCTGCTGACCGGCGCCCCCGGTGTCGAGCTGTCCGAGATCCCCACCCCCCTGGAGGCCGCGGGCAAGGATCCCAGCTACGTGGGCCGCATCCGGCGGGACCAGAGCGTCGAGGACGGGACCGGTCTGGTGCTGTTCGTCAGCAACGACAACCTCCGCAAGGGGGCCGCGCTCAACGCCATCCAGGTCGCGGAGCTGCTGGTCCGATGATCGCCGTCATCGGGGCAGGGGCCATGGGGGAGGCGCTCATGGCGGGCTGGATCGCCGCGGGCACCTCACCCGACGAGATCGTCGCCGTCGACCAGGACACCGACCGCCTGGCGAGGCTGCGGGAACGCCGCGGGGTGCGTTCCGTCGAGGTGTCCGGGGTGAGCGTGGCCGAGGTGGTCGTGGTGGCCGTCAAACCCCACCACGTCGCCACCGCCCTCACCGACGTCGCACCCCATCTGGGGCCGGACGCCGTGGTCGTCTCCGTGGCCGCAGGCGTGACCCTGGCGCGGCTGGCCGAGGTGCTGCCCGAGGGACAGCCGGTGATCCGGGTCATGCCGAACACCCCCGCCCTGGTCGGCAGGGGGGTCGCGGGCCTCGCGCCCGGGCCCACCGTCGCCCCGGGGCAGACCGCCAGGGTGATGGGGATGATGGAGGCCGTCGGGATCTGTGTGGAACTACCGGAGAACCAGTTCGACGCGCTCACCGCGATCTCCGGTTCCGGCCCCGCCTACCTGTTCCTGGTCGCGGAGGCGATGATCGAGGCCGGGGTCCACCAGGGCCTCGGGCGGGACGTGGCGACGAGGCTGGTGAACGGCACTTTCGCCGGGGCCGCTGCCATGCTCGAGGGGGTGGATGCGTCGGCCACCGAGCTGCGGGAACGCGTCACGTCCCCGGCCGGCACCACCGCCGCCGCCCTCCGGGTCCTCGACGAACGGGCCGTGCGAGCCGCCTTCCTGTCCGCCGTCGAGGCCTGTGCCCGTCGCAGCTCGGAACTCTGAGCGAGTGAGGATCAGCTCCGGCCGGTGTTCCGCAACGCCGGCACGGGAAACGTCAAGGCCAGGAGCCCGGACCTTGTCGACGCCTGGAACAAACGCCGCTATGACCGCAGGGCCACCGGGAGATCGACGCGGGTTGGGAAGCCCTGTGACTCCTCGCCCGCATTTCACGTCTTGCCGGACGTGAGCAACGGTTGGCGTCCCGGCGTTGTCGCACGTTACGATAAGGAACCTGCCGGGATCGCCCCGGCGTTTCCCTGTACCCCGCTTCCGGGACGGTTACTGAAAGGCGAACAGTGGGCTCTGTCATCAAGAAGCGCCGCAAGCGCATGGCCAAGAAGAAGCACCGCAAGCTGCTGAAGCGCACACGCATTCAGCGTCGCCGCGCCGGCAAGTGAGCTGATCCCCGCCCGCCCGAGGCGGTGCGGGCCAACCCTGCAGGAGTCTGTGCGTGATCCACACCGAGGAGACGGAGCCGACCGGAACGCCAACGGGCGCGGTCACGTTTGTCGGTTTCGGTCCCGGGGACCCCGGGCTCATCACGTGGGCTGGCAGCCGCGAGGTGACGAGTGCCGATCTTCTCGTGGTCGACTCCCCGACCATGGTGGAGGAGCTCGCCTCGGTCGGTATCGAACCCTTGGGTGAGGTCGTCCGGGTCGAGCCCGACGAGGTGGCTCAGCTGGTCGCTGCCGTGAGTGACGGGCGTTCCGTCGTGAGGCTCGTCGAGGGTGATTTCTTCACCGAGGCCGGGCATGTGGACGTTCTGCGGCGGCTCCTGGAGGGCAAACGCATCCGTACCCACCTGATTCCCGGGATCACGACCTGGAATGCGGCCCTGACCTACGGGGCCGTCGCCCCCACCTCGGTGATGGGTTTCTGCGACACCTCCGTCGAGCTGCCCGGCAAGGACGGCTGGCCCAAGCGTGGCACCGTGGTGATCCGTGCCACCGACGAGTCGATTTCCCGGGTGGTCGCCGAGGCCCGAGCCGTCTACGGGGAGGCCGCCGAGGTGCTGGAGTTGACCGGGCTCGGCGGCACCTCCCAGAAGACCCGCCTGACCACGTGGGGTGACCTCGGATCCGAGTCCTGCGGTGGGCCCCGGTTCCTGCTGTTCGGCCCCGGTATCGGCGACGTCGCGCGCGCCCGCGTCGACTGGTTCGAATCCAAACCGCTGTTCGACTGGAGCGTTCTCGTGCCGCGCACCAAGGACGAGGTCACGGAGCTGACGGACCACCTGGCCCGTTTCGGGGCCTCCACCGAGGTGGTGGCGACGATGTCCATCGAACCGCCGCGCACGGAACAGGCCATGGAGAAGGCGGTTCGCGGCATCGTCGACGGACGTTTCCTGTGGGTGGTTTTCACTTCCCAGCACGCGGTGCGGGCAATCATCGAGCGTCTCGCGGAGTACGGCCTGGATTCGCGTGCTCTCTCCGGCATCCAGCTGGCGGCGGTCGGCCGCGGCGTAGGCGGCGTCGAATCTGCGCTGAAAGCCGATGTGGACGGGGACCCCGGCGGACTTGGCCGCAGCGTTGGCCCTCTCCGTCGAAACGATGTCGAGCGCCACAGGTTTCTCGCAGAAGATCGGGGCGCCCAGGCCGACAGCGGCTTCGATGTGGCGCGCGTGGGCGTCGGTGGGCGTGGCGAGGACGACGCCGTCGAGATCTTCCGAATCGAAGAAGTCCTCGACGGAGCGGACCTGGGCGCCCAATTCGTCCGCCGCCTGCCGAGCCCTTTCGGGGACGACGTCGGCGAC
>CALLVV010000006.1 GCA_938012815.1 uncultured Propionibacteriaceae bacterium
CGCGTCCGGCCTGTTCCGGGAAGGTGCGGAAGGTGGCGTCCACCCATGGCAGGAGCTCCTTCATGTGGAAGGTTTCCCAGTTGCGCGACCCAACGTTCGATTTCACCGGGTCGCAGTGCCAGCCGACCGCGGCGTCGGGCATGACGACGATGAGGTCGCGTCCTGCGGTCAGCTCACGGATGTTGAAGTTTTTGTCATACATGTCGTAGGCTTGGGCGCCGCCGTGGAACAGGTAGAGCACAGGGTAACGCTTTCCGCTGTTGTAGCCGTCGGGCAGCAGAACATTGACGCGGGGGTTCCTCATCACGCTGGGGTTGTACTTCTTTGCAATGATCGAGATACCGTCTCGTTTCTGGATCGAGGGTGTCACGAATTCGTAGGTTTCCATGCGGCCGTCTGTTTCGTGTTTGACGACCTCCAGGCCTCCGGCGTGGGCCGGCGTGCTGCTGGTCCACGCGGCTCCAGCGCCTAAAATGGAGGCCGCGGCGAGTCCGCCTGCTCCTTTGAAGATATTACGACGACTGATGGTGTGTTCTGGGGACACGATGTGCTCCTAATAGTTGAATTGTGTCACAATGTGGCGTGGCCTGCGGCATCGATTTGATGGTTCGGGCAGATTTCGGACTGGTAACGGAGGCCTTTCAACCTGCTCGAGTGGTGCTCGTTGTTCCCAACGGCCTTCGCGGGAACTTGATCGTGATGAATTGTGGTCAAAATCCTATTCCTGTACATGTGCTGTGTGCAACCTTCCGAGTTGATTCATCTAAAATTTTTGTTCGAACAGGATCGTTGTTTCATGTCTTGATCTTCGCAGTAATGTCCCGTAAAGTAGCGCAGCTACCAGTTGCCTGGGTGCTTGTGCTTGGCGTGAAAGGGCCATTTCCCGGGCCTGTGCCAAGAATTGGCGGTCATGCCTGCACTCCTTCATGATGATCATCCCGACGCAGACGGCATATGAGGTGCGCTCCGGCTATGTGCTCCCCGAGCAGACGGTCAACCCGATGATCCCCCAGTGGCAGGAGACAACCGGGTCCTTGACCTGGATTCCTTCAAGCAGGACGTCACCGTTGCCGATCCCGAGGGCAGTCATGACCGTGGTCCAGAAACCTGGTGTGGCTGCTCCCGTTGGTGCACTCCGTACCCTTGGCGGCATCGCGGTGTGCAGGAGTCAAGGTGGTTTCTGTCAGGACATCCAGGTTATTAGTGCTACCAGTAGTGTCAGTGGCGCTGTTACCAGGGCCAGGCCCAGTCCGTAGGCTTTGGGTGATCTCTGTACCACCGCCACGAATTCCCGCAACATGGCACTGGGCCAGTAGTACCACGCGGTACGTGCCCCCAACACCTGAATACCCGTACCCAGGTCACGGGCCAACAGTGCGGCACGCATCGCATGGTAGTTGCTGGTGACCGCGATTCCCCTGGCGTGTGGTCCCAGCCGCGGCTCGGCCCGCACCAGTTCCGTTGACATCTGGAAGTTCTCCCGGGTGGTCGTGGAGTGGTCCTCCAACACCAGGGCGGCTTCTGGAACCCCCTGCTCCAACGCGTAGTCGGCCATCGCCCGGGCCTCACTGACGGGTTCATCAGGACCCTGCCCACCACTCATCACCAACAACGGACGCCGTCCAGCATCCACCTCACCCCGCCACACCCCAAGGGCCCGGTCAATACGCCCGGCCAGCAGCGGGGTGACCCTCCCGGAAGGAACCCCGGCACCCAGCACCATGATGAACTCCGGATGGATTCTCCGAACGATACGCTGGTAGAACCAGGAGTACCCGACGAAACAGAAGAACATCAACGCCACCCAGCCAGTGGCGAGCATGATGAACGTCGGGACGGGAAAGGCCCGTTTTTCCCCGGTGAGGACCACAAAGACACAAACAACCATTGCCGCCACCAGCCCGACACCAGCGAGCAGGGACAACGAGTGGGCCAGAGAGAAACGTTCCCTACACAGCATGACCACACCATTGAGGATGAGGAAACCCGCCAAACCGATGGCCAGCAGGGGCGACATGACCACCAGGATGACCAACCCCAGCAGTGGGGCCGCGAAACCAAGGACCACCAACACCTGGATACCGAGCAGCAAGGTGGCGGTGATCCACCCGGCATTGGCCAGTCGTCGTGGTTCCTGATGGATACGCCGCCATGTCACCCACCCCACAAAAACCAAAACCACCAGCAGTATCAATCCGGTCAAGGTGCGCCAATCCACACCGGCACGATAACCCCACCACCAGCATGAACACGCCACCAGAACCACGATCCCGGGAACGCTCAGGGCAACCTCAGGGATACCAACCACCCCGTGATCACAAGACACTCCTCCCCGCAGGTCCACCGCGAGAACGTGATCCGGGAAGGCCAGCCAGCCACTGCGTCGGGCTGGGCGGCGGCCGGTTCCGTCAGCTCGTGGGCCAGAAGCAGGGTTGGAGCCGCGGGTTCCCCAAACATCGCCACCTCAGCGACCTGTAACACCAAGGTGTCGATTGCCCCTCGCGGGTTCCGGATGCGGAGGGTGGAATGCGGTCCCGTCGGGCGGGGTGGCTTCTGTGCGGACGGTGTCCGACCTTGTCAGGCTGGCCTTCCTAACGTATGGATGGGTTTTCTCGGGGACGGACATAATGTTGAAGCCATGAGTACCGAGACCGTGAACACCCCGCATGTGACCCTGTCCTTCACCGCATCCGCTGCGCTGCGCGACAGCTTCCAGCGCGTTCTGGTGAACCTCATCGCCCTCGAGCTGGTCGGCAAGCAGGCCCACTGGAACATCGTCGGCCCGAACTTCCGCGACATCCACCTGAACCTCGATGAGGTCGTGGGCATCGCCCGCACGGGTTCCGACGACGTCGCGGAGCGGATGCGCGCCGTCAACGCCACCCCCGATGGTCGTCCTGCGACCGTCGCCGCCTCCGCCACCGTGCCCGTCGCCCCCGAGGGTGAGGTTCTCACCACCGACGCCGTCGCCTACATCGTCTCCGCGATCGAGGCAGTCGTCGCGACCCTGCGCGACGTACACGACACCATCGACGAGGAGGACCCCTCCTCCTCCGGGATCATCGAGGACCTCACCGTTCAGCTCGAGCAGCAGGCGTGGTTCCTCTCCTCGGAGATCCGCAAGCCCGTCCGCTGAGCCCGGCCAGGCTCTCCGCGGCCCCCGGCACGTCCGGGGGCCGCTGTCTGTTTCCCCGCGGCGTCGTCCTTTTTGTCCACGCACACCCGCACTCTGGCGCACAGCTTAGGTTTGCCTTACCATGGCTGGGCCATTCCCGAGATGAACGGAGCCCACGTGCTTTCCAGAAGGACCTTCGTCGCGATGCTCGCCGCGACCGCAACTGTTGGCATCGCCGCCTGCTCCAGCAATTCGACGCCCCAGGGCACCCCCCCGGCCTCAGGAAACGGTGGTTCCTCCCCCGCCGCCGGGGACGCCTTCCCCATCACCATCAAGCACGCCCTCGGTGAGACCGTCATCGAGAAGAAACCTGAACGCATCGCAACACTCGGGTGGGCCAACCACGAGGTGCCGCTGGCCCTCGGCGTGGTGCCCGTCGGCATGAGCAAGGCCAACTGGGGTGACGAGGACGGAGACGGCCTGCTGCCCTGGGTCAAGGAGAAACTCGACGCCCTGGGCGGCCAGACCCCCGTCCTGTTCGACGACACAGACGGCGTCCCCTTCGAGGCCGTCTCCAACACCAAACCCGACGTGATTCTCGCCTCCTATTCCGGCATCACCGCGGAGGACTACGCGACCCTCAGCCAGGTCGCGCCCGTCGTCGCCTACCCCGAGGCAGCGTGGATCACCACCATGGACCAGATGATCGAGCTGAACTCCCAGGCCATGGGCCTGGCCGCCCAAGGCAAGGCGCTGATCGCGGACCTGGACAAGCGGGTCGCCGCGGCCATGGAGCAGCACGCCGGTCTCAAGGGCAAGAAGGTGCTGTTCTCCTTCCTCAACGCCAGTGATCTGTCCAAGGTCGGCTTCTACACCACCCACGACCCGCGGGCCGGGTTCCTCGTCAAGGCCGGGCTGGGAACCCCGGAGATCGTCGAGAAGGAATCCGCGGCTTCCAAGGCGTTCTGGAAGGACATGTCCTCGGAGAAACCGGAGCTGTTCAACGACGTCGACATCCTCCTGACCTACGGGCCCGCGGACCCGACACCGCTGAAGGAGGCCATCAAGGCCGACGCGCTGCTCTCCCGCATCCCTGCGATCGCCAAGGACCACGTGGTCTTCCTCGGGCAGGACGCCCTCTCGGCCTCCGCGAACCCGTCGCCGCTGTCCATTCCGTGGGGCATAGAGAAATACGTCGCGAAACTGGCCGAAGGCCTCGAGTGACCGCTGACGGGGTTCTGACCCGGCCGGATGTCGAAGTCATCAAACGCTCGGCCGGACGCCGTCTGCTGTGGCTGGCGGTCCTGGTGGTGGTCCTGCTGGTGATCGTGGTGGCTTCTGTGATCTTCGGGGTGCGGGCCGTGTCCCTGGACGATGCCTTGGCCGCGCTGTCCGGTGGAACCGTGACGGCCGAACAGGCCGCCGCGGCCGGTCGCCTGCCCCGCACGGTGCTGGGGCTGCTGGCCGGGATGTCCCTGGCAATCGCGGGTGGCGCCATGCAGGCCGTCACCCGTAACCCGCTGGCCGATCCCGGCATCTTCGGGGTGCTGTCGGGGGCCTCCCTCGCGGTGGTGATCGGTCTGGCCTTCTTCGACCTCTCCCACCCCTACGCGCAACTGTTGATCGCGGTGCTCGGGGCCGGTGTTGCGGCTGGGTTCGTCTACGGCGTCGGGTCGCTGGGACGCGGCGGCGCGACCCCGCTGAAACTGGCCCTGGCCGGTGCCGCGACATCCGCGGCGTGCTCGTCGCTGGTCTCGGCGATCCTGCTGCCCCGGGTGCGGGTGATGGACTCGTTCCGGTTCTGGCAGATCGGTGGGATCGGCGGCGCCACCTGGGACCGGGTGGGACTGGTGGCCCCGTTCCTGATGGCCGGCGCCCTGATCTGCCTGTTCTCGGCGCGCGGCATGAACTCCTTGGCGCTCGGCGACGACGTCGCCACCGGACTGGGTGAGAACGTGATGCGCACCCGGCTGGTCGCGTCCATCGGCGCGGTGATCCTGTGCGGGGTGACGACGGCGGTGTGCGGGCCGATCGCGTTCGTCGGGTTGATCGTGCCGCACCTCTGCCGGCTCCTCGTCGGCACCGACCACCGCTGGATGCTGCCCTTCGCGGGCCTGGCGGGTGCGTGTCTGCTGCTCGCCGCCGACACCCTGGGGCGGGTCGTCACCCCCAACTCCGAGATCGACGTCGGCATCATCACCCCGTTCCTCGGGGCCCCGTTCTTCATCTGGATAGTCCGACGCCAAAAGGTGCGTGAACTATGAGCGCTGCTGCCATCCCCGACGTCAAGGCTCTGCGCGTCGCACGCTCCCGCCGCATCCGGGCCCAGGTCCTGGTAGTCCTCGTGCTGGCGTTCTTGGTAGTGGGTTTGTGGGCCGCGTCGCTGATGTTCGGTGAGAGCTTCTACGGACCCTCCGAGGTGTGGAGGGTCATCGCGGGTGAGCGGGTGCCGGGCGCCAGTTTCACCGTCGGTACGCTGCGGCTGCCGCGCGCCACCCTCGCCGTGCTGGCCGGACTGGCCTTCGGGTCTGCTGGCGTGACCTTCCAGACCCTGCTGCGCAACCAGCTGGCCTCCCCCGATGTCATCGGCATCTCCGCGGGGGCCAGTGCCGCCGGGGTGATCGGCATCGTGATCCTGGGGTTGAACGAGACCACCGTCTCCCTGCTCGCCCTTGCCGCCGCGATCGGTACCGCCGTGGCAATCTACACCCTCAGCTACAAGGGCGGTTTCGCAGGAACCCGGCTGATCCTGATCGGCATCGGTGTTTCGTCGATGCTGGGGGCGGTGGTCACCTACACTCTCGCGCAGGCATCCGCGTGGGACCTGCAGGTCGCGACCCGCTGGCTGACCGGATCGCTCAACAGCGCGGGGTGGCCGAGAGTGGCGCCGCTCGCCGCCACCTGCGCGGTGATCCTGCCGTCGATGTGGGTGAACTCCAGCAAGCTGGCAGCGATGCGTTTCGGCGACGACACCGCCTCCGGGTTGGGCGTGAAGGTGTTCTCCGTGCGGGTCTGGACCATCGTCGCGGCCGTCACCCTCGTGGCCGTCGCGACCGCCTCCTGCGGGCCGATCGCGTTCGTCGCGTTCATGTCCGGGCCGATAGCGGCGCGGATCAGCCGCTCCGCCTCCTCCCTGGTGCTGCCGGCCTCCCTGGTCGGCGCGATCCTGGTGCTGGCCTCCGACCTGATCGGTCAGTTCGCCTTCGGCGCCCGCTATCCCGTCGGCATCATCACTGGTGCTCTCGGCGCCCCGTTCCTCGTCTACCTCCTCATCCGCTCCAACCGGCAGCGCCGGAACTGACCCCCGGAGACCCAGTGACCGCGAACCATTCCCTCACAGCCGTCGGACTCGGGCTCGCCTACGGCGACCGCACCGTCATCGACAACCTCGACCTGACCGTCAAACCCGGGGCCATCACCTCCATCGTCGGCGCCAACGGCTGCGGCAAATCCACGCTGCTGCGTTCCCTCGCCCGGCTGCTGCAACCCAGGCACGGACAGGTGCTCCTCGACGGCAAATCCCTCCACGAACAGCCGACCAAGGAGATCGCGAAGGTCCTGGGCCTGCTGCCGCAGTCGCCGACCGCCCCGGAGGGCATCGTCGTCGCCGACCTCGTGGGTCGCGGACGCCACCCCCACCAGGGGATGCTCGGGAGGTGGAGCCCTCGCGACTACGAGGTGGTCGCGGAATCCCTCGCCGCCACCGACACCACCGAGCTGGCCGACCGTCCCGTCGACGAGTTGTCGGGCGGTCAACGGCAGCGCGTGTGGATCGCGATGGCGTTGGCGCAGGAAACCGACGTCCTGCTGCTGGATGAACCCACCACCTACCTCGATGTCGCGAACCAGCTCGAGGTGCTCGACCTGCTGATCGACCTCAACGCCAGGAGGGGCACCACGGTCGTGATGGTGTTGCACGACCTCGGGCTGGCGGCCCGCTACTCCGACGAGCTCATCGCGATGCGCTCCGGCAGCATCCTGGCGCAGGGTACCCCGTCGGATGTGGTGACGGAGGAGACGGTCAGGGAGGTGTTCGGGATCTCCTCGAAGGTGGTGCCGGACCCCGTCTCCGGGGCGCCGCTGGTGATGCCCATCGGCCGGCACCGGGTGAAGGGGGAGTGACGCGGGCAGCTTCGCAGGTCGTCGTCCCGTCGTCCGGTTCGCCTGCCTTGCCGCCGCTCGCCTGTCCTGGCCCGGGTTCGCTTGCCTTGTGGTCGTCTGCTCGCGCTACAGCGCTGGTGAATGACGTGTAGGCAGGCGAAAGGGGAAATGTGAAGCCTCTTGATGCGAGAAAGTATCTCCTGAGGTGATCGCTAGCATTTCTGTTGGGAGGTGCAAGCGTGTCCACCATCACGATCCGAGGGCTCAGCGACGAGGTGCGCGATGAGTTGAAACGTTTGGCGGCTTTGAACAATCGCTCCATGGAAGCCGAGGCGCGTGAGGCTCTCACTAGGCACACTCTCGCCAACTCCGTTCGGGCGCGGGCCGGCGTCTCCGCGATGCGGGTGGTCCGGTGCTCACGGATGACGACCTTGACGACGAGACGGGTGCGCCCAGGTGATCCTCGGCACCTCGGCCATCAGGGACCTACCCGATCCTGGAGCTCCTTGAAGCTTCGGTGGGCCAGTTCGTCCAGGAACGCCGACCCGTTCTCGACGCTGCCGACGTAGTGGCCGAACAGTTCCATGTTGATGCAGCCGAACAGTTCGGTCCAGCCCCGCAGGACGATGAGGATCAGCTCGTCGGGGACATCGCCGGGCATTCCCTGCTCACTGATCCAGCGACGCACCCTGGCGAGGTCCTCCCGCAGCACCGGCGCCGACTCCGGTGATTCCGGCGGCGTCGTCGCCCCCGCCCGCGACCTCATGTCCGAGGCGATCCTGGTCAGCAGGATCGAGATCCGGGACGCGGCTGGGATGGTTTCCGGCGGGGCCTGGTAGCCGGGGACCGGGGTGCCGTAGATGAGGCCGTATTCGTTGCGGTGCTCCAGCGCCCAGGTGCGGGTGGCGCGCCACAGCGCCACCCAGCGACCCTCGTGGTCTCCGCGCGGGATTCTGCCCTCGGCCTCCTCGACGGCTTTTCCCAGCGACTCGTAGGCGTCGACGATCAACAAGGTCAGGAGGTCGTCGCGGCTCTTCACGTACCGGTACAGGGCGCCGGGGGTGACCTCGAGGTCGCGTGCCAGGGCCCGCATGCCCAGCCCGACCGCTCCCCTCTCGACGAGGTGCCGGCGTGCGACCTCAAGCAGTCGCCGCGTGAAGGCGTCGCGGGCCTGGCGGCGTGGGGTGGGGGTCATGGTCCCAGTCTCGCACGACACGAAGAACAAAACCGTGAACGCTGTTTACAAAATGGCGTGAACAGTGTTTACTGTTCTTGGGGGGCGACAGGATCGGAGGAGACATGGAACACATCACCGTCATCGGAGCAGGACCGCTCGGCAGGGCCGCGACGCGCTCGCTCGTGGAGGCCGGTCACCGGGTCACGGTCGCCACCCGCAGCGGCACACAGCTTCCCGGGGCACAGGCCGTCAGGGCCGACGTCGTCACGGGCGACGGCCTGGGGGCGCTCGCGCCCGGGGCCGCGATCCTCGCCTGTTGCGGCATTACCTACACGATCGCCGGGTGGCGCCGCGACTGGCCCCTCGCCATCGACAACCTCATCAAGACGGCGGAGCGGCAGGACGCGACCCTCGTGGTCACGGGGAACTACTACTCCTACGCGCGCGGCCGGATGCCGATGCGCGCCACCGATCCCCTCGACCACCCGCCGTCGGCTCTGGGTGAGGTCCGGGCCGAGGTGTCCCGCAGGCTGTTCGCCGCCCACGAGCAGGGTCGCATCCGCGCGGTCGAGGTGCGGGGGTCGTCCTACCTCGGTGCTGACGCGGGGCCGGGCGCCTACCTCGGGCCGCGGTTCGTGGATCCGCTGCTGGCCAAGGGGGCGACGAGCGTCCTCGGCGATCCCGACCTGCCCTACACCATGACCGCCATCCCCGACTTCGGGCGTCTGCTGGCCCGCGCCACCACCGATCCGGAGATGCCCGGCCGGGCCTGGCACGTCCCCAGCGCCCCGGCGGTCAGCGTCCGCGATCTGGCCCGGATGCTGCTGCGAGCCGCCGGCCGCGATGACGAGCCGAGGTTGCGCACCATGCCGGCGTCGTTGCTGCGTGTGCTGGGCTGGTTCTCCCCGACGCTGAGGGCGGTGAGAGAGACCCTCTACCAGAACACCGAACCCTTCGTCGCCGACGACACCGACACCCGCGAACTGCTCGGCGAGACCCACACGCCGCTGGAGGAAACGGCGGCGGACATCGTCGCAGCCCGGGGTGGGAAAGCTGCTTGAGTCGGACTGCTCGCGAGTGGGTGGGCCTGCATTGCCGGGTATGGGTGGTTTCGACTCGGGTCGCTCGTTCCCCGCGACCCGGCTCAACCGGCTTCGGAAGGGAGGGGCGCTCACGTGCTGGCTCAATCGGCTGTGAGATCGAGGCGTCTACTGTGGGGGCATGACCGCACATGCCGTCACCCGTCACGAAATCTTCCAGACCAGCCTCATCTCTGCCCTCGCCCAGGGCGTCTATGAGGACGAGATGACCCTGGCCGAGCTCCTCGGCCACGGTTCCTTCGGCATCGGCACCTTCAACGGGCTCGACGGCGAGATGATCATCCTGGGCGGTGTCTGCTACCGGCTGCGCGGCGACGGGTCCGTGAGTGTGCCCGAGTTGACGGAACGCACCCCCTACGCCGTCGTGACCAATTTCGTGCCGAGCCTGAGCCGCTCCTTGGCGGGCCCGATGACCCGGGAGGAGTTCTCCCGGGCCATCGACGCCTTCGTGCCGAGCTCGAACTACATGTACGCGCTGCGGGTGACCGGCCGATTCACGTGGGCGAGTGCGCGCGCGGTGACGAAACAGGATCGTCCCTACCGGCCCATGATCGAGGCCACCGACGGTGAGGAGATCGCCCGCCACGAGGACTTCAACGGGACGATCGCCGGGTTCCGCACGCCGCTGTACGAGTCGGGCATCTCGGTGGCGGGCTGTCACGCCCACATCATCGACGACGACCACACCTGGGGTGGGCACCTGGTGGATTTCGTCCTGGAGGAAGGTGAGGCCGAGCTGTGCCTGGGCACGGACTTCCACATGCGCCTGCCGTTGACCGAGGAGTTCCGCATCGCCGATCTGTCGGAGGACATGACCGAGGAGATCCGCCGGGTCGAACACCACTGAACCGTGGGCATGGTCAGTTCCCCGTCTTCGGGAGTCCCGGTTTCACGGCCGGCCTGGACGAAGGAGGCGGGGCCGGCACCTGGGTGGGTGCTCCGGTTGGCGTCGCACTGGTGGGGGCAGGAACACTTGGCGGCAGTTGGGACGGATCACCAGTCGGCGTGGGCGGGCTCGGCACCGTGCTGGGATCAGGACTGATGCTCGGATCGATGCCGGGTGGCTTGCCCGATCTGAGATAATTCAAAGTGTCCTACCACAAAGACTCTCAGTTGAAAGACAAGCCGCTATCGTAAATAGCTACTATACGTCTTGACCGTGACCAGACCCGGTGAACTTGTGTGAACTGATCTACACCTCCTGTTCCGGGGATCTTCTCGTAGCTGGGTCCCGCACCCTAGGCTTGTTTCGTTAGGTGGGGGACCTCGACCCAGATCCGCCAATACATTGTCGATGGTATTCTGGTGTCCTGCTGGTCATGGTCCAAGCGTCCCGAGCTGTGACTGGGGTAAGCGCCGCACGACGGGGGTGAACCTGCAGGTGGCCTACGCCTTGGCAGGACACCTCGCCTAGATCTCAAAACCATCAGCGAGTAGTGTGCATGATGCTAAGGCCCTCACGGAATCCGGATTCCTCACAACACTTGATGCCGCGATGCACATTGGGGACAAAGGCTATGTCGGTTTGGGAATGACCACCCCTGCCCGGAAGCCCGCCCACGGTGAACTCGCCAACATTGATAGAAGAAACAACACGACCATCAATCGTGTCCGCATTTCATCGAGTGGGGCATTGCAAATCTCAAGATCTGGCGTGTTCACCCGCACTGATTACCGTCGCTCTTACGGCACTTTTGAAATCACAATACAAGCCGTCGCTGGACTCATCTTCGCTTACACCTCATGAATAAGCCTCTATGCCTCCCTATCGTTCTATTTGGTTTTGTGGGTGGTTTCTGTTGTGGTCTCTGGCGGGTGGGGTGTGGGGTTTGCTTGGGGCGCTTGGTTGCGTTGGTGTGGCTGGTGTGGGGAACGCCGCCGCCAGGATGTTCTTGACCTGGTTGATTCTGCTTGTGTTGTCTGGTTGTGTTGGTGTGGCGGTGGGTTGTGGAGGATCGTGTGAGAGTTCGGGGTATTTGTTGTGAAGTTCCTGCGCAAGGGTGTCCGGGTCCGCCCGGGTGTAGTGGGAAACCTGTTTCCTGTGTTCTACCGGGTCGAAGATGATGGCTGTTTTCTTGTGTCTGATACGGGAAGCGAGCCGAGAATTGGCACAGAGGACCACTCGCACGTTCAGGTAGTGGTGTCCTTTCCCGGCGTGCTGGGCTTCGCGGGCTTTCTCATCGAGACGGGCAATTCCTGGTTTGTGTTGACCACCGATAGAAGAATTGACCGACGCGTTACCCCACACG
>CALLVV010000007.1 GCA_938012815.1 uncultured Propionibacteriaceae bacterium
CCCCGCCGTCGCCGCCTCCGAGGAGGAGACGGTCAGCAACGCCTATCTGCACCTCGACGAGGCAATGGACGAATGGGCCTCGGCGCCGGCCCTTCGTGTGCCGTCGAGTTATCACGGGGGTCCCTTGGATTCCTGGGACAACTCCGTCACCTATGACAACGCCCTGGTGATCATCGCCTACGCCAACCGCAAGGACCATGTCGACTCCCTCACCCGGGCGAGGACAATGGGGGATGCGTTGCTGCAAATGCAGGCGAAGGACCCCATCGGCGATGGGCGCGTGCGGAACGCCTACGGGCCCACGAACCTCTTCGACGCCAACGGTGTGCCGAACATCCAGACCTGGGGATCGGCGTCCGGCAACCAGGCCTGGGCCGGAATGGCGCTGGCCCATCTCGCGCATGTCACCAAAGAAGCGAAGTACCGTGACGGCGCACTGCGCATCGGGGAATGGTTGCTGCGGGAAACCAAGGATACCCGTGGGCGCGGCGGTTTTACCGGCGGCTACAGTTCCGACGGAACGAAGATCGAGTGGAAGTCGACCGAACACAACATCGACATGGTGGGTCTGTTCGGGATGCTTCACCAGCTGACCAACGATCACAAGTGGCGTCACGCCCGCAAGCACGCCCGCAAATTCGTCAAGAGCATGTGGGACAAGGAGGAAGGGCGTTTCCACATCGGGTCGAAGGCTGACGGCGTCACCATCAACCGGGACGAGTACATTCCCGAGGACGTGCAGTCCTGGGGCTACCTCGCCCTCCAATCGGAGCGCTACCGCCGGGCACTGGACTGGAACATCGCCAACCTCGAGGTGACGGACAACTCCAACCCCTCCCTGCCGGTCGTCGGTGTGCGATTCGCCTGGCAGATCAATCCGAAACAGCCGGAAAAAAACGACGACACGGTCTGGCTGGAGGGTACCGCCCACATGGCTCTGGCGTTGCGGGTGAGCGGTAAGAAGAAGCACACGCAGAAGGCCGGCGTATATCTGGACAGCATCCACAAGGAACAGTTGTACGGGCCGAACGCGGATGGCAAGGGAATCCAGGCCAACTCGAGGGAAGGCTTCTCCGGTGGCGATGACAAGAACCACACGAGCCTGCACACCGGCACCACCGCCTGGTACATCATGGCCAAGCAGGAACTGAACCCGTTCCACCTCGCCAAGAACTGAACCGGGGCGCGATCCTGTCATGACCAACATCACGGAGCCGGGCCGGATTCAGGAGAGCCGGAAGCAGTTCCATGCGCCATCCGCCCTGGCCATCGACATCGGTGGCACAAAAACCGCATTCGCGTGGGTGGGGGCGGATGGGGGCATCATCGATTCGTTCCGGGTGCCCACACCCGTTCCGGAGACGACGCGCGACGAGGCGCTGCAGGAGTTGCGGGGTCACGTGCGACGGGCCCGGGGGTGGCACACCCGGTTCGGCACCTGCATCGTGGTGCGCCCGGGGCTGATGAGCTACGACGTCGTCGAACTCTCCCCGAACACGCCCGCCTGGGAGGACGCGGCCCTGGCGCAGCTCGTGCGCGACGAACTCGGCGAGGTGCACATCCGCTTCGAGAACGACGTGCGCGCGGCAACCTACGGTGAGATGGTGGCCGGGAGGCTGCGGGACGCCGATCCCGGTCTGTACGTCAACCTCGGTACCGGGGTGGCCGCCGCGCTGGTGGTGAACGGCCGCATCGTCGAGGGAGCACACGGAGCCGCGGGCGAGATCGGCTACATGAAACCGAGCCCGGTGGCCGATGCGGTCAGGTGCGACAACGTCTCGCCCGCGCCATTGGAGGAGCTGCTCGGGGGGCCGGCGCTGGGCAGGCGGGCCTCGAAAGTGCTGGGGCGGGCCGTGAGCCCGCGGGAACTGTTCGCCGCGAGGGACCCGGTCTCCGCAGCCTTCGTGGGTGAGACGGCGGTGCTCATCTCGACGATGCTCGGAAACCTGTGCACGCTGCTGGATCCGCAACGCATCGTCTTCGGCGGTGGGTTTGCCCGCTCCTTCGACCGGTGGGCACCCGTCGTCCGGGCCCACATGACGGCCAGTTTCCCCTATGCCCCCGAGCTGGTCGTCTCCCAGCACGTCGCCGACGGGTCGCTCTTCGGCGCCGCCATGCTGTGTAGTGCAGATGTACCGCAACGGTGACGCCCAGGCGCACCCGACCGACAGGATCACATCCATGACAGATGTCCGAGTACTCATGTTCGGGGCCCATCCCGATGACTGCGAGTTCGAATCGTCCGGGCTGGCCGCGCTCGTCACCCGGGCTGGCGGGGTGGTGCGGTTTGTCTCCGCCACCGATGGTTCCAGCGGCCATCACGAGATGACCGGCCCGGAGCTGGTGGAGCGTCGTCGTGCAGAGGCCCGGGCCGGTGCGGCAGCGGTCGGGGCGACGGTGACCAACCTCGGGTTCACCGACGGCTGGTTGTTCCCCGACCGGGCGTTGCGCGAGGCGGTGATCACCGCCATTCGGTCCTTCGGGCCGGATGTGGTCGTGTCCCCCAGGCCGTTCGACTACCACCCGGATCACCGGGCCATCGCGACGGCGGTGCAGGACGCGGGATATCTGCTCATGGTGCCCGGCATCGTCCCCGACGCGCCGGTGCCGGAAACCCGGCCGGTCATCCTGCACACCCACGACCCGTTCACCGACCCGAGGCCCTTCCGCCCCGACGTCGTGTTCGACATCGACTCGGTGCTGGAGCGGAAACTGGACGCCATCATGGCCCACGAGAGTCAGGTCCGTGAATGGCTGCCGCACATCAACGGATTCGCGGCCGAGGTTCCCGACGGGGAACCCGCGCGCACCGAGTTCCTTCGCCTGCGGGAGCGGGAGAAGATCAACCGGATCGCGGTCAAGTTCGAGGCCGAACTGCGACGACACCACGGACGCACCCCCTCGGCTGCGGAGGCCTACGAGATCTCCGAGTACGGCGCCCCTGCGGACGCCGACCTTGTTCACGAGATGCTCGGCGTCCTCCCCTAAACCTTGGTGCGGTGGAAGTTCAGGTGGGAACGCGACGGGGTGGGGCCCCGCTGGCCCTGGTAGCGGGAACCGTACTCCTTCGATCCGTACGGGTGCCGGGCCTCGGAGGAGAGCCGGAAGAAGCACAGCTGGCCGATTTTCATGCCCGGCCACAGCTTCACGGGCAGCGTCGCCATGTTCGACAGCTCCAGGGTCACGTGCCCGGAGAAACCCGGGTCGATGAAACCGGCAGTGGAGTGGGTCAGCAGTCCCAGGCGGCCCAGCGACGACTTGCCCTCCAGGCGGGCCGCGACCGTCGCGGGCAGGCTCACCTGCTCCCACGTCGAACCGAGCACGAACTCACCCGGGTGCAGTACGAAGCCCTCCTCGTCGCCGACCTCGATCAGCCGGGTCAGTTCGGGTTGCTCCTCCGCAGGGTCGATGTGTGGGTAGCGGTGGTTCTCGAACACCCGGAAGAACCGGTCGAGACGCACATCGATGCTCGACGGTTGGAGCATCGCGGGGTCCCACGGCTCCAGGGCGATCCGTCCCGCGGTCACCTCGGTCAGGATGTCTCCGTCGCTCAGAAGCATGCACCGAGCCTAATGGTTTCGTGTAGCCCGTAGGATGGCATTGGTCATCGTGTCTTTGGATCGGGTGGCATCGCTGAAGTGTGATGCCGTTCGATGACACCACTCGCTGGTCGACCCTGACCTGCTGCAGTGTGCATACTTCCCTTATGTCTGTTTCGGGGGGCGACTTGGCCGCGATATTGAAACTGAGCCGCTGAAGGGGTCTACCCTCTTCGCATGAGACCTCTGGACGGACTTGGCGTGAGCCGGGGTGACGGGGCCATGTTGAGTCCCCTCGCCCGCGACCACTCAGTGCTGCAACACCACTTCCCCCGCGGCACAGCCCGCCGGGTGCTTGCGCAGGCGAGGCCGTTCAAGGGGTGGTTCATCGTCTTCGCCGTGGCTGTGCTGGGAGGCAGCGCCACCACCGTGATCCCGATGCTGCTGTTCCAACGCATCATCGACGACGGGGTGCTCGCGGGAAACACGGGTCTCGTGGTGCAGCTGGCGCTGGTGGTCGCCGGGCTGGCGCTGGTCGGCATGGGACTGGGGCTGCTGGAACGCTGGTGCTCGGCGCGGATCGGGGAGGGCCTGACCCACCGGTTGCGATGCCAGCTGTTCAACCGTGTCAGCAGCATGCCGCTGGCCTTTTTCACCCGCTCCAGCACGGGCAGGCTCGTCTCCCGGATCGTCGGGGACGTTGCGGGTGCGCAGCAGGCGTTCACGTCGACGTTCTCGCAGGCCCTCAGCAACGCCACCGCCCTGTTGCTCGTCCTGGGTTCGATGCTGGTGCTGTCGTGGCAGCTGACCCTGGCGGCCCTGATGCTGCTGCCCGTGTTCCTGCTGCCCGCGAAACTGGTGGCGCGACGCACGGCCCGCCTGGCGCGCCTGAGGATGGACCATCAGGCGCAGCTGACCGAAACCATGACCGAGCGTTTCACCGTCTCCGGGGCGATGCTGGTGAAGCTGTTCGGGAACCTGCGCCGCGAGTCCCGGATGTTCGAGGCCCAGGCCGGGCAGCTGGCCCGCGACGGGGTGCAGATGGCGATGATGGTGCGCATCTTCCTGTCCGCCCTGACCCTGGCGGGCGCGTTGGCCACCGCCGTGTTCTACGGTCTGGGCGGCAACGCGGTCATCGAGGGGCAGCTCAGCCTCGGTACCCTGACCGCCATGGTGGCGCTCCTGGCGCGCCTCTACGGGCCCTTGACGCAGCTGAGCAATCTGCGGATCGACCTGATGACCGCCATGGTCAGTTTCGAACGGGTCTTCGAGGTGCTCGACCTCAAACCCTCCATCTACGACGCCCACGACTCGATCAACGTGCCGGGCCCGCCGAGCATCGAGTTCGACAAGGTGTGGTTCACCTACCCCACGGCCTCGGAGGTGTCGCTGCCGTCCCTCACATCGGAGGGCGAAAGGGAACAGAAACGCGGCGACAAGGTGCTGAGGGAGATCAGTTTCTACGTCGAACCCGGACAGACGGTGGCGCTGGTCGGGCCGTCCGGGGCGGGCAAGACCACCATCACCCACCTGGTGGCGCGCCTCTACGAGGTCGAATACGGGGCGGTGCGTGTCGGCGGCGCCGACGTGCGGGGGCTGAAGCAGGCGAGCCTGCGCGACACCATCGGATACGTCACCCAGGACGCGAACCTGTTCCACGACACCATCCGCGCCAACCTCCAGTACGCCATGCCGAAGGCCGAGGAACAGCAGCTGTGGGAGGCCCTCGAGGGAGCGCAGCTCGCCGACCTGGTGCGCAGCCTCCCCGAGGGGCTCGACACCGTGGTGGGGGAGCGGGGCTACCGGCTCAGCGGCGGAGAGCGGCAGCGACTTGCGATCGCCAGGCTGCTGCTGAAGTCGCCGCCCGTGATCATCCTCGACGAGGCCACCGCGCACCTCGACTCCACGTCCGAACGCCTCGTCCAGCAGGCCTTGGACGTCGCGCGGCAGGGCCGCACGGCGATCGTGGTCGCCCACAGGTTGTCGACGGTGCGTTCCGCGGACCTGATCCTGGTGCTCGAGAACGGTCGGATCACCGAAAGCGGCACCCACGACGAACTCCTGGCCGCCGACGGCGCCTACGCCAGGCTGTACCAGCACCAGTTCAACGCCTCCGGCTAGTGCTTCAGCGTCATCACACCCGGTGGGTGCTCCCGGTCAGCTCGTGGAGCACCTCCACGTGGCCGTCGTCGGCGGTTTCCTTCCCCACCGGGCGGAACCCCGTCTTCGCCAGCACCCGCAGGCTCGCGGCGTTGCCCGCTCGGACACGCGTCGAGACCACGTCCAGGCAGAGGCCACCGAAAGCCCACCCGCACACGAGACGGAGCGCGCAGGTCGCGATCCCGCGTCCCCGGTGGGCCGGGTGCACGAAATAGGAGACGTTCCAGCGGCCCTCGTGGAGTTTCAGGTCGATTCCTCCCGCGAACCCGGCCGGGACGCGGATCGCCCACGTGAAGGAATCGGGCTCCGCGTTGTTCGCGACCCGCTCCAGATGGGCCCTGCAGCTTTCCACACCCGGCCGGCAGGGCCACCCGAACCACCGGGCGCACTCGTCGTCCTGCGCATCCGACCAGTCGTCGGCGTCACCCACGTCCGGTGCCTCAAGAATGAGGTCGTCCTCGACCAGCCGGGGAGTCCTCATGGCGCCCAGCCTATAACCCGACGTGCAGCACTCCAGTGAGGCTAAAACCGTACTCGTGGCGGACGTCATCGACGACGAAATCCAAAACGAAGGTCGAGGGCCGGTTTACGGACCCGGCGCCTAGCAGAGCGGACCCCGGCCCGAGGGCTCCGCTAGCGTTGTGACACGACCGTTTCCCCTTCCGTCGCCGAGCTGAGACGACGCCTGGGTGTGGATGGAGCCCGCGGTGGACCGCCGGGACTGCCGGGTGTGGAGTGTCTTCCGGGGCCGGGATCAGCGGTGGTGCTGCTCGCCGACACCGCGGCCGGGGCGGCGTGGGCTCCTCGGCGGGACGGCGTGCTCTCGCGTGAGGAGGCGGAACGGGCGGCACGGTTCGTGTTCCCTCGGCTCGGGGAGGCGTGGACCGGGGCGCATGTGCTGCTGCGCGAGGTACTGGGGCGTGCGACACTCACGTCCGCGGCTCATGTGCGGATCCGCGCCGGCGATTCCGGGAAGCCGTCGGTTGATGGGGTCGAGTTTTCGCTGTCCCACACGGGCTCCGTCGTGCTGATCGGTCTCGGGGATCTTCCGCTCGGGGTGGACGTGGAGAAGATTCCGGAGGAGCGGACGGTGGATCAGGTCGGTTCGAGTTTTCATCCACGGGAGACCGCGGAGCTGCTCGACCTTCCCGCCGACGAACGCCCCAAGGCGTTCGCGCGCGTCTGGGTGCGCAAGGAGGCCCTGCTCAAGGCCATCGGAACCGGCCTGTCGCGCGGCATTTCCCGCGACTACGTGGGCACCGGAACGGTCCCGGGAACCCCCGTCGCTGGGCTGCGCATCCACGACGTGGCGCTCCCGGGGATGCCCGGTCACCGCGCGGCGCTTTGTGTCACGGTGTCCGCGAAACCGCTGCAGTGAGACTCGACGTTCTCCACCCGGGCGGTCGTCGGGAAGACTTCGTGAAGTCCTAGGCGGGGGCGCCCTCCAGGATGGTGCGACTGGCGGACAGCCCCAGGCGGGTTGCCCCCGCGGCGACCATCGCCTGGGCGGCGGCCCAGTCGCGGATGCCACCGGAGGCCTTGACCCCGAGGCGGCCGTCGACGGTCGCCGCCATCAGCGCGACGGCGTGGGTGCTGGCGCCGCCCGCCGGGTGGAAGCCCGTCGAGGTCTTCACGAAGTCGGCGCCCGCATCCTCGGCGGCCCGGCAGGCGGTGACGATCTCCTCGTCGGTCAGGGCGGCGGATTCGATGATGACCTTCAACGTCCCGGTGGTGGCCTCGCGCACGGCGGCGATCTCCTCGACCACCCGGTGTGGTTCACCGGCCTTCAGGTGAGCGATGTTGATGACCATGTCGATCTCGTCGGCGCCCAGCCGCGACGACTCCGCCGCCTCGGCGGCCTTCGTCGCCGGGGTGTGATTGCCGGACGGGAAACCGCACACCGTCGCCACCTTCAGCGAGGCGAGGTCGTCGGTCAGCGGCAGCATCGACGGCGACACGCACACCGAGAAGACGCCCAGCTCCCTGGCCTCCGCGACCAGCGCGGAAACCTGCGCCGGTGTGGCGTCGGTTCGCAGCAGGGTGTGGTCGATCATGCGCGCCAGTGCGTCCCGGGGAATCTCCATGCGTCGAGGGTAGCCGGTCGCGGCCGAATCGCCGGACAGCCCCGCGTCCGCCACCCCGCCCGGCGGAAACGCTTGCCTTGTGGTCGTGTGCTTGCGCTGTAGCGCTGGCGTTTGACGGGAAGGCAGGCGTTCGGCAGGTGGGCTGGCGTTTGACAGGTGGGCTGGCGTTTGGCGGGGGTGGTGGGGGTTCTACCGGGTTCGCTTGCCTTGTGGTCGTGTGCTTGCGCTGTAGCGCTGGCGTTTGGCGGGAAGGCAAGCGTTTCCGTCGGGAGGGCAAGCGTTCGTCGGGAGGGCAAGCGTTCGTCGGGAGGGCAAGTGTTCGACGAGAGGGCGAGCGTTCCAGGTGGGTGTTTCCCGGGTCAGGCGGCCAGGGGCAACCAGACCGTGAAGCACGTGCGACCCGGGCGGGATTCCACCTCCACCCGGCCGCCGAAGCTCGCGACCACCGCCTGCACGATCGACAGGCCCAGTCCCGTCGATTTCGCCTCGTTGTGGCGGCGCGACGCGTCGGCCCGGGTGAAGCGCTCGAAGATCCGGGGCAGCACGTCGGGCGCGATGCCGGGGCCGTCGTCGACGACCATCAGGCACGCCTGGCCGTCCTTGATCCCGGCGACGGTGGTGACGGTGGTGCCCGCGGGGGTGTGGTTGCGGGCGTTGGACAGCAGGTTGACGATCACCTGATGGAGGCGATCGGCGTTGGCCCGCACCTCGAAACCCTCCTCGGGAAGCTCCAGGTGCCAGACGTGGTCGGGTCCGGCGGCGCGCGCGTCGCTGACGGCGTTGAGCACCGCCGCGACGATGTCTACGGGCTGCATCTCGACGGGGGCGTCGGCGTCGAGCCGGGCCAGCAGGAGAAGGTCCTCGACGAGTTTCGTCATGCGCTGCGATTCCGAGTCGATCCGGCCCAGCGCGAACGCCGAGTCCGCGCCGTCGCCGCGGGCCGCCAGCTCCGAGTAGCCGCGGATGGCGGCCAGGGGATTGCGCAGCTCGTGGGAGGCGTCGGCGACGAAACGCCGCAGTTTGGTCTCGGAGGCCTGCCTGACCTTGAGGGCCCCCTGCACGTTGCCGAGCATCCGGTTGAAGGCGCCGGTCAGCTGCGCCACCTCGTGTTCGGGGGGCAGGGCCGGATCGGGAACGGCGGGCACGTCGACCTCACCGCGGTCCAGGTCCAGCTGTGAGACCGTCGATGCCGTCGCCGACAACGACCGCAGTGGTTTCGTCGCGGCATTGGCGACGGCGCGGGTCGCGAATGCAGCCGCCACCACGGCCGCCACACCCAGGGCGACGGCCAGCAAACTCAGGCGCACGATGGTGGTGTTGACGGTCTCCAGCGGCAGGGCCAACACCATCAGTTCGCCGTCGCGGTTGTACTGTGCGACCGCCCGGTACTGGCCCAGTTCGGGGACGTCCACGGTGTGTTTCTGGCCGTCCGTGGTGACCTTCAACAGGGCGTTGATGGCCTCCGCGGAGACGTTGTCGTATTCGCCGTGCCCGATCTTCGACGCGACGCTGACGCCGCTCGAACTGCGCAGCACCACGACGGTGCCGGGTGGCGTGCCGGGCGCCAGGATGCCCTTCGGACGACCGTCCTGCTGGCCGGTTTCGCGCGCCTGGAGGGCTTTGGCGTTGTCCACCTGTTTGTCGAGCTGCTCGTACATGATGACGCTCGCCGCGACGATGGTGCCGGCCGAGATCAGCAGAGCCAGCACCGCCACCACGGCCGTGACGCGCCGCCGCAGCTGGGCGGAGAGGCTGGCCGGGCGCATCAGGAGCTCGCGGGGCGCAGCACGTACCCGGCGCCGCGCATGGTGTGGATCATCGGGGAGCGGCCCGCGTCGATCTTCTTGCGCAGGTAGGAGATGTAGAGCTCGACGACGTTGGCCTGGCCGCCGAAGTCGTAGTTCCACACCCGGTCCAGGATCTGGGCCTTGCTGAGCACCCGCTTGGGGTTGCGCATCATGTAGCGCAGCAGCTCGAACTCGGTGGCGGTGAGATTGATGTTCTCGCCGGCGCGGGTGACCTCGTGGGAGTCCTCGTCGAGGATCAGGTCGCCGACGACGAGCTGGGTGTCCGGTTGCACCGTCGTCGCCCCGGAGCGCCGCAGCAGCCCGCGCAGCCGGGCGATAACCTCCTCCAGGGAGAACGGTTTGGTCACGTAGTCGTCGCCGCCGGCGGTGAGCCCGGTGACGCGGTCGGCCACACCGTCCTTGGCGGTCAGGAAGATCACGGGCACGTCGGGTTGTTCGGTGCGGATGCGCCGCATCACCTCCAGGCCGTCGAAGTCCGGCAGCATCATGTCGAGCACGATGGCGTCGGGTTTGATGGCGCGGGCAGCGTGGACGGCGTCGGTTCCGGTGGCGGCGGTGGTCACGTCCCAGCCCTCGTAGCGCATGGCCATGGCCAGCAGCTCGGTCAGGCTGGGTTCGTCATCGACGGTGAGGACCCGCAGGGCGGTGCCGTCGGGGCGGGTCAGGGGAACGGGTTGTGCGGGAGGCATGTGCCTACTGTGACAGCCCCGAGTGGGGTTTCACCATGAACTCGCTGTGTTTCTCCTGTGGGATTCTGATTCCCCGGGCGGGGGTGTCGCCCCACTCCTCCGGCAGGGACCGGGCGGGTTCCTCGGGCAGGGATCGGGCGGGGCGTTTCGGTTGCTCCTCGGCCGGCGGTGGAATGTCCTTGGGTGTTCGGAACAGGTTGTCCAGGCCCATTCGCCCGGCACCGTGGGTCATCAGCACCAGGCCGACGATGGTCATCACGGCGTTGTACTCCCAGCCGGATTCGTGGACGTAGAAATTGTGCAACCTGAGGGTGAGGATGATGCCAATGTTCAGGACCATCAGGCCGAGGCCGATCGCGGGAGTGGCCAACCCGAAGATCAGGAAGATGCCGCCGATCACCTCGAAACCGATCAGCAGCCACACCATGAGTCCCGGGTTCGGGATGCCCGCGTGCTCCAGGATGCTGGCCTCCGTGGCGATGCCCTCGTTCTGCCAGCGATGCCAGCCGTGGGTGACCATGATGACTCCCATGACGATGCGGCTGAGCATCAGGGCGATGTCCTTGAGCACTCGGATGAAGGCCTTCATGGTTCTCCCTGCGGTTGGTCGTCCAGCCAATCGTATGACACAAACCGGCCGTTTGGTCCAGGCGATTGCTGATACCATGTACCGTTCCCAGGCGGTCGTGGTGGCGGTTCGTCGTACACCGCCGGTGGCATCTCCTAGAGTTGTGGGCGATGCCTCGTCTCGAACCACTTTCCCGAATCACCGATCCCACCGGCGGCTGGGGATGGGTGGGTTTCGGTTTTCTCGCCAGCGTGGTCGCCGCCACCTTCGCATGGGTGGTGCCACAGCCCGTCGTCACGTTCACCGACTACCTGCTGGCCGCGCTGTTCCTGGTGCCCTGCGCGGGCCTGCTGTTCGCCTGGTGGCGGATCGGACCGCGTTTCCCGCATCCCGTGGTCGCGGCGGTGCTGTGGGCGATGCCACTGCTGGCCTGCCCGCTGTTGTTCAGTCTCGACGTGAACGCCTACCTGACGCAGGGCTGGATGGTGCTGGGCGGCCACGACCCCTACGTCATGACGCTCGGGGAGCCGCAGCTGCCCGGGATCACGGTCGGGGCGGACTGGGTGGACACCACGTCGGTCTACCCGGCGGGGGCGTTGCTGATCTTCGCGGCCCTGTTCTGGGCCAGTGGTGGCCTGCCATGGCTGGGGATCCTGCTGTTCAGACTGCTGCACCTGGCCTGTCTGCTGGTGGTGGCGTGGGCGGTGAAACGTGTCGCGTCGCGCGTTGGGGTTCCCGTGAACACGGCGCTGTGGGTGGGAACCGCCACCCCGCTGCTGATTCTCCAGTGGATCGGGGGACTGCACAACGACGCCGTGCTGGTGGCCCTGATCGCCCTGGCTGTGCTGGTGGCGCAGCGCGGCGGCTGGTCCGGGTTGCTGCTGGGTGGGGTGTTGATCGGGTTGTCCCTGACCGTGAAGCAGTCGGGGGCGGCGGCGGGGCTCGGTGTTGTTGCCCTGGCCTGGGCCGCCTCGCCGGGTCGCGACTGGTGGCGGCTCGCGGGCCGGGCCGCTGCGGCGGGGGGTGTGGCGGTTGCTGTGTTCGCGGGGGTCTCGTTGGGTTCCGGCCTGGGCTTTGGATGGAACAAGCCCACTGCTGGTAACCCCCTGGCCGTGATGAGCGACTCCCCGTTGTCGTGGATCATCCAGGCGATGAGGTTCCTCGGGTACGAGGCACTGCTGGCCCCGACAATGCGGGTGCTCACGCTTCTCGCGGGGTTGGCGGTGTTGGTGGCCTGGGTGTGGCTCGTGGTGCGTTTCGGTCCCAGGCCCGGTGAGCCGGGACGTCCCTGGGTGGTGCTGCTCGGTGGTTTGCTGGCCTTCGCGCTGCTCGGTCCCGCCCTGCAACCCTGGTATTTCACCTGGGTGGCGCCCTTCGTCGCCTTGGCGCTTCCCGACCTGCGTTGGCAGAGGGTCTGGTTGAGTGCGACCGTGGTGGTCGTGATGGCGGCCTCCACCCAGATCTCCCTCGGTTCCCCGCTGCTGGGGCTGGCCGTCTGGTGGTTGTGGCGGAGGTTCGAGGCGAGGAACCTGGACGTGTTCCGGGAACGGACCGGGGTCTGACGTCGCCACGACCGCGGGCCGACGCGTTTTCTTGTGTCCGGGCGCTAGTGTCGCGGACATGACCGAGCAACGCTGGAGGCAGACTCCCAAGGCGTGGGCCGTGCGGGTCCGTGGCCTCGCCAAGCGTTTCGGGAAAGTCCAGGCCGTTTCCGGACTCGATCTTGACGTTCCCCTCGGCGGTGTCCATGGGCTGCTCGGTCCCAACGGTTCCGGCAAGACCACCACACTGCGGATGCTGCTCGGCCTGATCCGCTCCGACCGTGGCGAGATGCGCATCTTCGACCACGAGGTGCCCTGCGGACTGCCCGAGGTGATCGACAGGGTGGGCGCGATCGTCGAGAGTCCCAAGTTCGCCCCGAACATGAGCCTTCGACGCAACCTGGAGATCCTCGCGATCTCCACCGGGGTGCCGGTTCGCCGCGTCACGGAGGTGTTGTTGGAGGTCGGATTGCGGGGGCGCGAGAAGGCGGCCTTCCGCACCTGTTCCCTCGGCATGAAACAGCGGCTCGCGATCGCCGCGACCCTCCTGAGGGAACCCGACTTGCTGATCTTCGACGAACCCACCAACGGCCTCGACCCCGCCGGCATCCAGGAGATCCGCACCACCATGCGGGCCCTCGCCGATAAGGGGCGCACGGTCGTGGTCGCAAGTCATCTGCTGGGGGAGATCGAGCAGATCGCCGATTCCGTGTCCATCATGGGACGGGGCCGGGTGATCGCGGCCGGGGAACTGGAGGAGTTCCTCAACGACGGCTCCGAGTACGTGGCAGTGGAGATCGACGATGTCCCGGCGGCCTTCGAGACACTGCGGCAGGCGGGATTCGGCGGCCAGTTGGTGAGCGGGCAGTTGCGCGTCACCCGTGATGAAGGACTCGACCCTGCCGTCGTCGCCCGGGTCCTCGGGGAGGCGGACCTGTGGCCGAGGCACCTCAGCCTGCAACGCTCCAGCCTCGAATCCGTGTTCTTGGAGCTGACCGAGGATGAACGCCTCACTGCCACGCAGGGGAGGGCCGTGGCGTGACGCTGGGTCTGCTTCGTGCTGAACTCCTCAGGCTGTTCAGCGACCGGAAAGTGGCGGTGGTGGCCGTGCTCGTGCTGGGGCTCGGTTTCTGGGTCGGCTCCTCGCTGATCGAGGTGATCAAGCCCTACACCGCGCTCGACTGGGAGGAAGCGCAACGGCAGTCCAACGACGCCCAGATAAACCTGGACGTCATCTGCGGGTCGGGAACCTCGGGAGTCGATTGTTCGTCGCTGCCGTCGAGCGTCGCGGTTGAGGGATTCCTGCGTCCCCAACTGAATTTCGAGCAGTTCGCCATCACGACCCTCGAGTCGACGACTCCGTCGGGCCTGTTCGCCGTGGTGGTGCTGATCACCGTGATGATCGGGTCCGAGTTCAACACCGGTTCCATCGGCACCCAATTGACCTTCACCCCCCGCAGGTTGCCTCTGCTGTGGGCCAAGGTCGCGGCCTCCGTGATCTGGGGGGTCTGTTTGATGGCCTTCTGGTCGGTGTCGATGGTGGGTCTGGACGTATTCCTCTACCTGAACCTGCGCGGCACCGAGGGGTTGGTGGCCGGGGGAACACTGGCGGCGCAGATCGGACGAGCCCTGCTCGTGGGGGCTGTGACGGCGGCGATGGCGGCGATGGTGACGATGGCGCTGGCGTCGACGGTCAAGACGTGGGTGCTGATCTCCGCGGGCCTGGTGCTCTCCCAGTTGCTCGAAGCCTCCAAGGACCTCGCCCAGATCGCCGGGTTGTTGCCGACCACCAACATGCCCAGCCTCATCAACGGCGAATGGACCAGCACCATTTACAACGGCGAAGGGATACGGCAGGAACCGACCCCGCACCTCGACTACGGATATTCGCTGGGATACGCGGCCTTCTGGGTGGTGGTCTTCGGGATCTGGGCGTCGACCAGCTTCTCGCGTCGCAACATTCTCAAATAGCCTGCGAGGTCTCTCCTCGAAGTCGGGTGAGCCGGGCCGCGACGAAGGGGTGGCACGTGTTGAAACCATGGTGACCTTGTCCGGGGACTTGTGGCCGGACCTGTTCTTCGACTCGCCCGTTCCCCGTTGCCGACGGTGGTTCCGCGACCCCTCCAACATGACTCCCCGGGACGTATCGTCGTTTTCAGAGGTTTCGTGGACGGGACAACTGCCGAGGTCAATCGGACGAGAGGAGAAACCATGTCGGTCATCCGGTGCCGGGGATTGACGGCTTGGCACAAGGGGGAACAGGTGCTCAAGGGCGTCGACCTGCTGGTGGAACCGGGGGAGGTGTGCCTGGTGCTGGGCGCGCCGGACTCCGGGCGCACCAGACTCGTCGAACTGATCCTGGGCCTGAGGCGACCGGCCTCGGGAAGCGTTGAGGTGCTGGAGACCACCCCCGGCGAGGTTCCGCTCCCGGTCGGGTACCTGCCCCGGGAGTTGGCGCTGTACGAGCACATGTCGCCGGCGCAGAACCTGAAGCTGGTGGCCGATACCGCTGGCGAGAAGGTGGGGACCCGCACCATGTCGGCTTCCGGTGAGCCGGACGACTCGTACCTGCTGGGAGGACGTGACAGCGACGACATCCTGGCGCAGGCCGCGATCCTCAACCCTCTCCTCCTGCGCACCATGCGTTTCAAGCCGCCGGAGGAGAAGTGGCGCGTCCAGCTGGCCGCCTCGTGCCTGACGGTCCCCGACCGGCTCCTGGTGCTGGATGCCCCGGACCGCACCCTGGACTACACGGGACTGGAGATCCTGCGGGAACGGTTGGGCGAGGTGCGGCGGGAAGGAGGGGCGGCCCTGGTGACGGCGGATGACCCCCTCGTCCTCGGGGACGTCGCCACCAGCTACGCGATCCTCCGCGACGGGATCATCGCGGATCGCGGTCGGTTGCCGGCGGGCGACAAGAAATACCCGTTTCTGGAAGCTCTGCGTGAAACGACCGGGAGGGCGGCCTCGTCCTCCTCACCGGGCTGGGGTGTCCAACCTCCCAACGCACAGCAGGCCGCCGGGGTCTCGTCCCCGTTGCCGGACGACGCTGTCCGGCCCGTGGCGGGGTCCCCCGGTCTGGGGCGGCTGGTGGTTGGTGGCGTGAAGGCGGACCTGACGATCCTCTGGGGCCACAAACTGGCGCCGCTGGTGGTCGGACTGGTCTGGTTCCTGGCGCAGCTGCCCGCCGTCGCCCTGCTGCCTCCGGTTCACCAGGGAAGATCCGGCCTGGAGGAATTGCTCGACATCCTGCTGTGCCTGGCGTGCATGTCGATGGCGACCATGGGGGCGTTCCTGGGAAACCAGAACGGGCTGCGCCGCCCGGGGGCCTGCCGGTTCGTGCGCGTCGGACGGCGGGCCGACTGGTTGGTGCGGATCGGGAGCATGGTGTTCCTGTCGACCCTGTTCACGGTGACCTTCGTCGGGATCAGCTGGGGACTGAAGGGCATCACGCATGCGACGGACACCACCGGCCTCCAGGCGTCGATACCCTTGCTCTTCTTCTCCTGCCTGTTCTGGGGGCTGGCCGGGTGGTGCGTCGCCGCGTTGACCCGTTCCATGATTGCCGCGGTCCCGGTGCTGCTGGCCTGGCTGGTCCTGGACGGCCTGCTCGGGGGCTGGAGGTTGCCCGGTGTCCTGCTGCCGCTGCGGAGCCAGAGGATGCTTCTCAGCATCTCGTTCCTGCCTCCCCATGTGATGGGGTCCTTTCCGGTCCTGCTGATCTCGGGGACGCTCCTGCTCTGGCTGCTGGCGGTCCTGCTGCTGGCGTACCGGATCCGGATCGACGGCTTCCACCTAGGACGGAATTGACGGCATCGTCCGCATTCCCACCGTTCCGGTTGCCGCCCGGTAGGATCGCTGCCCGTGCGATACGTCTCCACCCGTGCCACCGACCACACCACCAGGGCCTTCAGTGACATCCTCCTGGAGGGCCTGGCGCCCGACGGTGGCCTCTACCTGCCCGTCGAGTACCCGCGGGTGGACGCCGAGATCCTCGCCCGGTGGCGCGACGTGCTGTTCGACGACGGCTACGCGGGGCTCGCCTTCGAGGTGTGCTCCCTGTTCATCGACGACATCCCCGCCGACGACCTGCTGGGCATCTGCCGGCGCGCCTACGCGCCCGGGAAGTTCGTGGACCCGCAGATCGTGCCGGTCTCCGAACTCTCCGACGGGGTGCGGCTGGCGCACCTCAGCAACGGCCCGTCGGCGGCCTTCAAGGACATGGCCATGCAGCTGCTCGGCGAGCTGTTCGCCCACGAACTGGCGCGCCGCGGCGAGCACCTGACCATTCTCGGTGCCACGTCTGGCGACACCGGCTCGGCCGCCGAGTACGCGCTGTTGGGCAGGCCCGGGATACGGGTGGTGATGCTGTCCCCGGCGGACCGCATGACCCCGTTCCAGCAGGCGCAGATGTACTCCATCGACGACCCCGGGGTGGTGAACCTGGCCGTCGAGGGGGTCTTCGACGACTGCCAGGACCTCGTCAAGGCCATCAACGCCGACGCTGAGTTCAAACGCGACCACCGCATCGGCGCGGTGAACTCCATCAACTGGGCGCGCCTGATGGCGCAGATCGTCTACTACTTCGCGGCGTGGCTGCGCATCGACGGCGAGGAGCCGGTCTCGTTCGCGGTGCCGTCGGGCAACTTCGGCAACATCGCTGCCGGTCACATCGCACGCCTGATGGGATTGCCGATCCGGCGCCTGGTGCTGGCCACCAATGAGAACGACGTTCTCGACGAGTTCTTCCGCACCGGCGTCTACCGGCCTCGCGCCGCACAGCAGACCCACGCCACCAGCTCCCCGTCCATGGACATCTCGAAGGCGTCGAACTTCGAACGCTTCGTCGCCGACCTGCTGGGTCGCGATGGTGCTCGCGTCGCCGACCTGTTCGGTCGCGAACTGCCGGAAACCGGCCGGCTCGACCTGTCCGGCGAGGACCGCGACCGCTTCGGTTTCGTCTCGGGTTCCTCCACCCACGCCGACCGGCTGGCCGAGATCCGCGCCACCTGGGAGAACGATGGGGTTCTCATCGATCCCCACACCGCCGACGGCGTGCGCGTTGCCCGCCGGCTGCTGGCCTCCGGTGAGGTGACCGGACCTGTCGTGGTGCTGGAGACCGCGCTTCCCGTGAAGTTCGCCGAGACCATCACCCAGGCGACCGGCATCGTCCCGCCGCGCCCCGACCGTTTCGCCGGGATCGAGGGTCTCCCCGCGCACGTGACGCGCATCCCGGTGGACGTGGACGCGGTCCGGCGGGTTATTGGCGGGGCCGCCTGAAAACGGGAATCGAACCCCTTGTAGGGTAGGAAATCCGGGGGGAAATAGCATGCCGGTTCATAAGGAGCATGCCGGTTCATAGGGAGGAAACATGCTGGACTGCGCCATCATTGGGGCTGGCCTGGCGGGCCTCGTGGCTGCTCGCGACCTGCGGAACCGGGGGCTCGGTGTTGTTGTGCTCGAGGCCCGGGACCGCGTGGGGGGGCGTGTCGAGAACGGGGTCCTTGCCGACGGCCAGTACGTGGAGCTCGGCGGTCAATGGATCGGCGCCGGACACGACGCCATTTTTGAACTGATCGAGCGTTACGGGCTGAGGACCATTGGTATTCCGGCTCGCGGAAATCTGGTGGTGCGTGTCCATGGCAGATTGCTTGAGGTGCCGTCGGCGGAGGACGGGGAGGAACTGACCCCGTTCGAGGTCGCGGACCTCAGCCAGGGATTGTTGAGGCTGCGGCGCCTCGCCCACCGGCTGGCCGATGATCCCGCCTGGGTGGCGGCGAACGACGCTTGGCTGCGGCAGGACCTACGACGCTGGGTGCGCACCAATTTACGAACCGGCAGGGCACAGGCCCGCTTCGGAGAGGTGTACACGGCGGCTTTCGGGCCGATGATCCCGCATGCGACTCTGGAGGAGGGCCTGCGGCAGATCAACTCGGGACCGAGCCTGGAGACGATGATCGCGAACAACGGCGGGCTGAACCAGCAGCGCGTCGACGGCGGCATGGTCGCGCTGTGCGAGGCCCTGGCCGCCGATCTCGGGGACGTGGTGCGTCTCGGGAACCCCGTGACAAAGATCACGCACGGTGACACCGCCGTCGTCACGCTCGCATCCGGGGAGACCGTCGAGGCGCGCACCGTCGTCTCGACGCTACCGCCACGCCTGGCCGTCGCTCTGGAACACGATCCGCCCCTGCCGCAGTGGAGACAGGACGTGGCAGAGAAGGTGGCCCCCGGCAACGTGATCAAGGCTTATCTGGTGTACGAGACGCCTTTCTGGCGCGAACGAGGACTTTCAGGGCAGTCGAGCTCTGACGAGGGGGCGGTTCGCGTCACGTTTGACACAACCCCGGCCGACTCGACCCGTGGGATGCTGATGGGTTTCTTCGAGGGCAACGAGGCCGATTCCCTGGCCCATCGTTCCCTGGAGACCCGGCGTCGCGCGTTCGTCGAGTCGGCCGTCCGTGTGTTTGGGGTGGATGCGGCCGAATCCGTCGAGTACCTGGAACGGGACTGGAGCGCTGAACAGTACACGCGAGGTTGTCACGGGGCGCATTTCGCGCCCGGGATCTGGACCTCCAACGGTCCCGTCCTGGCGGCCCCCGACGGCTGCCTCTACTGGGCCGGGGCGGAGTACTCGACCAGGTTCAACGGCTACATGGAAGGCGCTGTTCGCTCCGGCGAGGAGGTCGCGGCCACGGTCGCGGTTGCCCTCATCTGACCCCGAAACCCGAAGCGGGTTGAGCCGACCCGCGGGCGTCAGTGAGTGGGTCGTGTCGAAACCAGGGTGACTGGGGTCGGGGGACGAGTCTTTGCCGACCTCTCTACCCTGTGCATGAATCGTGGAAATTCGACGGTTCGCCGTCGCCACACGACGTTGAACCGTTTTTCTTCCGCGATTCGTGCCTGGGAGGGGAGGGAGGGGTCCGGGATCGCGACGAAGGGGACACGACTCGAGGGGTCGCGACGGGGGTAGCCGACGTGTATGCTCGGCCCACGCGCCGTCCGGTAGGTGAGCCTGACTTGGCATGATGCCTCATCGACCAGCACAATAGCCGATATGCGCAAGCATCATGTTGTGATAATCGGTTCTGGTTTTGGTGGTCTGTTCGCGGCGAAGTCCTTGAGGCGCGCCGACGTCGATGTGACGTTGATAGCACGCACCACCCATCATCTGTTCCAGCCGCTGCTCTACCAGGTGGCGACCGGCATCCTGTCGGAGGGCGAGATCGCCCCCGCAACCCGGGAGGTGCTGCGCAAGAACAAGAACGTGACGGTGCAGCTTGGTCTCGTCGAGGGGATCGACGTGGAGGCCAGACAGGTGCGGTGGCGGTTCCACGGCCTCGAACAGGTCACCGACTACGATTCGCTGATCGTCGCCGCCGGCGCGGGACAGTCGTACTTCGGCAACGACCACTTCGCCCGCTACGCGCCCGGCATGAAGACCATCGACGACGCCCTGGAGCTGCGGGCCCGGATCTTCGGGGCCTTCGAGCTGGCCGAGCTCGCTCCGGAGGGGGAGGACGTTTCTAGGTTCCTGACCTTCGCGGTCGTTGGTGCGGGGCCAACCGGGGTGGAGATGGCCGGGCAGATCCGCGAACTGGCTTCCAAGACTCTCGTCGGCGAGTTCCGTCGCATCGACACGCGCCAGGCGCGGGTGATCCTCATCGAGGGCGGCCCCTTGGTGCTGCCCAGCTTTGGCGAGGACCTCGGCGGCTCGGCGCGCAGGTCGCTGGAGAAACGCGGCGTCGAGGTGTGGACGGAAACCATGGTCACCGAGGTCGACTCGCGCGGATTCACCGTCAAACGCAAGGACGGCTCCACCGAACGGGTGGAGTCGGTGTGCAAGGTGTGGGCGGCCGGTGTGTCCGCGAACCCGCTCGGTTCGCAGATCGCCGAGCAGACCGGCGCGGAGACCGACCGGGCGGGGCGGGGGAAGGTGCTGCCGGACCTGACCTTGCCGGGGCATCCCGAGGTGTTCGTGATCGGTGACCTGGCTGCCGTCGACGGGGTGCCCGGGGTGGCGCAGGGCGCGATCCAGGGGGCCAGGTATGCGGCCAAAGTCATCCGTGGCCAGTTGGCCGGGAACCGCCCGGCGGCCCCGTTCACGTATAAGGACAAGGGGTCGATGGCGACGATCTCCCGGTTCTCCGCCGTTGTCAGCGCGGGGAAGGTCAAGTTCTCGGGTTTCCTGGCCTGGGCGGCGTGGCTGGTGCTGCACCTGCTCTACATCGCGGGCTTCAAGCAGCGGATGTCGACGCTGCTGCACTGGTTCGTCAGTTTCCTCACCCGTGGCCGTGCGGAACGCGTCACGACGAACCAGCAGATGGTCGGCCGCCTGGCGCTGGAGGAACTCGGCGAGGGCACCAGCGCCCGTCTCATGTCCGGTGCGGCCAGGACGACCGGGGATGCGAAACCGGAGGGTTCTAACGACAAGGAGACAACACCGGTCGCGGGTTGAGAGCCCCGACGCGCCCTCGGTCACCTCGTCCGGCAGGACAGGAGGTCGCGATCTGCCCCGTCGGTTCGCTGGCCTTCTCGACGTCGAGACGGGTGAGCAGGAGGAAGATGAGGGCGTTGGCGATCAGCGGGAACCACACGTACATGACGTAGAGCATCTGGATCGCCGAGTCCGGTTGCATGCTCAGACCGCCGTCATAGCCGCTGGCGGCCAGGAGCCACCCTGCCGCGGCCGTTCCGATGCCGCTGCCGACCTTCACCCCCAGGGAGGTGCAGGAGAACATGAGCCCGTCGATGCGTTTGCCGGTGCGCAGCCAGGTGTGTTCCGAGGCCTCCGCGATCATGGCGTTGAGCGTCCCCTGTAGTGGACTCATCCCCAGGGAGGCCACTGCCGAGAGGACCAGCATGAGCGGGATGTTGTGGAAATAGGCCGCCACCAGCACCCCGAGCCGCCCGAGGGTCGCGATGACGTAGCCGCCGAGGTTGACCCGGTACATCTCCCCGAACTTCTTCACGATGGTGGGGGTTACCAGCAGGCCGACGATGAGTGGGACGTTGATGGCCCAGGCGAAGGCTCCCAGCAGGTACTTGTCCCCCAGGATGTACTTCATGAAGTAGATGCCCATGTTGAGCATGGCCGTGAAGATCTGGGTGAGCAGGAAGACCACCAGGATGAGGAGGTAGTACTTGTTGGACAGCAGCATCCTGGCCGACTCCAGTACCGTCAGCGTGTCGTCCTTCTGTGTCGTGTCGTCGTCGCCGGCCAGTTCCTCCGGGGACAGTTCCTTGACGGAGAACACCGACAAGGTGTTGATCGCCAGTCCGAACAGCGCGTAGATGATCGCCATGGCCCGCCACCCCGCGGCGCCGCCGCCGAACATCGCCACGCCCCCGACCGTGATGCTCTGGATGAGCAGGTTCGTCCCGAAGGCGAACATGAAACGGATGGAACCCATCTGCACCCGCTCCGAACCGTTGCGGGTGATGAGCGCGGTCAGTGCGGAATAGGCGATGTTGTTGGCCGTGTAGAACACGGCGTTGAGGAGGGTGTAGGCGATGAAGAACCAGGCGTACTTGGCGGTCTCACTCAGCTCGGTGGGGATTGCGAAGATCGCAACGATCATGCCGGCGCAGCCGACGAAACCCCACAGCATCCACGGCCGGGCCTTGCCCATCCGGGTGTTGGTGCGGTCCAGCAGCGCGCCGAAGATGATGTCGGAGAAACCGTCGAAGAGCCGGGAGACCATCATGAGCGTGCCGACGATGCCCGCGTTGAGCCCGGCGGTGTCAGTGAGGTAGATCATGACGAAGGCGGACAGGAGCACGTAGACGACGTTGCCGGCGACGTCACCCGAGCCGTAGCCCACCTTGTTGTACGACTTCAGGTATTTCTTCTCGCCGGCCACTGCCATGCCCGCCCTGCCGTTCATGACGTCACCTCGTCGTGGGTTTCGATGTGGTCAGGGGTGGTGAGCAGGAGATGGAGTTCCATCCCCAGCTCGTGGCCGTCCACCCGGTAGCGGGACCGCAGGGCCGGTCCGCAGCTGTTGGAGCCGATGCCGGCCATGGTAGCGTCCAGGCACAGCACCGTGCTGCCCGACGCTCTCAGGTCGGTGTTGCGGTGTCGGACGGCAAGTTCCTCCTGCGTGTACCGGGAGGCGTTGAAGGAGAACGGGGTCTGTCCCACCGCGGTCAGGGCCAGGCCGCCGCCGGAGACGGTGACCTCGTCGCAGTCGGCGTGGCTGCCGTTCTCCTGGGGACGGATGTAGTCCTCGTGGAGGTCCGCGACGCTCGTGCTGAAGGCCCCGTGATGGCTGGCGCGGTGCTTGTCCGTGTAGCTTTCGAAGGGTCCCAGGCCGTGGTAGTCGACCCGGTTCATGGACTCGGGCAGGAACAGCCGCAGCCCCAGGCGTGGCAGGCTCGGGAACCCGAGGGTGCGGCGCATCCGCAGGATCACCCCGAGGACACCGTCGGCGGTGACGGTCCAGATCAGCCGGCCGCGCAGGGCGGGCTGGACCGTCGGCGCCACCAGGGCGACGTCGGCGCTGATCGTCGCGCGCCCCGGTTCTTCGGCGACGTCGACGGCGTAGGCGCGGGCCGCGGCCCGGTGGTAGTGGGCGCGTTCCCATTCCAGACGCACGTGGCGGTCGTTGTCGGTGGGGGCCCGCCAGATGTTGAGCTCGGCCGGGCGCTCCAGGACCTCCCGGCCGTTGACGCTCAGGGCGGCGGGCAGGCCGGTGCGCGTGTCGATGGTGCAGCGCAGACCCGCGGCCGCCACGTCGATTCGCGTCCCCTCCCGTGCGACCCGCACCGAACCCCGGGTGGCGGGGCGGTGCGCGAGTTCCGCGACCCGGCGGTGCCGCCCGTCGGCGTTGCGCAACGGAACCTCGTCAAAGCCCAGGACGTGCCCGGCGGGCAGCAGCGGTTCGGGACGCGCGAGCCGGTGGGTGACCAGCAGGTGGCATTTCCCGGCGTGCGGAATCTGCGGTTCGCAGCGCAGCATGACGCTTGTGTGCGGTGGGACGGGATCGGTCAGGTCTATGTCCCCGCGATCCACGACGACGCCGTCGCAGCGCACCTCCCACGAGACGCGGGCGTACTGCGACAGGTCCGTGTGGTCGAGGTCGTTGTGGATGGTGAGCAGCCCCTCGTCCTGGTCGTACTCGACGACGCGGGCGGGACGCTGCACGTTTTTCAGCTCCTCCAACCCGGGGTGGGGGACCCGGTCGGGGGAGACGAGCCCGTCGACGCAGAAGTTGCCGTCGTGGACGTCCTCGCCGTGGTCGCCGCCGTAGCGGAAGACCGGTCGGCCGTCGTCGCTGGTGCCGGCCGCCACCGCATGGTCGCACCACTCCCACACGAAACCACCACACATGCGGTCGTCGTCGCGGATGATCTCCCAGTAGTCCTCCAGATCACCGGGCCCGTTGCCCATGGCGTGGCAGTACTCCACGAGGATGAAGGGCTTGTCGGGGTCGGAATCGAGGTAGTCGCGAATCTCCTCGATGCCCGGGTACATGCGGCTGTACAGGTCGATGCAGGAGTAGTCGTAACGGCGTTTGGAGTCGCGGTAGTAGGAGCTCTCGTAGTGGGTCAGGCGCGTCGGGTCGAAACCCTTGACCCACATCAGCGCCGCTTCGAGGGTGCAGCCGTAGGAGCACTCGTTGCCCGCGGACCAGGAGATGATGCTGGGACGGTTCTTCTCCCGGTGGACGCACAGTTTCATCCGGTCGACGGTGGCCTCGGTCCAGGCGGGGTTGTCGGCGATGGGTTCGTTCCAGTGCTCCACCTGGTTCTCCCAGGACGGGTCGGCCAGGAACCGGGTCTGGGTGCCGTGGCTCTCGTTGTCGGCCTCGGACATGACGTAGAAGCCGTACTCGTCGCACAGCTGGTAGAAACGCGGATCGTTGGGGTAGTGGGAGCTGCGCACCGCATTGATGTTGTGTTCCTTCATCAGCTGCAGGTCCCGTTTCATGTGGTCGAGGTCGACGACGGGACCGGTGACCGGGTCGGAGTCGTGCCGGTTGACGCCCCGCAGGGTGATGGGCCTGCCGTTGAGACGCACGACCGCGTCCCTTGCCTCGACCTCCCGCACCCCGACCCGGTCGGTGATGGTCTCGCCAGGGGTGGTGAGGACCAGGGTGTGGAGGTAGGGGTCCTCCGCGCTCCACAAGTGGGGCGCCGCGACGGCGAGCCGGGCGCGGTGGGTGTGGTCGGGGCGGCCGGCGAAGGGTTCCAGGACACCGGCGGCCAGCACCCGTCCTTCGTGGTCGGTCAGCTCGGCGGTGGTGGGGACGGCCCCGCCGCGGTAGGAGCCGCGGATCTCGACGACGGCGGTTGCCGGGGCCGTGCCGATCACCGGACCCAGCGAGGTCGTGACGGCGTAGTCGAACAGCACCGCCTCCGGGCGGTTCAGGAGGTAGACGTCGCGGAAGATGCCGGAGGTGCGGAACTTGTCCTGGTCCTCC
>CALLVV010000008.1 GCA_938012815.1 uncultured Propionibacteriaceae bacterium
AATCGTCAAACGCCAGCGCTGTAGGGCTGGCGTTTGACGATTAAGCTGGCTTTCCGGTCAAGAAAGCCAGCGTTTGACGTCGCACGCCATTCCGTCCGGTCACGCCCCCCGGGTGGCCTCGGTGGCGACGGCCTTGGTGTCCCATTCCTCCCGGATCCCACCGTCAGCCATCACGAGCACCCGGTCGCTGAACTGGTGCAGCTCCCGTTCGTCGCTGGTGAACAGCAGCACCCCGACGCCGCGGCCCGTGATCTCCTCCAGGAGACGCACGAAACGTTCCCGGGTGGCGATGTCCAGGCCGTCGGTGGGCTGGATGAGGATCATGATACGGGCGTTCTGGCTGGCGATCTCCTGCATCTGCTGCCAGCGACGCTGACCGGTGGACTGCACGGGGCGGTGCAGGATCTCGCTCATCCGGTCCTCCGACTCCTTCAACAGGAGCAGGATCCGTGTGGTGTCCTCGATGGCCTCGTCGTCGACGTCGTCCTCGCCGTCGAGCATGACGATGTTGCGGGCCGCGTGGGCCTCGCTCTCCGGGTCGAGCATGTTCGTCAGCACCGCGATGCCCAGCGACGGCAGGTCGCGGGGGGCGGTGATGCGGGCGGGGCGGCCGTCGACGGTCAACGAGGCCATGTAGGCGGGACGTTTCCCGATCAGCGCGTCGCGCACGTCCTCGACACCTGAGCTGCGGGAACCGGTGAAACCGAGCACCTCGCCCCGGTTCAGTTGGAAGGAGACCGGCTCGGTGGTGCACTCCAGGCCGACGACGTCCATCACGACATCGGCGGTGGCGTTGGCGCGTCGCGGCGTGATCTCGATGACGGACCCGAACATCGCCTCGGTGAGCTGGTCGACGGTGGTGGTTGCGGAGTCGAAGATCTGCTCGACCTTGCCGTCGCGCAGTACAGCAACCCGGTTGCACAGCCGCAGCGCTTCTTCCAACTGGTGGGTGATGTAGAGGACACCCCGGCCCTCCTCGACCGTCCGGTTCAGGGCGTAGCGCAGGTCCTCCAGCTCCTCGGTGTTGAGGGCGTTGCTGAGTTCGTCGATGACGATGACCTCACGGGGGTCGGCGAGCATGCGAACCACCTCGGCCATGCGGCGTTCCGTGTGGCTGAGGCCTCCGAGCCGGTGGGTGGGGGACAGGGGGATCCCGGTTTCGGAGAGAATTTTCTTGGCCCGGGTCATCAGCTCCGCGAGGCTGTGGCGTCCCTCGACGTGCCGGAACATGGCCTCGACGACGGTCAGTTTCGGGTCCAGCTCGTTCTGGGGGTCGATGAGCATGATCTGCCGCGGATCCCACGGCCCGCCCGAGAGGCTGGCCACCCCCTCGTCGGCCGAGGTGTAGCCGGCGATGATCGAGGCCATGGTGGACTTCCCAACGCCGTTGGGGCCGACTATGCCGAGCACCTCCCCGTGTCGGAGATCGATGTCGACCCCGGTCAGCACCTCAAGCCGACCGAAGGACTTCCGCATCCCTCGGACCGCCAGCAGCGGCTCTTTATCCCACATGAATACCTCGTAGTTGTCATCCGTCCACAACGCGAAACGGTTTTCCTCGGCTCCAGAACGGGTTCCAGGTAAGTTCCTATCCTGGCGGGGGTGCCTTGGTGATCCGACTCTAAGGTATGGTCGAGTCAGCTCCCGTGTGGCGAACCTGTCCTTGGTTAACTGAGATTCCGCAGACAGGACCTTACCGCTGCTTTGCCCGTCCCGCTAACCGAATCAGCAAACCAGGGCAATTTTTTCTTCAACAATGCTCAAGTTTGCCTGTCGGCCAACCGGATGACGCGACCAATGGTTTTTTCCGTGTCCGTCACCGGGCCAGGGGCGGTGTGAAACCGGGGAACGGCGACGGGCCCGACCCTCACGTTCGTCGTGTCCGTGAGGTTGGCAGGCGAATCGCGCCCGATGGGGCGACGAAGCGGCGGACAGGGGTGGTCATGGGCCTTCGACGCCTGACGACGTTTCCCGGTTCCGGGAGATGACCGCCAGGACGAGGCCCGTGATCAGCAGGAGCAGGGAAAACCCCGGGAACGCGTGGAGTCCGACCTGTGAGTCGATTCCGACCGCCACCAGCGAGTGGGCCAGCAGTAGGGGCATTCCCACACCCATACCGTTCGCGATGATCTGGGCCGTCTGGAACAGGCCGCTGAGCAGTCCCGGCAGATTTCTGGCCGTGGGTCGCAGCAGGGTGAGCAGTTGGTCCAGGAGACCGAGCCCGGTCCCTGCGGCGGTGATCGTCACGCCGAGTACGGTGAGGGTGTCGGGGAAGGACAGCTGGGGCAGCGCGATTGCCGCACCGGCCACAGCGATCAACCAGGCGAGCCGGGTCACCTCGCGTTTACCGGCGATCGCTCCGCCGAGGATGAAACCGGCGGCCAGGCCGATCATGCTTGGAATTTCGATGAGTCTGTACTGGTAGGTGCCGATGTACATCCCTGCTGGGGGTGTGATGATCACCCCCAGATAGAACTTGATCGCGTACAGAAAAGCTCCGAAAAGCAGCGTTTGTGCCAGGGCGAACCGTTTCCTCAGGGAACGGCGCGGCCGTGCCGGTGGGGTGATCGCGACGTCAGACGGGGAAGGGGGAAACGCCAACCAGCCGAGGAGCGCCGGGAGAAGAGCAACCACGGGCGCCAGGAGCAGCGTCATTCTCCACGCCGACTCCATGTCGATGGGAAGCAACTCGACGGTCACCGCGAAGAGGCCGTGGAAAGCGCAGATCAGGCCGACGAGCATCCCGTGGTTCCTGGGAGACAGCTTCGTCACGGCCGAGAGCGCCGCGGGAAGCAATGCGGCGAACCCTGCTGCTTGGATGAACACGGCGATCAACAGGAAACCTGCGGAAACCGACCAGGCTGTCGCGAAGGTGCCCAGTGCCCACAGGAGGATCCCGCGGATGTAGGCCGAACGCGGCCCGAAACGGTCACTGACGAAGCCCCAGGGGATGAAGCCAAGCGCTGTTGCCACCGGGTACAGGCGGTCGAGCACCTCGCCCAGGAGGACCGGGTCCGGTGAAGATGGGTCGAGTTGGGCCTCGAGAGCATACCTGCTTGCCCACAGGAAAACTGTTTCCGCGCAGTAGGCGAAGGCGACGCTGAACAGGATCAGGGCGATGTACAGTATCCGCCGATCGTTCGGCAACGTCGTCTGTTGGTTTCGCTGATACACAATCATTCCGGTTGCCTCGTGTTTCGTGGCTGTGACAATTGTGTCGGGTGGCTCTTCCACTCTTCGCCGTCTCGTTGTGCCGCAGCCCGTTCCCTCGGTTTCCTCACCGCCACAACGAGTCCCGCCACCAGCAGGGCCAGGGAGTACCCCAGGAAAAGGTGGCCCCTTGCCTCCGGGGAGACGACCTCACCCAGCGTGAGAATCAGCGCCACGGGCAGCCCGATCCCCACCCCGTAGCCGAGGTTCTGGGCCACCTGGAAAAGAGCGGAGGCCCGGAAGGTCCGGTTCCCGTCCGCGAGACGCAGCAGCGCGACCAGCTGTCCCGACAACCCGATTCCGAGCCCCACCGAGGCCAGGACGGAGCCGGTCAGGACGGCGATGCCGGAGGGAAGCAGCGGAACCGAGGCCATGACCGGGCCCGGCGCGGCGATCACCCATCCCAGCACGGTTTTCCTGTGGCCCCCGGGGAACACGGCTCCCGCGATGAAACCGACGGCCAATCCCGCGGCGAAGGGGAAGTCAACCATGCCACTGTGGGCTCGTGCGTACTCGGTGGAGTCACTCAGACGGAGCGCACCGTGATGCGCGGCGAAGGACAGTTCCAGGTGAATCCGGACCCCTGCCAGCGCGGCGCCGAGCAGCAGGATCTGGAACACCGCGCGGCCTCTCCCTGCTGGGCGCTCCGGTGGGGGATCGTCGTCAGAGCCGGCTGTTGCGGGGCCGGAAGGGATCGCGAGCCATCCGAGAAGCAGCGGCGGGATCGCGGCTCCGGAGACCAGGATCAGTGTCGTTCTCCAGTCCGTCGACCGGGTCAGCAGGTCGGCGATCAGCGATCCCGGCAGGTGGAGAAGCGCCGGGAAGGCGACGACCACTCCCGTGAGGAACCCTCCGGGCCGCGGCTGGGCGGATGTGATGACGGTCAGCGTGGCGGGTATCACCGCCGCCACCCCGGCTGCCTGGAACGCGTAGCTGGTGAGCAGGAATTCCATCGACCCCGACCAGCTTCCCGCGAGCACCCCCAGCGCCCACACGAGCAGGCCGCCGACGTAGGGCAGCCGCGGCCCGTAGCGGTCGCCGAGCAGGGCCCACGGGATCAGGAAGAGGGTGCAGACCGCCACCTGCAAGGCTGGGAGCATCAGGGTGGATCCGGTCAGGGTGTGGGTGCCCGGGCCGGGCGGGAGGAAACTCTGCTGGGCCCGCTGCACCACCCGTCCGAGGATGCCTTGCGCCAGGAACACGATCACGACCCCGAACAGGACCGCCGCGACGTCCAGACCTTGCCGTGCGTCGGGGGAGGTCGCATCCTGGACGGGTGGGTTCGTGGTCATCTCTGCGTCTCCTCCGGGGGGCGCGATGAGTCCGGTCGGGCCGTGTACCGGTGATCCGGTGCCGGGACGCGTCTCGCCCGGGGTGGCGGACCGGCTGGTGGTCACCGCATTCTTGCACCCAGCCGGTTCACGACCCCGTCACCACCAAGGATCGGCGCCCGAGGCCAGGTGGTCGAGCATGCTCAGGCCGCCGATGAAGTCGCCGTGTGGCTGGGGGTAGGGGGTGGGGGTGAAGGAGTGGTAGTCCAGCGCGATGTCGCGTTCCGCGAACACCGACTTGTCCAGGTAGTTGCGACCCGACGGGCCCGACAGGTAGACGTCCCCACCGAGTTCTGCGGTGATGGCGGCCAGTAGTTCCGACGCCGTCCCCGTCGCCTTCAACTCCGAGGCACGCACCAGCCTCGTCGGGATCTCGTAGTGGTCGCGAAGCCGGGTGATGAGGTCGACGCACAGATCGGCCAGCTTCGTCGTCCCACGGGCGTGGACGGCCTCCAGCATCGCCCTGACCGCCTCGAACCCGGGGCAACGCCCGTACAGGGCCCGGAGGGTCTTGATGTGGTCGCTGCGCCAGGGTTTCAGCTCATTGGTTTCGACCTCGTTGGTGGGCTGCCCCATCCTGCCCTTGGTGTGGACCGGCACCGTCAACCATTGTGGACCGTTCGGTCCCTTGATCTTCACCCGGTTCTGGAACCCTCCCTTGGTGAAGGGCACCGTGTCCAACAGGACGAAGACGTCCGCCCTGGTCATCTTGTCGAAGTAGCCCGTCCAGGGCGCGAAGTTCGGTTGGTGGATGGTGACGATCATGGTTGGCTCTCACAAAACGATGCGGATCAGTTCGAACGCCTCGGCCCAGTCGTGCTTGACCTGGAGGCCGCGGACCTGGGCCAGGGACTCGTGGAAATCCTTGGTGAAGTACGCCCTGCCCATCTCGAGCTGCGAGGTGTACCTCGTCAGGGCGTCCCACTTCTTGTCGAGGTGACGTTTGTCGAGGGTCACGAACGCTGATGTGGAGAACGTGATGTGGTTCCACGGCAGTTCGTAACCCAGCAGGGTCTTGTGCTTGAAGGCCCGCATCGCCTCGTCGTGGATGGTTGCGTGGTCCTGGTGCAGGTCGGCGCCGGAGGGGATCAGGATCCATTCCGGGTTTATGCGGCGCTCCATCTCCACCATGTTCTCCAGCACCTCCTGGCGGTGGTAGCCGAGTTTGCGCACCGGGTAGTGCATGATCTGCCGATTCTCCGGTTTCACCCCGAGCACGTCGAGTGAGGCGTGGCACTCGTCGGCCAGCCGTGTCGGGACGGAGCCGTCGGGAAGCGACTCCTCGGCCGTCGAGAACACGGCGACGTGCAGGTCCACCCCCGCCTCCAGCCACTTGGACATTGACCCGCCCGCGCCGAGCTCGGCATCGTCGGTGTGCGGGGCGAGGATGAGAATCCGTTCGGGAACGATCAGCACTGTCAGAGACTTTCATAGCAGGACAGGAGCTTTCTCAGCTCGATGTCCCAGTTGTACGTGTGGAGGATTGCCTGCCGGCCGTTCTCACCGATCCGGGCGGCCTCGTCGGGGTTTTCCAGCAGGTGGGTCAGGGCGGCGGCGACGGCGTCGGTGTTGAAGGGGTCGACGGTGATGCCGCAGTCGTGGTCGGCGACGATCCGCTGCCACAGCGGGAAATCGGAGGCGATGAAAGGCAGGCCGCAGGCCATGTACTCGAACATCTTCGTCGAGTAGCCCTCGACGTAGTTGCTGATCGGATGGTCCAGCACGAGCCCGACCCGGGCATCGCGCAGCCCGGCCACGACCTCGTCGCGCGGCAGGGGACCCGGATGGCGGACGTGCCGCCAACCAGGGTGCGTCTCGGCCTGCTCCCGGAGCTGTTTGAACTTGCCCGCCAGCAGGCCCGTGACGTCGTCGGGAAGACGCTCGAAGGCGGTCAGCATCTCGAACAGACCCTGCTGCTCGGACAGACCACCGACGTAGATGAATGCGTTGGCGCGTTCGTGGAAGGGCGTCTCGTTGTGTTGGTTCGCCAGCCCCTTCTCGGGGAAGTTCTGCACCACGACCGTCTTGTGCGCCGGGAACTTCTCGGCTATCGACGGGGTGGCGGCGACGATGGCGCTCAACGCCCTGCCCGAGACGCCTTCCAGCACCCGGGTGATCCCCGAGAGCGGTTTCTTCAACCAGCCCGGGATCCAGGTCTTGTTCATGATCTGCAGGGGAACGTCCTCGTGGACGTCGTAGACGACCTTCTTGCCGCACAGCCGCAGCGCCAGCCCGACCCCCATCAGCTCGGGGTCGTGGAAGTGGTAGATGTCGGCCCTCTCTCGAAGCGCCCGGAAGAAGATGGCCCACGTCTTGCGGAGGATCCGGTCGATGCGGCCGCGTGGCGCACCCAGCCCGATCACCCGCACCCCCGCCACCTCGGTGTCGCCGTCGTGGCAATTGATCAGGGCGACGTCATGACCCGCGGCCGCGAGGGAGGCGCACTCCTTGTAGGTGACGCGGGTGTCATGGACGTCGTGTACGGACGAGAGATGACGGACCCTGCTCATCGAGCGGTGCCGTCACCGATCGAACGGTAGGCGACACCTTCCCAGCGGGCCGGATCCAGGACGCCACGCCCGTCGACGATCACGGCGAGGCCGGGCAGGTCGGCGGGGGTGAACTCCAGGTATTCGGGATGGTCGGCCTGGAGGATCGCGGCATCGACGGGCTCACCCCGGTGGTAGGGGGTGAAGCCGTACTTCGCGAGTTCGTCGTCGGTGTACATGGGGTCGTGCACCAGTACTTCGACGCCCTTGGACTTCAGGAGCTCGACGGTGGGGAAAACGCCGGAGAACGCGGTCTCCTTCACCCGGCCCCGGTAGGAGGCGCCCAACACCACGACGCGACGGTCCTTCAGATCACCCAGAGCACCCTCGGCCAGGGCGATGGCGTACCCGGGCATGGTCATGTTCGCCTCGCGTGCGGTGCGCACGATGGTGGCGTCCGGGTCGGTGTAGAGGTAGAGGCGTGGGTAGACGGGGATGCAGTGCCCGCCGACCGCGATACCGGGTCGGTGGATGTGGCTGTAGGGCTGCGAGTTGGAGGCGTCGATGACCTTGTGGACGTCGATGCCGTTGGCTGCGGCGAACTTTCCGAACTGGTTGGCCAGACCGATGTTGACGTCCCGGTAGGTGGTCTCGGCGAGCTTCGCCATCTCCGCGGCCTCGGCCGACCCCATGTCCCACACGCCGTTGCCCTGTGGCAGGTCGGGGCGCTCGTCGAAGGTCAGAACCTGTTCGTAGAAGTCGATGCCACGGGCGGTGCCCTCGGGGGAGAGACCACCCACCAGCTTCGGGTACTTGCGCAGATCCTCGAACACGCGCCCGGTGAGCACGCGTTCCGGGGAGAAGACCAGGTGGAAGTCCTTGCCCTCGGTCAGACCGGAGATCTCCTCGATCATCGGCTTCCAGCGATTCCGGGTGGTGCCCACCGGCAGTGTGGTCTCGTACGAGATCAGGGTTCCGGGTGTCAGGTGCTCGGCGAAAGACCGGGTGGCTGCCTCCATCCAGCCGAAGTCGGGCTGCCAGGTCTCGTCGTTGACGAACAACGGGACGACGATCACGATCGCGTCGACTCCCGGGATGGCCTCCGAGTAATCGGTGGTGGCACGCAACTTCCCTGCAGGGACGAGCTCCGACAATTTCTCCTGGAGGTGGGCCTCGCCCGGGAAGGGCTCGGTTCCGGCGTTGACCTTGTCCACAACGGTCTGCTGAACGTCGACGCCGACGACTTCATGACCCATGTCTGCGAACTGGACTGCCAGGGGCAGCCCGATCTTGCCGAGTGCGATGACCGCGATCTTCACGAACGATTCCTTCCAGACGGTGCATGTGGCGCGCTGCCGCAGGTGATTCTACCCACCAGATAACCTGTGCCGCATGAGTCCTGTTCTGGCCATCGGGCCGTCGAACTACGCCGGGCAGGCGACCGCATGGGTGCGGGCCGTCGCATCCAACCTTCCAGCGCAGGCGTGGTCGTTCTCCGGGCTGCCGCTGCGCGGCGGTGGCTTCCACTTCGAGGTGGACAGGTTGCTCGGGCGGCTCGAGTTTCGCACCCCCGTTGCCTGGGGGTGGCGTGCGAAGCGTCTGTTCGACGGCGTCACCCACGTGGCGCTCGATGGTTTCATGTCATTCGCCCGGTGGAATCGCGCCTCCCATTTCCAGTCCGATGCCCGGAGGCTGGCGGAGATGGGGTGTTCGATGGCGTTGATCGCGCACGGCTCCGATGTGCGCGACCCCCTGGCGCACATGGCCCGTGACGAGTGGTCGTATTTCACCGTCGGCGACGAGAAGTGGCGGTCCTCGCTGATTCGCCGCACCGAGCTCAACCGGGGTTTCGCGGCGTCCTGTGGCTGGCCGGTGTTCCACTCCACCCCGGACATGGGTTTCGACCTGCCCTTCAGCACGTGGCTGCCGGTGGTGGTTGACGTCGATGCGTGGGCCTCGGACGCGCCGCTGCTGGAACGCGAGAAACCCCTCGTGGTGCACGTTCCCTCGCAGCGACACCCGCCCATCAAGGGCACCCAGTTCATCGATCCGGTGCTGCGCCGCCTCCACGACGAGGGCGCCATCGAGTACGTCGCGCCGTCGGGGATGCCGCACGCGCAGCTGCGGGAGCTGGTGCGGTCCTGTGACGTGGTGGTCGATCAGGTGATGTTCGGTTCCTACGGGGTTGCGGCCGTGGAGGCGATGGCGGCGGGGCGGGTGTGTGTCGGGCGCATGATCGACGCGGTTCGTGACCGGATGCCGGAGTCGCCGCGTCTGCTGGAGGCAACCCCCGACGACCTGTACGAGGTGGTTGCATCCGTCCGTGATCGTCGCGACGAACTGCGAGCCTGGGCGGCTGGGAACCGGGCATTCGTTGAGAAGTGGCACGACGGCCGGGTCTCGGCTGAGCGTCTGGCGCCCTTCCTCGGAGTCGCTTGAGCCGACCGGCTTTGGGTGAGGTGTTTCTCAGTCCGTTCCGAAGTCCATGGCTGAGCGCAGGGCCGCGTCCTCGACCTGTTCGGTGGTCCTGCCCGACCCGAGGGCGGCGATCTTCGCCGCGCCTCCCTGCTCCAGGCTGCCGATGAGGTCGACGTGGTTCGCCAGCAGCGTGCCCTGGGAGGCGTACAGTTCGAGGCGTTCGCGGGAGTCTGCGATGTCCAGGTTGCGCATCGTGAGTTGCCCGATGCGGTCGGTGGGGCCGAAGGCCGCATCCTCGACGCGCTCCATCGAGAGTTTCTCCGGCCGGTAGGACAGGTTCGGGCCGCGGGTGTCGAGGATGGTGTAGTCGTCGCCGCGACGCAGCCTCAGGTCCACCTCACCGGTGACGGCGGAGGCCACCCAGCGCTGGATCGACTCGCGCAGCATCAGCGACTGCGGGTCCAGCCAGCGGCCCTCGTACAGCAGCCGACCGAGTCGTAGCCCCTCGGAGCGGTAGTTCGCGAGGGTGTCCTCGTTGTGGATCGCCGCCAGGAGGCGTTCGTAGGCGATCCACAGCAGCGCCATGCCCGGGGCCTCGTAGATGCCGCGCGACTTGGCCTCGATGATGCGGTTCTCGATCTGGTCGCTCATGCCCAGACCGTGGCGGCCGCCGATGGCGTTGGCCTCCAGCACCAGGGCGACGGGGCTGTCGAAACGACGGTCGTTGATCGCCACCGGCTGGCCCTGTTCGAAACGGATCGAGACGTCCTCCGTCGGGATCTCGACGGAAGGATCCCAGAACTTGACGCCCATGATCGGTTCCACCGTCTCCAGGGAGACGTCGAGGTCCTCGAGGGTTTTCGCCTCGTGGGTGGCTCCCCAGATGTTGGCGTCGGTGGAGTAGGCCTTCTCCTTGGAGTCGCGGTAGGGCAGGCCGCGTTCGGTCAGCCAGGTGCTCATCTCGGCGCGGCCACCCAGCAGTGAGACGAAGGCCTCGTCGAGCCACGGCTTGTAGATCCGCAACTCCGGGTTCGCCATCAGGCCGTAGCGGTAGAAGCGTTCGATGTCGTTGCCCTTGTAGGTGGAGCCGTCGCCCCACACCGACACGTCGTCGGCGGCCATGGCCCGCACCAGCAGGGTGCCGGTGACGGCCCGGCCGATGGGGGTGGTGTTGAAGTACGCGCGACCTCCCGAGCGGATGTGGAAGGCTCCGCAGGCCAGCGCGGACAGGCCTTCGGCGACGAGCGCCTCCTTGCAGTCCACGAGCCGGGAGATCTCCGCTCCGTACACCTCGGCGCGACCGGGCACCGAGGCGATGTCGGTTTCGTCGTACTGGCCGATGTCGGCGGTGTAGGTGCACGGAATGGCACCCGACTCGCGCATCCAGGCGACTGCGACGGAGGTGTCGAGACCACCGGAGAAAGCGATGCCGACGCGCTCGCCGACGGGAAGAGAAGTGAGAACCTTGGTCACGTCGCCAGCCTAGTGGACGCTTTCCGCTGAGGTGGTTTCGCCCTGCCCCGGAGAGCACATTGAGGTGCCGATGTCTCGGCGGGGGTCTTTCCCGCGGAATCCTCAGAACACCAGCACCAGTTTGCCGACGTTGTCCCCGGATTCGAGGATCTGGTGCGCCCGGCGCACCTCGTCGAACGGGACGCGGGTCTCGGGGGCAGGGCGGATCCCGCCGTCACCGATCCTCGGCCACACCGTCTCCACCACCCTGGCGCAGATCGCAGCCTTCTCCGCGACCGGCCGGAACCGCAGCGACGTGGCCGTGACGGTGCCCATCTTCTGCAGCAGCAAACCCAGGTTGAGGGTGCCCTTGGTGCCGCCCTGGAGGCCGATCACCACCATGCGGCCGCGTTTGGCGAGAGCCTTGACGTTCGCCTCCAGGTATTTGGCGCCCATGATGTCCAGGATCACGTCCGCGCCACGGCCCCCGGTGGCTTCGCGCACCCCGTCGACCCAGTCGTCGTGGTAGTCGAGCGCGACCTCGGCGCCGTGGGCCAGGCAGTGCAACAGCTTCGGGTTGCTGCCGGCGGTGGCGACGACGCGTGCGCCGAGGGATTTCGCGTACTGGGTGGCGAAGGTGCCGACCCCACCGGCTCCGCCGTGGACCAGCAGCGTCTCATCGGCCTTCAAACCGGCGACGTCCATGTTCGAGACGACGGTGGCTGCCACCTCCAGCAGGCCCGCGGCGGTCACGAGATCCACCCCGGGGGGAGGGGGAACCAGCTGGCCCTCGGGGGCGACGAAGTACTCCGCGTAGCCACCGCCCGCGAGCAGCGCCACCACCTCGTCGCCGATCCTCCACCGGGTCACGCCGGCACCGATCGCCTCGACGACACCGGAGGCCTCCAGACCGATGATGTCGGTAATGCCCTTCGGGGGTGGGTAGTAGCCGCGGCGTTGCAGCAGGTCGGCGCGGTTCACGCCCGCGGCGACGGTGCGCACCAGCACCTCCCCCGGCTGGGGGGTGGGGGTGGGGGTTTCCTTGATGGTCAGGGCCTCGACGTCCCCGGGCTCCTCGACGATGACAGCTCGCATGGGAGGAAGTCTATGCGCGGCCCCTCGCACCTGCCGTGAGGAAACCGCCCGGGACCCGTCCAACCCCAACCATCCGCCCGCCCAACCGCCCGAAGCCCCGTCCACCCGCCCGGAGCCCCGTCCACCCGCCCGGAGCCCCGTCCACCC
>CALLVV010000009.1 GCA_938012815.1 uncultured Propionibacteriaceae bacterium
CCGCAACCTGGCCGCCGCCGAGGGTATTGACATCGCGACTGTTCCCGCGGGCACCGGCCCTGGAGGTCGCGTGATAGCCCGCGACGTCGCCGCCGTCGCCGAGACCACCACCAGGGCGGCGGCCCGGGCCGGAGCGGTCGCGGGTGAGGGCACCGGGCTTGGTGGCCGCGTCAGCCAGGCCGACCTCACCGCCCCTGCTGCGCCGGCAGAGGCGGCCCCCACGCCGGCCCCCACGGCGGTCGCGGGAGCCGACCCGGACTTCCCCGGACCCAGCACAAGCACCCCGCTGAAGGGCATCCGCAAGGTGATCTCCGAGCGGATGATGCACTCCCTGGCCAGCTCCGCGCAGCTCACCTACACCACCACCGCGCGGGCCCAGGGCCTCCTCGACATGCGCAAGAAACTGAAGAACTCCGACCCGGCGCTCGGCCTGAACAAGGTGACCATCGGCGACCTCGTCGGTTTCGCCGCCGTCAGGACCGCCGCCAAGCACCCCGCCCACAACGCCCACCTCGAGGACGGAGTGCTGACCACCTTCGAGCGGGTCCATCTCGGTTTCGCCTGCGACACCCCGCGCGGCCTCCTCGTCCCGACGGTGCGCAACGCCTCGCAGCTCAGCCTCGGCCAATTCTCCACGATCTGCAAGGACCTCGCCGCGCAGGCCATCGAGGGCAGCATCAGCCCCGACCTGCTGGGCGGGGCTACCTTCACCGTCTCCAACCTCGGTGGTTTCGGTATCGAACACTTCACCCCGCTGCTGAACGTGCCCCAGACCGCGATCCTCGGCGTCGACGCCACCTTCCCCCGTGCCTACGCGGATGAGAAGGGCAAGGTCCGCGTCGAGCAGCGCATCGGGTTGTCGCTGACCGCCGACCACCGGGTCATCGACGGCGCCGACGCGGCCCGTTTCCTGCAGGACCTCGTGGCCTTCCTCGAAAACATCGAACTGGCCGCCCTGAGCTGAGAGGACGAACAATGACCGATCACGACGTCATCGTGCTGGGCGGCGGCCCCGGCGGCTACATCGCCGCCGAGAGGCTCGGCCACGCGGGGAAGAACGTGCTCCTCGTCGAGGCCACCTCGCTGGGCGGCACCTGCCTGAACGTGGGATGCACCCCCACCAAACCCCTTCTCGGGACCGCCAAGACCTACGACCACGCCCGCCACGGCGCCCAGTTCGGGGTGAAGGTCGACGGCGCCCATGTCGACTGGCCCGCCCTGCAGAAATGGAAGGACAAGGTGGTCTCCACCCTCGTCGGCGGGGTGGCCGCCACCGAGAAGAAGGCCGGGGTCACCGTCGTGCACGGCCACGGCACCTTCGACGGCCCCGGGAAGGTCACCGTCGACGGCACCACCCACACCGCCACCCACGTGATCCTCGCCACCGGATCGGTGCCCGTGATGCCCCCCATCCCCGGTGCCAAGGACAACCCATTGGTCATCGACTCCACCGGCGCCCTCTCGCTGCCGGAGATCCCGGAACGCCTGGCCGTGATCGGTGGCGGCGTCATCGGGGTGGAGTTCGCCTCGCTCTACTCCATGCTCGGCACACAGGTCACCGTCATCGAGATGCTGCCCGAAATCGTCCCCTTCGCCGACGACGACGTGGCCGCGCAGCTCCGCAAGGCCCTGAAGGACGTCACCTTCAAGCTCGGCTGCCGGGTCACCTCCATCGACGGCGGAAAGGTGAACTGGACCACCGCCGACGGCGCGGAGGAATCGGTGGAGGCCGATCACGTGTTGATGGCAGTCGGGCGCAGGCCCGCCGTCGACGGCTGGGGCGCGGAGAACACCGGCCTGGAGTACTCCGGCCGCGGAGTGGTCGTCGATGACCGGATGCGCACCAACCTGCCGAACGTGTGGGCAATCGGGGACGTCACCGGCCGCAGCCTGCTGGCCCACGCCGCCTACCGCATGGGCGAGGTGGCCGCCGCCAACATCCTCGACCCCGAGGCCCACCGCCGTGGCGAGGTGATGCGCTGGCACACCGTCCCGTGGGCCGTCTACACCGCCCCCGAGTGCGCCGGCATCGGACTCACCGAGGCCGCGGCCAAGAAGGCGGGCCGCGACGTCATCACCGCGAGCGTCCCCGGCTACATGTCCGGCCGGTTCGTGGCCGAGAACGGCCTCCAGGCCCCGGGACTGGCCAAGCTCATCCTCGACGCCGAGACCCACCAGGTGCTGGGCATCCACGTGCTGGGCAGCTACGCGGCCGAGATGATCTGGGGCGCCTCCGCCGTGCTGGAAACCGAACTGGACCTCACCGACCTGCGTCAGCTCGTCTTCCCCCATCCCACAGTCAGTGAACTGATCCGCGAGGCCGCCTGGGCGGCCAAGGCCTGATCGACAAGGAAAAGAGACAACAAAACTATGACCCGCTCACTCATCGTCGATCCGACGAACGTGCGTGCCAAGGGCGTCATCACGGCGCCCGAGATCCCCGTCAACGCCTACGAACCCAACTTCAAGGCGGAACTGAAACGCTACGGCAAGCAGGGGCTCATCGACATCCTGCACGACATGATCGCCGTGCGCTCTTTCGAGACCATGCTCAATTCCATCAAGACCACCGGCGCCTGGAACGGTGTGGAGTACAACCACCGCGGCCCCGCGCACCTGAGCATCGGACAGGAATCCGCCGTGGTGGGGCAGGCCTCGCAGCTCGGGGCCGATGACTTCGTCTTCGGATCCCACCGCAGCCACGGCGAGATCCTCGCCAAGTGTTTCTCCGCCTCCCGCAAACTCGATGCCGCGGACCTGGAACGCATCATGAAGGAGTTCCTGGACGGCGAGACCCTCTCCTTCGCCGAGCAGGTCTCCGCCGACGACCTGGCCGACGTTGCCGAGAACTTCATCCTCTACGGCGCCGTCGCCGAGACCTTCGCCCGCAAGGCCGGTTTCAACCGCGGCCTCGGCGGTTCCATGCACGCCTTCTTCACCCCGTTCGGTTCCATGCCGAACAACGCCATCGTCGGCGGCTCCGCGGACATCGCCACCGGGGCGGCGCTGTTCAAGCGCATCAACCGCCGGGCCGGCATCGTGATCGCGAACATCGGTGACGCATCCATGGGCTGCGGTCCCGTGTGGGAGGCCATGATGCTGGCCGCCATGGACCAGTACCGCACCCTGTGGAAGGACGGCGTGGAGGGCAACCCGCCGATCTGGTTCAACTTCTTCAACAACTTCTACGGCATGGGTGGCCAGACCTCCGGCGAGACCATGGGCTACGACATCCTGGCGCGCGTCGGTATGGGTGTGAACCCGGAGGCCATGCATGCCGAACGCGTTGACGGTCTCAACCCGCTCGCTGTTGCCGATGCCGTCGCCCGGAAGCGTGAACTCCTCGACGCGGGTCGCGGACCGGTGCTCACCGACACCATCACCTACCGCTTCTCCGGGCACTCGCCATCCGACGCATCCTCCTACCGCACCCGCGAGGAAGTGGAGCTGTGGGAGGAACACGACGGCCTCAAGAACTATGCCGCCTATCTGGTCAAGAACAAGGTGCTCACCCAGGCTGATGTGGACGCCATTCAGCAGAGGTTTGACGAGCGCCTCACCAAGGTGATTGCCCTGGCGACCAGGACCGAGGATCTCAGTCCGCGTGTGCACATGGACTTCATCGACACGGTGATGTACAGCAATGGCGCCAAGGAGAGGTTGTCGGAGGAGGAGCCGCAGCTGCTCACTCCGCTGGTTGAGAACCCGCGTGTCAAGGCGCTGAGGAACAAGATTCGCACCGCCCGTGACGAGAACGGTAAACCGGTCTCCAAGAACAAGGCTTTCGCCTACCGTGATGCGATTTTCGAGGCTGTGGCGCACCGTTTCGCTACCGATCCGACGCTTGCCGCGTGGGGTGAGGAGAATCGCGACTGGGGTGGCGCGTTCGCCGTCTACCGCGGCCTGACGGAGCTGCTGCCCTACCATCGCCTGTTCAACTCGCCCATCTCGGAGGCCGCGATCGTCGGCGCCGGTGTCGGCTACGCCCTCTCCGGGGGTCGCGCGCTGGTGGAGCTGATGTACTGCGACTTCCTGGGGCGCGCGGGCGACGAGATCTTCAACCAGGCCGCGAAGTGGCAGGCGATGTCCGCGGGTCTGCTGGAGATGCCGCTGGTGATCCGCGTCAGCGTCGGCAACAAGTACGGTGCCCAGCACTCCCAGGACTGGTCGGCGCTGTGCGCACACATGCCCGGTCTGAAGGTCTACTACCCGGCCACCCCCTACGATGCCAAGGGCATGATGAACCTGGCGTTGCGCGGCACCGACCCGGTGGTGTTCTTCGAGTCCCAGCTGCTCTACGACAAGGCCGAGGAGTTCCAGCCCGGAGGCGTTCCGGAGGGCTACTACGAGGTTCCGGAAGGGGAACCGGTGGTTCGCCGCGAGGGCTCCGACCTGACCATCGCCACCCTCGGCGCCACCCTGTACCGGGCCCTCGAGGCCGCCGACATCCTGCAGTCGAAGTACGGGCTGTCGGCTGAGGTCATCGATCTGCGGTTCGTCGCCCCCCTGAACCTCGATCCGGTGGTCGAGTCGGTGAAGAAAACCGGTCGGCTGCTGCTCAGCTCCGATGCGGTGGAGCGCGGCTCCTTCCTGCAGGACGTCGCGACCAAGGTGCAGAGCATCGCGTTCGATCACCTCGACGCGCCCGTCACGGTGGTGGGGTCGCGCAACGCCATCACCCCGGCGGCGGAGCTGGAGAAGGAGTTCTTCCCGCAGCCCGAGTGGCTGGTCGACGCGGTCCACGAGCGGATTCTGCCGCTGCCTGGCCACGTTGCGGTCAGCAACCAGACCGTAGCCGAGATTGCCCGCCGCTCCCGCACGGGCCTGTGATCCCATCCGCTGGACGGGCGGGTGGCAAGCTCCTGCCCGTCCAGCGGTTCACCTCAAGGAACCCCCAATGCACGCCATCAATGACCCAGGCCTGTCTAAGGCAGAGCGTCTGGAACTGGTTCGCGCCGCCGCGGCCGCCGAAGATTTCCCAAAGTGGGTGGTCGAGTCCAACAACCACATCCACACCTGCTACTCGTTCAGTCCCTACACGCCCGCCGGCGCCGCGTTGGGGGCGCGTCGCGCGGGCCTTCGCGTCGTCGGTTCCGTCGACCACGACTCCATCGCCGCCGCCGCCGAGATGACCGAGGCCACCCGCATCCTCGGGATGGGCAGCGTGACGGGGTTCGAGTGCCGTGCCTTCTTCGACCCCGGCGGCCCCTTCGCCACCAGGAAACTCAACAACCCCGACTCCGCGGGGATCGCCTACATGACCGTGCAGGCAATCCCCGCCCCGGCCAGGGCGGAGGTGGATGCGTGGCTCGCCCCGCGGCGTGCAGCGCGGCTGGAACGTACCCTCGCGATGGCGGAAGCCGCGAACTCCATCCTCACCGGCCTCGGCCTGGCGCCCTTCGACCCGCAGGCCGACATGGTGGCCCGCTCCCAGTACGCCACCGGCGGCGGCATCACCGAACGCCACCTCTTGGCGGCCATGGCCGACGCCCTCATCGACGGCTTCGGTCGCGGTGAAGCCCTGGTTGCGGGGCTACAGGACATGGGCATCGACGTCCCCGCGAAACTCGCCGGCATCCTGGGCGATGCCGACAACCCGCACTTGACCTACGACCTGTTGGGTGTGCTGAAATCGGAATACCTGGCCAGCATCTACATCCAACCCACCGCCGACGAATGCCCGACCGCCGAGGAGGTGGTGGCCCTCGCCGACTCCGTCGGGGCGATCGCCACCTACGCCTACCTCGGCGATGTCTCCGCCTCGCCGACCGGCGACAAGAAAGCCGAGAAGTTCGAGGACGACTACCTCGACGAACTGTTCGACGCCATGGCCGATCGCGGACTGCGGGCCGTCACCTACATGCCACCCCGCAACACCCCCCAGCAGCTGCAGCGCATCCACGACCTCGCCACCCGTCACGGCATGTACGAGATCTCCGGGGTGGACATCAACCAGCCCCGGCAGTCGTTCACCTGCCCCGAGCTGCGGGACCCCGGGTTCGCGGCACTCAACGAGGCAACCTGGGCGCTCGTCGCCCACGAGGCCCTGACCTCCGTCGACCCGTCGCTGCACATCCTCGGCGAGGGCCGCCCACGACCCGAGTGGCTCGCCGCCCGCATCGCCGCGTTCGCGCCTCTTGGTCGCGCCCTGGCCGACGGTGCCGACGCTGCCGAACTCGCCGCCACCGCCCCCAGACTCTGAAACCTGAAACCGGGAGAACACCATGAGCAATGCCCCGAAGGTGAGGGGAGCGTTCCTCACCGCCTTGAACCGCCCCGTCCTGGTGCGGCCCAGCGACGCCGAGGCCACCATCGTCCTCGACGAGAGCACCATCCCCGCCGACGTCTGCCTGCCCGTGGTGGTGCGGCTGGGGGAGGAGACCTACGAGGTCACCGCCACCCCACGCGGCGAACGCGAGATCAGCGGCCGTGTCGCCCTGGTCACCGGTGGCGCGCAGGGATTCGGCGCGGAAATCGCCAAGGGCCTTGTCGACCAGGGGTGTTTCGTCTTCATCGCCGACCTCAACGGCGACGGGGCCGCCGCCAAGTGTGCGGAACTCGGCGCGGACCTCACCCACCCCATCACCGTGAACGTCGCCGACGAGGAATCCGTCGCCGCGATGACCGCCGAGGTGGAGCGGGTCGCGGGCGGGCTCGATCTGGTGATCTCCAACGCCGGGGTCGTGCGCGCCGGATCCGTGCTGGAGCAGGACGCCTCGGCGTTCAGGCTTTCCACTGACATCAACTACGTCGCGTTCTTCCTCGTCACCAAGCACCTGGGTGGTCTCCTCGCACGCCAGCACGAGGCCGCGCCCGGGTGGCTCACCGACATCATCCAGATCAACTCGAAATCCGGGCTCGTCGGCTCCAACAAGAACGCCGCCTACGCCGGCTCCAAATTCGGCGGCATCGGTCTGGTGCAGTCGTTCGCGCTGGAACTCGTCGAACACGGCATCAAGGTCAACGCCGTGTGTCCCGGGAACTTCTACGACGGCCCGCTGTGGTCCGACCCCGACCGGGGGCTGTTCGTGCAGTACCTCAACTCCGGGAAGGTGCCCGGCGCGACAACGATCGAGGATGTGCGGGCGTTCTACGAGGCCAAGGTGCCGATGCGCCGCGGCACCACCGGCATCGACGTGCTGCGCGCCATCTACTACATCGTCGAACAGGCCTATGAAACCGGCCAGGCCGTGCCCGTCACGGGTGGCCAGGTCATGCTCAACGCCTGAACCCCGAGAAACCGAAGGAAGAAACATGAGCGACATTCCCGCCACCCAGCACGCCATCCAGATCGTCGGGGTCGACGAGTTCGTGCTCAACCCCGACAAACCCGTCGACGAGGTGGGTCCCCACCAGATGCTGCTCAAGGTGGAGGCCTGCGGCATCTGCTTCAGCGACACCAAACTGCTGCACGCCTTCGATTCCCATCCGCGCAAGGCGGAGGTGATCTCGGGGATCGCACCCGAGGCCCTCGCCGAGATCCCGGGCTACCGTCCGGGCGGGCAGGCGACGGTGCCCGGTCACGAACCGGTGGGGCGCATCATCGCAGCCGGGGAACAGGTGACACACTTCACGGTGGGGGACCGGGTGCTGGTGCAGGCCGACTGGAAGCACCTGCGCACGCCGAAATCGAATGGCGCGTTCGGGTACAACTTCGAGGGTGCGTTGCAGGAGTACGTCGTCATCGACGAACGCTGTGTGGTCTCGCCGTCGGGCGAGGAGTTCCTGATCCACGTCACCGACGGGCCGTCGGCGGCCGCCGTCGGGTTGATCGAGCCGTGGGCCACCGTCGAGGGTTCCTACGCGTGGGCGGAGCGTGATCACGTCGCCGATGGTGGTCGGTTGTTGGTGGTCGGCGACGGCGACCTTGGTTCCCTCACGTCGCAGCATCGGCCTGGGGAGACGGTGCTGGCCGCTCCGCAGGAGGTCGCGGGGCTGGGTGGGGAGGCCTTCGACGACATCGTTTGTTTCTGTTCCGATGCCGAGGTGATCGAGGCCTGTGCGAAGCTGCTCGGCACGCGCGGCGTGCTGTGTGTCGTGCTGGGTGGTGGGCGGATCGACCGCACGGTGAGCCTGGACATCGGTCGCGTGCACTACGACTTCATCCGGTTCTGCGGCACCACCGGCGACGATCCCGCCGACGGCTACGCCTGGATTCCCGCGACGGGTGAGCTGCGCACCGGCGACAAGGTGGCGATCATCGGGGCAGCCGGCCCGATGGGGCAGATGCACACCATGCGGGCCGTCACCTCCGGGGTGCCGGGCGTCACCGTCACGGGCACCGACGTGAGCGACGACCGCCTGGAGCATCTGCGCGGGGTCGTGGGGCCGGTGGCCGAGGCCCGGGGAGTGCCGTTGGAGATCGTCAACACCAGCACCGCCCCGCTGGAACCCGGCTACACCCACCTGTCCTGCATGGTGCCGGTGCCGGCGCTGGTCTCGCAGGCCGTCGACCTGGCCGGCGAGGGCGCGATCGTCAACGCCTTCGCGGGCATCCCCGCGGGCACCTTCGGTAACTTTGACCTCCAGGGCATCATTGAGCGCCGCGTGTTCATGTTGGGCACCTCCGGCTCGGACGTCTCCGACATGCGCACGGTGCTGCGGAAGATCGAGGACGGTGTGATCGACACCACCATCTCTCTCGACGCCATCACCGGCATGGCGGGCTTCGCGGATGCCATCGGTTCGGTCATCAACCGCACCTCGGGAGGAAAGATCATGGTCTTCCCGTCGCTGCACGACTTCGGCCTGATCCGCCTGTCCGAGCTGGAAACCAAGCTCCCGCACGTCGCGGCGAAACTGAAGGACGGTCGCTGGACGAAGGAAGCCGAGGAGGCCCTGCTGGCGGGGGAGTGATCCCGTCAACGATCGCTGGTCGTGGAGCGATGGTTTCCACGACCAGCGATTCCTCGCACCCACCGCGGTAGCATCACAAACAAGTCGTGATGCAGGAGGTGAGGTCATGGGGCGCACCACGCTGATGTTGGATGAAGAAGCTGTCGTTGCTGCCCGCGAGCTAGCTCGGCGGGAGCACCTGAGCCTGGGGGAGGCCGTGTCGCGACTCGTGCTGCGAGGGGCGCGTATCGACGCTGAGGAGCGGCTACCGGTCGTCAGCGAGTTTGCCCAGTTGGGGCGTCGCCCCGGCAGGGTTGTGACGAGCGATGATGTTCACGCGGTTCTTGATGATGAGTGCGGGTGATCATCATGCGCCACCTCCTTGATGTGAACGTCTGGGTTGCGCTGTTCGCGGAGGAGCACGTTCATCATGGGATGGCCCGAGATTTTCTGGCAGATCCTGATGTCAAACTTGCAACATGTCCTTTGGTGGAGAGCGGTGTGCTCAGGGTCATGAACTCGCCAGCAGTTCTGGGCAGTCAAATAACTGATTTCGAGGCGACACGGGAAGCTCTGATGAGAGTGTACGGCTCCCGCGATGTGCTGTTCTGGGATGACGCTCCAAGTCTTGTGCGTACACAGGTCGTGGCGTGGAGGAATGTCACAGGTTACCGACAGATCACGGATCTTCAGCTTCTCTCCTTGGCGGTTGCTCACGATGCAGCTTTCACGACTTTCGATCAGCGTGTCTCGCTGCGGGCTGTGCATGGTGCAGAACCCCGTCATCTTCGCGTGTTGTGATGGAGAACGCTTCCAAAAATTTATCGCGCAACCTGCCAATGCTTCCTGCGAGAATAAATCCAGTTGGAAAACTTGCCTGATGCTGGCAATGGATCAAGGTCATCATCGGCACTTTGAGTAGGCAACTCATTCTTGAACAGCACGGCGCATGCACTTTGGAGTGCTACATGTTTCGTGGACAGTGACGAAAAACAGGTTTAATCGAACATGTGAGGTAAAATCTGTATCGTGTCCGCATCTAAGTACAGCGAAGAGTTCAAACAGCAGGTCGTGTC